>NZ_JAEUMO010000048.1 GCF_016793285.1 Phenylobacterium sp.
GAACGACGGCGCCATGCACGTCGGCGCGTCGAGCGAGGTGGTCCGCGCCGAGATGAAGGTCGAGATCGCCCTGGTGCTCGACAACACCGGCTCGATGACCGAGGGCAGCAAGCTCGCCGACCTGAAGAAGGCGGCCAAGGATTTCGTCACCAAGATGGAGGAGGCCGCCGGGAAGTCGACCGAACCCGACGCGGTGCGGATCTCTCTGGTTCCGTTCTCGAACTCGGTGCGGCTGGACGGCACGACCTACCGCAACTCGGTCTGGATCGATCAGAACGGCGACTCGCCGGTCAACGACCAGATCTTCACGACCTCCAGCGGCACCCAGCACGCCAATCGCTTCACGATGCTGAGCAACCTGAGCACCAGTTGGCGTGGATGCGTCGAGATGCGCAAGGCGCCCTACGACGTCCAGGACACGGCCCCCACGACCGGCAACCCGGTGACGCTCTACACGCCGTTCTTCGCGGTGGACGAGCCGGACTCGCGCACCACGGGCTACGGCGACGACTATGAGAACGACTACGTCTCCGACGGCACGTCGAACAGCAACTGGCGGGTCCGCCAGGGCATGATCACCAAGTATTCGGGCTCGAAGAAGGGCAGCATGTCCACGACCTTCGGCCCCAACAAGGGCTGCGAGCTGCAGAAGCTCATGCGCCTGACGACGGACTTCAGCGGCCTGCGGACCGCGATCACCAACCTGAACGCCGCAGGCAACACCAACATCCCGATCGGCCTGATGTGGGGCTGGAACACGCTGACGCCCTGGGCCCCGTTCTCGGACGGCGTCGCCTACGGCACGGACAAGTACAAGAAGATCATCATCCTGATGACCGACGGCGAGAACACGATGGACTCGCGCGACACCCCCAACAACGGCACCTACGCCGGCACCGGCTACATCTGGCAGGGCCGGGTGCTGCGGGCGAACAACACGCCGCTGCCGCAGGGGGCGAGCAGCAGCGAGCGGACCGCGGCGCTGGATTCCCGCCTGTCGCTGCTGTGCGAGAACATCAAGGCCAAGGACATCGAGATCTACACGATCCGCGTGGAGGTGAGCTCGGGCACGTCGACGCTCCTCAAGAACTGCGCCACGGCCGCCGACTATTTCTACGACGTCCACAACTCGACCAACCTCACCGCGGTCTTCCAGAGCATCGCCGGGCAGATCGCCGCCCTGCACCTGTCCCGCTAGGGCGCGTTCATCCCCTGGACGCCGGCGACGGCGGCAGGGCGGCGGTCTCCGGCCCGCCGCCCTGCTTGCGCCGTCAGACGGGTTTCAGCGGGCGGTGCAATCCGGGCCGAGCCACCACCGCAACCAGGTCGCCTGCCCTCACCTCCCCGCCCTGCAGCACCACGGCCATGACGCCGGCCTTTCGGACCGGTTCACCGTCGGGACCCCGCGCCAGGCAGGCCGCCATCAGACCGGGGTGCAGGCCTTCGAGCTGGACGCAGGGATTTCGCAGGCCCGTCACCTCGACCAGCGCGGTCTCCCCGAGCCGCAGGCGGGCGCCGGTCGGCAGTCCCAGGAGGTCGATGCCACGGGTGGTGACGTTCTCGCCCATCAGGCCCGGCGTCAGGCGGAACCCCCTGGCGGCCAGTTCGTCGTGCAACTCGGCGTGGATCAGGTGGACCTGGCGCAGATTGGGCTGGTGCGGGTTCTGCCGGACACGGCTTCGGTGCTTCACCGTCTCGCCGAAGTGCGCGTCGCCCTCGACTCCATGGCCGGCGACGAGGCGGATCGCCAACTGGTTCGGCTTGTCGACGCCGTGGCCGGTCTTGCGGCTCACGGCGACGACGGTGGCGGCATCCTGGCTCATCCTGTCCGGATCCTAGACCGCGCCGGGCGGCGGCGTCATCCGCGGCGGCGGGGCTTGGGTTGGGCAAGGCCGCGCGGCTGGTGTAAGGCCGCGCGATGGGTTCGGACGAGATCGTCGTCGATGCGCGCGGCCACCGCTGTCCGGTGCCGACGCTGCGGCTGCGCCGCGCACTGGAGAGGGCGCCGGCGGGCGCGCGGGTCCGCCTCCTGGCGGACGACCCCATGGCGCGGATCGACGTGCCGCACTTCGCGGGCCAGGTCGGAGCGGCGGTGGTCGAGCAATCGGAAGATGGCGGCGCGCTGAGCTTCCTGGTCGCCAAGCCTTAGTCGCGCGCCTGCAGGCCGCCGACCTCCGAGGCGAGCGGCACGCGCCGGCGGTGCAGCGCCAGCTCCACCTCGGTGGCCAGGGCTCCGCCGAAGAAGACGGCGTTCACGTTCCAGCTAAGCCAGATCAGGAAGATCACGACAGTCGCGATCGAGCCGTAGGTCGCGCCCAGCGCCGCGATCTGCTCCACGTAGATCCCGAGCGCCCAGGAGGCGAAGATGCAGAGCCCCGAGGCCGCCGCGCCGCCGATGAAGGACGCCCGCCAGTCCACCGGATCGCGCGACATCGCCCAGCGGTAGATGAGCGCCATGGCGAGCGCCATGCCGGCGCTCGCCCAGGTCCACTCGCTGTAGAGCCAGAGCACGCCGCGCAGGGGGCGGAGGTCCAGGGTCTCGCCCAGGATACGGAACGCGAAGAAGACGACCGACAGCAGGCCCAGCGCGCCGAGGGCCGCGAACAGCACCGCCAGCGCCAGCAGGTTGAAGCTCAGGAAGCCGCGCTGCCGCTGTTCGTCGTGGATGAACGAGAGGCCCGCCAGCAGCGCCTTGAAGCCGCGGTGGCTGGCGTAACCGCCGACCAGCAGGGCGATGGTGCTCTGGGTCGAGACGGTGTCGATCGGCGCCCGCGACAGCCGGACCAGTTCGCTCTGGAAGATCATTCGCGCCGCTTCCGGCATCACCCGGGCGAGTTGCTCGCCCTGCGCCGCCACCCGTGCCGGGTCGGAGAGCATGCTGTAGAGGCCCATCACGATGGCGATGGCCGGGAAGATCGCCAGCATCACGAAGAACGAGACGCCGCCCGTGTAGAGCATCACGTCGCGACCCCACATGCGCGACAGCGCCTTGCCGAGCACGACCAGGATCACACGCGCTGCGTGGATCGGGTCCAGGTCCCGGGCACGTATCCGGCGGATCATCTCGATCGGGGTCATGGCCGCGCCGTTATCGGTCGACTCAGGGTCCGGCAAGTGCAGGCCCCAATGATAACGGCGCGCCACCCGGGTTAGTAGGTGGCGCGCCGCCGATGGGCGTGTCGTTCCATCCGGACCGTCCGCCGCTTCGAGGGACGGGAGAGCGCGACGACCGATCCGAGCGCCAAGATGCCGGGACCCGGCTGAACCCAATCTGAACGGCGCTTTCAGGTAACGTGCTGTTACCGTTCAGCTTACGGCGTCACGCCAGGGCGGCGATCTCGACGTCCGAGAAGCCCCAGTCCTTCAGCGCCGCTTCGGTATGCGCGCCGATGGCGGGCGGCGGGCCCTGGATCTTGCCGGGCGTCGCCGAAAAGCGCGGCGCGGGCGCCGGCTGCACCACGCCGGCGACCTCGACGAAGGTCTCGCGGGCCTTGTTGTGTGGGTGCTTCGGCGCCTCGTCGAGATCGAGCACGGGGCCGAAGCAGACATCGGTCGCGCCCATGATCGCTGTCCACTCGTCGCGCGTCTTGGTCCTGATGACGCTGGCGAGCTTCTCGCGCAGGTCGGGCCAGATCGCGCGGTCGTGCTGACGCTGGAAGTCCGGATCGTCGATGCCGGTCTTCTCCAGCAGCAGCGCGTAGAACTGCGGCTCGATGGAGCCGATCGAGATCCACTTGCCGTCGCTGCACTCGTAGGTGTCGTAGAAGTGCGCGCCGCCGTCGAGCATGTTGGCGCGGCGCTCCTCCTTCATGATCCCGGCGGCCTTCATGCCGTAGAACATGGACATCAGGCTGGCGGCGCCGTCGCTCATGGCCACGTCGACCACCTGGCCCTTGCCGGTCTCGCGCGCCTGGATGACGCCCGCCAGCAGGCCGAAGGCGAGGTAGAGCGCCCCGCCCCCGAAGTCGCCGACGAGGTTCAGCGGCGGAACCGGCTTGTCCTTGGTGCCGATGGCGTGCAGCGCGCCGGTGATGGCGATGTAGTTCATGTCGTGGCCCGCCGCCTGGCTGTAGGGCCCGGTCTGGCCCCACCCGGTCATGCGGCCGTAGACGATCTTGGGATTGCGCTTCAGCACCACGTCGGGCCCAAGGCCGAGGCGCTCCATGACGCCGGGGCGGAAGCCTTCGAACAGCACGTCGGCCTGTTCCACCAGCTTCAGGCAGGCCTCGATGGCGGCCGGCGACTTCAGGTCCAGCGCGATGGAGCGGCGGCCGCGGCCGGTGACGTCGGTGGGCGAGCCGCGCCCCGGGCCCTTGCGGTCGATCCGGACCACGTCGGCGCCGAGGTCGCTCAGCAGCATGCCGCAGAACGGACCCGGCCCGATGCCGGCGAATTCTACGATCTTGAGGCCGGTGAGCGGACCCTGGCGCATGCGTGTCTCCCTGGATTTGCGGCGATCTAAGCGCCTTGCCCCTCGGTCAGCCAACATCATAGGCGGCGCCGGCAGGGAGGCGTAACGTCGGTAGGTCACCGAGGAGACGAGCATGGGAACGCGCCTGACCTACGTCATCAAGTTCGTGGCCGACATGGACGTCGCGGTCGCCTTCCACCGGGACAGGCTGGGCCTGGCCGTGAAGTTCGCGACTCCGTTCTGGACCGAGATGGCCACCGGCGAGACCACGCTGGCGCTACATCCCGCAACGCCCGAAAAGCCCGCCGGCCACGTCGAGGTCGGCTTCGGCGTCGACGACCTCGCCGCCTTCTACGCGGAGAAGAGCGCCGCGGGCCTCACGTTCACCCAGCCGCCGCGCGAGCAGCACGGCGTGCAGGTTGCAAAGCTACGCGACTGTGAAGGCGCAGAGACCCGCGTGAGTGGGGCCTGACGCCGGCTCCGCCTCTACCCGCCCCCGGGCAGCGACTGGCCGTCGTCGATGGTGATGATCGAGCCGGTGATGGCGCTGGCGGCCGGGCCCACCAGCATCAGGAACGCCTCGTCCAGGTCGCTCGCGTCCATCAGCCGCCGGCGCGGGAACCCCTTCAGTTGCTTCTGCCCGCCCTCTGTCGGCCACCAGAAGTCGTTGATGCCGGTTTCGATGTAGCCGGGACACAGCGCGTTGACCGCGATCCCCGGCCGCGCCCACTCGCGCGCCATCGACTTGGTCAGCATCGCCACCGCCGCCTTCGACCCGCAGTAGGCGGAGAGACCCGGCAGCACGGTGTGACTGGCAATGGAGGCGATGTTCAGGATCCGCCCGGGGATCTTCGCCGCGATCATCCGCCTGGCCGCCTCGCGCGCCGCGAAGAAGGTCCCACGGACGTTGACGGCGAAGGTCTGGTCGAAGGTTTCGATGGAGACGTCCAGGGCCAGGCCCTCGCCGCCGACTCCCGCGTTGTTCACGAGGATGCCGACCGGCCCGAGGTCCTCGGCCACCCGGTCCAGCGCCGGCCCGATCGCCTCGGCCTCGGCGACGTCCAGGGCCAGCGCCAGCGCCCTCGCGCCGCCGGCCCGCAACTCCGCCGCCAGCGCCTCGATCCTGTCCACGCGCCGCGCGGTGAGGGCCACCGCTGCGCCGTTTCTCGCCAGAACGCGCGCGAAATGTTCGCCCAACCCGCCGCTTGCGCCCGTGACGACCGCTACCTGCCCGCTCAGATCCACAGCGAATTCCCCCTCCACGTGCGACAACTAACCCTTCCGCAACCTGCGATCGGGTATGGGACAACCTTCCGGCCCTGTGATTCCGCACTTAAACAGAACGGGGCTGATGTTGGACGGGGATATGACGGCAGGGGTCCAAGCGCGAGTTCTGATCGTCGCGCGAGACGATTCCACCGCCGGCCCCCTCGCTGAGGGGCTGGACCGGCTGGGCTGGCGCACGGTCACCGCGCGCAGCGAAGCTGCGGCGTGCCTCGCCCTCGCAGACCTGCAGATCCAGGCGGCGATCGTCGACCTGGCGGCGTTCGACGGCGAGATCGAGGGCCTGGCCGGCCGTCTGCGCGCCGCGTGCGCGCCCCGCCGCCTGCCGGTCATGGCCATGGGCGCTCCCGATCCCTTCCAGAAGGAACGCGGCCTCGACCTCGTGCTGGCCAGCCCGCTGCATCCGGCCCAGGCGGCCATGCGCCTCGAGACCCTGGTGCGCACCGCCGTCGCCGAGGAGGAGTTCGAGGTCCGCGTCGAGACGTTCTCCGAGCGCGGCCATCTGCTCGAGGCCCCCGAGAACGATAAGTCGCCTTACCGCGTGCTGGCGATCGGTGAGCCTGCCCCGCAGTTCCTGGCGCTTTCGAACGCCTTGCAACGCAACGGGGCCGAGGTGACGGGCGCCTTCACGGCCTTCACGGCTTTCGACTATCTGCATGAGAAGGCGTTCGACGCCGTGGTGCTGTGGGCGGGCGACAATCCGCACGAGGCGCTCTCGATCGCAGCGGGCCTGCGCCGGAACACCCGCCTCTACCACACGCCCGCCCTGCTCTACATGCGCGCCGACTCTGCCGTGACGGCGTCGGAAGCCTATCATCGCGGCATTTCCGACGTGGCCTCGCCCGAGACGCCCGAGAACGAGACGGCCCTGCGCGTCGTCGAACTCGCCCGCGCCTACCGCCGCCAGAAATCGGTGCGCCACGCCCTCGACCAGGCGCGCAGCTCGGGCCTCATGGACGCGGCCACCGGTCTGTTCACCCGCGATCTCTTCGCCAGCCACGTCATGCGTCTGGCCAAGAGCGCCAGGGACCGCAACAGGCCGCTGAGCGTCTGCATGCTGAAGGTCTCGGAGAAGGCCGACCTGAAGGCTCCGCGCGCCGGCGGATGGGTGGCCCGCGCCGTCCCGCAGATCGGTTCGATGATCGGCCGGCTGGTGCGCGTGGAAGACACCGCCGCCCGTCTCGCGCCGGAGGTCTTCGCCCTGGCGCTCCCCGCCACGCCGCTCGCGGCGGCCCGCGCGGCGGGCGAGCGGATCGCCGCCGTCATCGGTTGCACCGCCTTCGAGGCCGGCCAGGGCGCCACGCCGTTCGTCGTCGAATTCGACCTGGGGGTCGCCGAGGTGGCGTCGCCCGAGAACGTGGGCTACGCCCTGGAGCAGGCGGCTGCGATGGCCGCGACGCTGAAGGCGAGCTGATGGCTCACATCCCCGCGGGCGGCGGAGCGCCGGCCTACCTCACCTACCTGATCCCCCTGGTGGTGCTCGGGCTCGTGATCCTGCGCAACTCGCGCGAGCGCCGCATCCGGATCGAGCGGCTCTGGATCGCCCCGGCGATCGTCATGCTGATGACCGTGCTGGCGTTCAGCGCCAATCCGCCGCCGGGCCCCTTCGGCCTGGGTATGGACATCGTCGCGCTTTCCCTGGGCGGCTTCCTCGGCTGGTGGCGCGCCCGCGCCTCGACCTTCACGATCGACCCGGCGACCCATGTGATCACGAGCAAGGTGTCGCCGTGGGGCATGCTGCTGATCCTGAGCATCTTCGCCCTGCGCTACGTGCTGCGCAGCGTCATGGCCGGCGGCGCGGCCACGGCCATGCATGTGACCGCCGCCGAACTGACCGACAGCTTCCTGCTGCTGGCCGTCGGCGTGGTGTCGGCCCAGCGGATCGAGTGGCTGATCCGCGCCCGCAAGCTGCTCGCCGAGGCGCGCGCCGCCTGACGACCTAACGACCGGAGCCCCGAGGCGCCGGCGGCTTCATCGCCTCGTAGGCGCGGCTGCGGTCGGCCAGCAGATCGCTGCACCGCTTGATCTCGGCGTTGTACTCGTCCGGCCGGATGAGGCGCACCTCGCGCTTGACCGCGTCCGACAGGCTGAAGCCCGGATCGCGGCCCTCGATCCGGCCCGCGTAGAAGAACACGCCGAACGTGCCCCACTGCTTGTAGGTCTCGTTGCGGGCCATGACGCTCATGGCCAGGACGCAGCGCACGTCCTGCCGGTTGGCGTCGCGGATCGCGTCGTCGTCGGCCCGCGCGGACGTGGACACAGCGGCGAGCAGGCCCGCCAGGATCAAGCGTTTCATTGTTCCAGCCCCCTGGAGCGTTCCCCAGGGCAGCATGCGCCGAACTCCGTGTCGTCGCCAGCCGGCGTTACCGCGGCTCCGCGTCCTTCGGCGGTTCGATGGCCTGAGAGGAATCCACCTCGTTCGCCGGTCCTGCGGCCTTGGAGGGCTCGCCCGAGGCCGGCGCGGCCGGGTTTTCGCCCGCGAGCTTCTGATCCAGCGCCTGGAACTCGGTCTGGTTCTTCTGCAACTCCCCGGCGCAGCGCTGGAATTCGGCCTGCGCGGCGGCGGCGCTGTTCATCGCGCGGCCCTCGCCGACGATGACCGGCTCGAGCCGCGCGACGGGCCCCCGGGCGGCGAGGCGGCCCATGTAGTAGTGCGCGCCGCGCACCGCCATCTCCCGGGCCTTGGGGTCGCGCGCGGCGAAGCGCAGGACGAGCATGCAGCGCACGTCGGCCTTGTCCGTGACGGCGTCGGCTGCCGCGGGCGCCGCCGGAAGCGCCACCGCGGCGGCGGCGGCGATCGGGATCAGGGCGCGCATCGGGCTACTTCTTCGCCGGCGGCGGCTTGGGCGCCACCGACGCCGCCAGGCGCCTGTTGACGGCCTGCAACTCGCCGCCACGGCCGTTGAGTTCGCCGCCGCAGCGCGTCAGTTCGACCTGCCCCTGGGCCGGGGTCAGCTTCATCGCCTCGGCCTTGAGCAAGGGTTCCAGCCGCGACACCGGACCTCGCGCCGACAGGCGCCCCAGGTAGAAGAAGATCCCCTTGGCCGCCTGCTCCGCCTGCTTCGGGTCGCGGCCGACCACCTGGAGGACCATCAGGCAACGGACGTCGGCGGAATCGGCTGGGCTCTGCGCGGCGGCGGGCGCGGCCGGCGCGCAAAGGGCCGCGGCGGCGGCGAGGATCAGGGCGGTTCTTTGCAAGCGGATACTCCTTCTCAGGCCGCCAGCCGGGCAAGCTCGGCCAGGACCTTCTCGGCGGCGTCGAGGCGCTGCTTGGGCGTCTCCCACTCGCCCTTCACGACGACCTTGTTGTCGGGCCGCACGCGCCAGGCGATCTGGTTCCGGGCGACGAACGCGACAAGGTTGCCCGGGTTCTTGAAGAAGTCGTTGCGGAAGCTCACCACCGCGCCCTTCGGACCCACGTCGATCTTGGCGACGTTGGCCTCGCGGCACAGTCCTTTGATGGCGACGACCTTCAGAAGCTGGTCGGCCTCGGGCGGCAACGGGCCGAAG
Source organism: Phenylobacterium sp. (assembly GCF_016793285.1). GTDB lineage: Bacteria > Pseudomonadota > Alphaproteobacteria > Caulobacterales > Caulobacteraceae > Phenylobacterium. Next base: position 9,206 of record NZ_JAEUMO010000048.1, read on the forward strand.
CGGTCGATCAGCTCCGCAGCCAGGGCCTCGCGGTCCTGCGCCTTCTCGGCGTCGGAGATGCGGCGGTAGAGCGCCAGCCGCACGTTGAGGTCCGGCACGTACTCCTCCGGGATGAGGACGGCGGCGCCGGTATTGATCTGCGGCGACCACCCGCGGTCCGGCGCGTCCTCGGCGCCGCCGCGCGCCTTCAACTCGCCCACCGCATCCTCGAGCATCTGCTGGTAGAGTTCGACGCCGATCTCGCGGATGTGGCCCGACTGCTCCTCGCCCAGCAGGTTGCCGCCGCCGCGCTGGTCCAGATCGTGGCTGGCGAGCTGGAAGCCGGCGCCCAGGCTGTCCAGCGACTGCAGCACCTTCAAGCGCTTCTCCGCCGACAGGGTGATCTGCTTCTCGGCCGGCGTGGTCAGGTAGGCATAGGCGCGGGCTTTCGACCGGCCGACGCGGCCTCGAAGCTGATACATCTGCGCCAGGCCGAACATGTCGGCGCGGTGGATGACCATGGTGTTGGCGGTCGGGATGTCGAGGCCGCTCTCCACGATCGTGGTCGACAGCAGGACGTCGTAGCGGCCGTCGTAGAAGGCGCTCATCACCTCCTCGAGCTGGGTCGGCGCCATCTGGCCGTGACCCACCACGAACTTCACCTCGGGGACCTGCTCGCGCAGGAATCGTTCCAGGTCGGGCAGATCGGAGATGCGCGGCGCCACGAAATAGGCCTGGCCGCCGCGGTACTTTTCCCGCAGCAGGGCCTCGCGGACGACGACCGGGTCCCAGGGCGTGATGTAGGTGCGCACCGCCAGGCGGTCGACCGGCGGCGTGGCGATGATCGACATCTCCCGGATGCCGCTCAGCGACATCTGCAGCGTCCGCGGGATCGGCGTGGCGGTCAGCGTCAGCATATGCACGTCGGCGCGAAGCTCCTTGAGCTTCTCCTTGTGCTTGACGCCGAAGTGCTGCTCCTCGTCGACGATCACGAGGCCCAGGTTCCTGAAGCTGACCTGCTTCGAGAGCACGGCGTGGGTGCCGACGACGATCTCCACCTCGCCGCTCGCCAGACCGTCGCGCGTCTCGGCCGCCTCCTTGGCGCTCACCAGGCGCGAGAGGCGGCGCACACGCACGGGCCAGCCTTCGAAGCGCTCGGTGAAGGTCTTGTAGTGCTGGCGCGCGAGCAGGGTCGTCGGCGCGACCACCGCCACCTGCTGGCCGCTCATGGCCACGACGAAGGCCGCCCGGAGCGCCACCTCTGTCTTGCCGAAGCCGACGTCGCCGCAGATGAGGCGGTCCATCGGTCGGCCCGCGCCCAGGTCCTCCAGCACGTCGCCGATGGCGTGGAGCTGGTCGTCCGTCTCCTCGTAGGGGAAGCGGGCGCAGAACTCGTCGAAGAGGCCGCTGGGCGGCTCGACGGGGTCGGTCTGCTTCATCGCGCGCTCGGCCGCGATGCGGATCAGGCCGTCGGCCATCTCGCGCAGGCGTTCCTTGGCGCGGGCCTTGCGCGCCTGCCAGGCCGCGCCGCCGAGGCGATCGAGTTGCACGCCCTCGCTGTCGGCGCCGTAGCGTGTCAGCAGGTCGATGTTCTCGACGGGCAGGTAGAGCTTCGCCTCCCCGCCGTACTGCAGTTCCAGCGTGTCGTGCGGCGCGCCCTGGACATCGAGGGTCTTCAACCCCTCGTAGCGGGCGATGCCGTGGTCGATGTGGACGACGAGGTCTCCGGGCGTCAGCGCGGAAGCCTCCGCCAGGAAGTTCGACGCACGCCGGCGCTTGCGCGGCCGCGCGAGCCGGTCGCCCAGGATGTCGGTCTCCGAGATCACCGCCAGGCTCTCGGTCTCGAATCCGGCGTCCAGCGGCAGAACCACGCGCTGCGGCGTCTTCGGATCGGCCGCGCGGGCGGCGTCCCAGTACGCGGCGAGCGGCAGCTTCTTCAGGCCGTGATCGGCCAGCATGTGGCTGAGGCGGTCGGACGAGCCTTCCGACCACGAGGCGAACAGCACCCGCTTGCCTGCGGCCGCCAGCTTGTCGGCGTGGTCGACGGTCGCCTCGAAGAGGTTGACCGAGTCCAGTTTCCGTTCGGCCGAGAAGTTGCGCCCGGCGCGGGCCCCCATGTCGATGACCGCCTCGCCCTCGGCCTCGTTGAAGGCGGAGAACCGGCGGGTCGGCCGCACCCTGAGCTGCTCGTCCCACGCCCCGGCGTCGAGATACAGGCGCGAAGGCTCGAGCGGACGGTACTGGCCCTTGCGGTCGGCGGCGTTACGGGCGTCGAACGCGTCCTCGATCATCGCGCGCCGTTCGTCGCGGGCGTCGCGGGCCAGATGGTCCAGCGCCACCGCGGCGCCCGCCGGGAGGTAGTCGAAGAGGGTCGCCATATCCGCGTAGAACAGCGGCAGGTAGTGCTCCATTCCCGCCCGCCGGCCACCCTCCGAGACGGCCTCGTACAGGGGGTCGCCACCCGGCGCGCCGAACGTCTCGAGATAGCCCGTGCGGAAGCGGCTGATCGCGTCCTTGTCGAGCAGCGCCTCGCTGACAGGCAGCAGCGAGACCTCCTTCAGTTGACGCGTCGAGCGCTGGGTCTCGGGATCGAAGCCGCGGATGCTCTCCAGGGTGTCGCCGAACAGGTCCAGGCGCACCGGCTCCTCCGATCCGGGCGGGAAGACGTCGATCACCCCGCCGCGGATGGCGAACTCGCCCTTCTCGGAGACGGTGGAGGCCCGGCTATAGCCGTTGACGGCGAAGTAGCGCTCGACCTCGGCGATATCGACGCTGTTGCCGGTCCTGGCCGAATAGCTGCCCCGCTTGATGGCGGCCTTGGGCGGCACGCGCTGCAACAGCGCCGGCACGGTCGTGACCAGAAGCCGCGGCTTGTCGTCCAGGCCTTCGGCCAGCCGGCAGAGCGTGGCCATGCGCTGGGCCGCGACGCCCGCCGACGGACCGACGCGGTCGTAAGGCAGGCAGTCCCATGCCGGGAAGGTCAGGACCTCCACCCCCTGGCCGAAGAAGGCGAAGGCGTCGACGAAGGCCGACAGACGGCCGGCATCCCGCGCCACGAAGACGGAGAGGCCCTTCCGCGCCTTGATGAGGTCGGCCATGACCAGGGCGTCGAAGCCCTCCGGCGCGCCGACCAGGTCGAGGCGGCCGGGATCGTCGGCCACCCGGCGCATGTTCGCCTGGGGCCGGTTGCCGTCAGCCATGGAGCGAGCCCCCGGGCCCGGAGACCTTGTAGGCTTCGTCCCGGAAGGCCCTGAGAAGGCTCATCAGAGGCCCCTGGAATTCGGCGGGGGTCTCCTGCCGCTCCAGGATCCAGGCGTAGACGTCCTGGTCGGGCTGCTCCAGCAGGCGTTCGAACCAGTCGAGCTCGGCTTCGCCGAAGGTCGAGACGTGCTTGTCCGCGAACGGCCCCAGAATGAGGTCCGCTTCCTTGAAGCCGCGTCGCCAGGCGCGCAGCTTCAGTTTCTTCAGCCGTGCTTCGTCGGTCGTCATTCGGGAGTGCGGCATATAGAGCCCGCGCGGGTGGCGCGCCACCCCGGAACCGCGCGGACTTGCGACACGGTGCGTTCCCCGCCAGTCATGGGGCCGATGCCGCCGCCCAGCCTGCCTCTGCGTCACTACCGCAACGCGGTGTTCGACAACGCGCGCTGGGCCGCGTTCCGTCCGCGGGCGGGCGACGTGGTGGTGGTTGCGCCGCCCAAGTGCGGGACGACGTGGACGGCCAAGCTCTGCGCGATGCTCCTCCACGACAGCCCGGCCCTGCCCCGCCCGCTCAGCCGCATGGCGCCCTGGCTCGATCTGACGGCGGCCCCGCTGGACGGCCTCATCGCGGAGCTGGACGCCGCGCCCGGGCCCAGGCTCATCAAGACCCACACGCCCGGCGACGGACTCCCCTGGTATCCGCAGGTCCGCTACGTCTTCTGCGGGCGCGACCCGCGCGACGCCTTCCTGTCGATGCTCGATCACGTGCGCAACAGCCGCGATGTGGCGCGAAGCGGCGTACCGCAGGGCGCGCGGCTCGATCCGAACGCCATCTTTCCGCGCTGGGCCACCGAAGGCGCGTTCCCGTGGATGTACGACGGCGCCCCGTTCCAGTCGGTCGTCTGGTTCACCGAAAGCTGGTGGGCGTGGCGCGACCTCGCGAACGTCCACTACACCCACTATCGCGACCTCAGCATCGACCTGGACGGCGAGTTGCGCACGCTGGCCGCCTTCCTCGGCCGCGAGGTCGACGAGGCGCGCTGGCCGGCGTTCCTCGCCGGGGGTTCGTTCGCCGAGATGAAGGCCGCCGCCGACGCGCACGCGCCCGGCGCACATCGCGGCAACTGGATCCGCAACGCGGACTTCTTCCGCGAAGGCCGCCTCGACGCGTGGCGCGACGCCCTGAACGCCGAAAACCAGGCGCTCTATGAAGCGCTGAACGGCGCGCGCCTGGAGCCGGCCCTCAAGGCGTGGATGGAGCGCGGCCGAACGGCCGGCTGACGCCTACTTCTTGTCGGCCGCCGCGGCCGGCTTCTCGGGGTCGGCGACGCTGCCGTCGACGTAGGTGACCTTCTTCGCCTTCAGCGCGTCCAGCCGCTCCTTCATCTTCGTCGTCTGGCGCTGGCTGTAGACGATCTCGCTCGCGACGCGGACCGCGGCCGGTCCCGCCAGGGGCTGCACCTTGCTGTCCCGGACCCGCCCGACGGTGAAGCCGTTCGGCTCCGGCACCACGAAGGGCTCGCCCGGCTGCAGCCGGCGCAGCGTGGCGGTCAACTGGGGCGCGGCCTGCAGCGTGTCGACCTGACTGACCGAGCGCGTGTAGGCGATCCCACGCTGGGTCAGCACCGACTCGACGGCCTCCAGCGTCTTGGCGGGCTCCAGGGCCTGGACAAGGGCCGGATCGGCCTTGGTGACCACGTTCAGCCGCTCGATCACATAGCCCGTCCGCTCGCCGAACATCTCCGGGTGCGCCTGGATGAACGTCGTGGCGTCGGCGTCGGTCGGCTTGGGGACCGTCGACATCATCGCGCTGCGTTCGAGGTTCGCCTCATAGGTCTCGATCGCCGCGATCCGCAGGGCCGCCGCCTCCGCCGACTTGTCGAGCTTCTCGGCGCGGGCTTCCTGCGCCAGCAGCTTGCGCGCGACGATCTGCTCCAGCATCGCCTTGCGGACGGCCGGGTTCGTCGGATCGGCGGCGCCGCTGAGGGTGAGTTCGGCGTCGAGCTGCGCCTTGGTGATCTTTTCGGCGCCGACCTTGGCCACCACGTCGCCGCCGGCCCCCGCGCCGCAGCCGGCCATGACCAGGGCGGCCGCCGCCACCGTCATCCACATCCCTGCACGCATTGGTCTCTCCACCCCGATTCGCCGCCGGTCGCCCGACTATGCCCCATGATGCGCAGGCTCGCGCCGGAAGGCTATGCTTGCGAGATGCGGCCGGAGATTCTGTTTTCGCTGTTTGCGCCCGTCACCACCCTGAAGGGGGTGGGGCCGCGGGTCGCGCCGCTGCTGGAGCGCGTGGCGGGCCCGAAGGTGCGCGACGTGCTGTGGCTGAAGCCGCATTCGGTCGTGCGGCGCACCCCGGCCGTGCTGTCGGCCGCCCGCGACGGCGAGATCATGACCTTCGAAGTCACCGTCCAGGATCACCAGAAGCCACGGGTCCACACCCAGCCGTGGCGGATGCAGGTGGCCGACGAGACCGGCCTGATGATGCTGATCTTCTTCGGCCGCTTCGGCGAAGGGCTCGTGCAGCGCCACCCGGTCGGCGCCAGGCGGATCGTCTCGGGCAAGGTCGACGAGTCGAAGTTCGGCCGCCAGATGGTTCACCCGGACTACATCGTGGCCCCCGACAAGCGTGACGAGATCCCCGAGCTCGAGGCTGTCTACCCCGCGACCGAGGGGCTGCCGGCACGCAGCGTGCGCACCTTCGTCCTGGAGGCGCTGGAGAAGGCGCCCGACATGCCTGAGTGGCAGGACCGCGCGTGGCTGGACCGGGAGCGATTCCCGTCGTGGCGCGAGGCGCTGCACGCGCTGCACCATCCCGAGGGCGAGGCCGATCTCTCCCCGCTCAGCGTCCATCGCCGGCGCCTCGCCTACGACGAGCTGCTGGCGCACCAGTTGGCCATGGCCCAGCGCAAGGCGGCGCGCCGCCGCGAGCCTGCCGCGCGGATCGGGGCGGGAGACCTGGCGGGCCGCCTCAAGGCCGCCCTCCCCTTCGCCTTCACCGGAGCGCAGGAGCGGTCGCTGGCAGAGATTCGAGGCGACCTCGGCTCGGGCGAACGCATGAGCCGACTGGTCCAGGGCGACGTGGGGTCGGGCAAGACCGTCGTGGCCATGTGCGCCATGGCCGACGTCGTGGACAGCGGTGGCCAGAGCGCCCTGATGGCGCCCACCGAAATCCTCGCCCGACAGCACTACGAGACGATCTCGGGGCCGTTGCAGGCGCACGGCGTGGGCGTGGTCCTCCTCACCGGTCGGGACAAGGGCGCGGCGCGGGCCGAGAAGCTTCGCGCGCTGGCGTCGGGCCACGCGAAGGTGGCGGTCGGCACCCATGCCCTCTTCCAGGACGACGTCGCCTTCGACAGCCTGCGGCTGGTGGTGATCGACGAGCAGCATCGGTTCGGCGTCGCCGAACGGCAGCGGCTGCAGGCCAAGGGCGAGGCCACACACCTCATCGCCATGTCCGCCACGCCGATCCCCCGCACGCTGGAGCTCACGATGTACGGCGATCTCGACGTCAGCCGCATCGACGAGAAGCCGCCGGGCCGCACGCCCGTCGCCACCCGCGCCGTGCCGATGCCGCGCCTCGACGAGATCGTCGGCCGCCTGCGCGACGCCGTCCGCGGCGGGGCGCAGGCGTTCTGGATCTGCCCGCTGGTCTCGGAGTCCGAGGTGAGCGATCTGGCCGCCGCGGAGATGCGCGCCATCGCCCTGCGGAAAGCCATCGGCCCGGGCGTGGGCCTCGTCCACGGCAGGATGACCGGCGCCGAGAAGGACGCCGTCATGGCCAACTTCGCCGACAACAAGCTCTCGGTGCTGGTCGCCACGACGGTCGTCGAGGTGGGCGTGAACGTGCCCAACGCCACCATCATGGTCATCGAACAGGCCGAGCGGTTCGGGCTGGCCCAACTCCACCAGTTGCGGGGGCGCGTGGGGCGCGGCCGGCGCGAGAGTTCCTGCGTCCTGCTCTACGACCCGCCGCTCACCGAGGCCGCCGAGCAGCGCCTCGACATCCTGCGGCGCACCGACGACGGCTTCGCCATCGCCGAGAAGGACCTGGAGCTGCGCGGCGGCGGGGATGCGCTGGGCCTGCGCCAGTCCGGCCTGCCGGACTATGTCTTCGCCGACCCCTTCGTGCATCGCGATCTGATCGCGGCGGCGGGCGACGATGCGCGCCTCGCCATCCAGCGCGACCCCGACCTGGCGACTCCGCGCGGCCAGGCGCTGAACGTCCTCTCCGAACTCTTCGACTGGAAAGCGGGGCTCGCGCTGCGCGACGCCGGCTGACAGGAATGTCGGATCCGGCGGCGCCGCTTCGACCTTGGGGGCGGAACACCTGGCCGAAAGGAGCCGTCCCATGAAGTTCATCTGCCTCGTCTATGCCGAGCCGGGCGCCGTCTCGAACCTGCCCGACGCGGAGCGTGAGGCGCTCGATCGCGACTCGCTCGCCTACGACGAACGGCTCAGCGCGGGCGGACACTTCCTCGCCGCCTCGGCGTTGCAGGGCGTGAAGACCGCCCGCACCGTGCGCGTGCGCCAGGGCAAGCCGCTCGTCCTCGACGGCCCCTTCGCCGAGACGAAGGAGGTCCTCTGCGGCTTCATCTTCATCGAGGCCGCCGACGCCGACGAGGCGATGCGGCTCGCCGAAGGCATCCCGATGGCCCGCGTCGGCACGATCGAGGTGCGCCCCGAGCTGCGGTTCTAGCTCGGCCATTCGGCGCTCAGGTGGGCAAGGCCGGGAAGCCGATGCTCAGCCGGCCAGGGCCTTCGCGAGGCCCGCCGTCGACTGCCGTGCGGCGACCAGCGACTGACCCAGCACCATGCCCCGCCAGACCTCGTCGTCGCCGTAGAAGGCCGCGCGGACCTGCGCCTTGATCGCCTGGCCTTCGGGGCTCAGCGGATCGCCATGCGCGTGCAGCCAGTTGTCGGCGCGCAGGGCTTCCAGCACCTGATTGCTCGGCACGACGCCGTACTCCAGCGCGACGCCCGCCGTGCGCGCGTGCGGGACGAGCCGCGGCACGGCCTCCAGCCAGTCGCCGGCCAGGACCGCCGAGACGGATTGCCCGCCCGACATGCTGGTCACCGCCAGCCCGTGCCAGTCGCGGGCGCGGCGGTACTCTTCCGACGCCGGATGCGCGCTGGCGATCGGCTCGGCATAGCCCCAGGGGCCGAGGCCGGTGTGGTAGTCGATCACGCCGACGTCGGACGCGGCGCCCAGGCGCTCGCGGAAGATGGTCTCCAGGGTCCGGCGCGACCACGTGGGCTCATGTCCGCCATAGAAGATGCCGTCGGGGTGGCTGTACTGGCCGCCCGACATGGCCTGCACCAGGGCTGGGAAGCCATAGGTCTTGGCGTAGTCCAGCAGCGTGGCGCGGCTGGCGGCCTGCGTGGCCTCGCTCCAGTCGGCCGGCTTCACCGCATGATGCAGGGCGTCATAGTTCGGGTTCGCCGGCAGCGGCTTCCCGAAGTCCACGAAGTTGCGGTTCAGGTCGACGTTCTCGTGGGTCACCCGCCGGCTCCAGGCGAAGCCGTAGGGGTTGATGGCGTGGACGATCAGGGCGGCCGCACCCTGCGGCAGGCGCGCGGCCTCGCCGCGCCGGAGCCAGTCGATCTGCGCGCCCGAACCGCAGTGGCCCTCGACGCCGTGGGTGGCGGAGACCATGACGAGCACGGCCCGGGCGTCCGCAGGCCCGATCCAGGCCACGTCGGTGGCGAGTTCGCCGCCATCCGGGCCCCTTTCCGGGTGGACGTAGGCCGAGAGCGAGGCCCCTGCCCCATGCGCGGCGGCCAGGAACTTGTCGCGCGCCTCGCCAAAAGTCGCGCTGAACGGCGAGCCGCTCAAACCCGCACCATCCGCTTGCCGCGGTTGTCGCCGCCCAGGAGGCCGATCAACGCCTGCGGCAGGTTCTCGAACCCGTCCACGATGTCCTCCTTCACCCTCAGCTCGCCCGACGTGACCCAGCCCTGCAGGTCGGCCAGCGCCTTTGCGTTCTGCTCCGCGAAGTCCATCACCACGAAGCCGCGCAGCGTCAGCCGCTTCGTGACGATCAGGCCCGGGATGCCGCGCGGCCCGTGCGGCGGCGGCGCGCCGTCGTACTGCGAGAGCGCGCCGCAGCAGGCGATGCGGCCATGGTTCTTCATCGCGAACAGGCAGGCCTCGAACACGTCGCCGCCGGTGTTGTCGAAGAAGACGTCGATGCCCTCCGGTACGGCCGCGCGCAGTTGGCGCTTGAACTCCGGGCTCCGGTAGTCGACCGCCGCATCGAACCCGAGTTCCTCGGTCAGCCAGCGCCCCTTCTCCTCGCCGCCGGCGATGCCGACGACCCGGCAGCCCTTGATCCTGGCGATCTGCCCCACGATCGAGCCCACCGAACCGGCCGCCGCCGAGACCACGACCGTATCGCCCGCCTGGGGCCGCCCGCACTCCAGGAGGCCGAAGTAGGCGGTGAGCCCCGCGATGCCGTAGACGCTCAGCAGGTGGGTCTCCGGCTTCAGGTCGGGCAACTTCTCCAGCCGCTTGCCGGGCGCCACGCCGTACTCCTGCCAGCCGATGTCCGCGAACACGAGGTCGCCGGGCTTCAGGTGATCGACGTCGGACTCGACCACCTCCGACAGGGAGCCGCCGGCCATCACCTGCCCGCCCTCCAGCGCGGAACGATAGGTCGCGCCCTGCATCCAGGCGCGGTTGGCCGCATCGAGGGAGACGTAGCGGGTCTTCAGCAGCACCTCGCCGGCGCCGGGCTTCGGGACCTCGCCGTTCCTCAGCGCGAAGTGCCCGGGCGAGAGCTTCTCCCCGCCGGGCAGCCGGTCGAGCAAGTACTGGCGATTGGTCATCCGATCTCCCTCCGTCTTCGAGGGGATCAAATCACCGCGCGCGCCAGGCCGCCAGCCGCGCTTTCGCATCGGCTTCCAGGTCGGCGTAGAAGAGGTTGAAGCCCGGCGCCTTGCGTCGGTCGGCCCAACTGCCGCTCTGCTTCAGCGACGAGGACTTGGGCTTCGTCACGTGCAGCACGCCGCCGCCGCAGTAGGCTGAGACCTGCCGCGCCATGAACGCCGGCCGCGCCCCCCATTCCAGGCCCGTCGCATTGGCGGCGCCCAGATGCAGCCGCGCGGGCGCGGGCTGATCGGTGACGGCGCCCAGGATCGGGTTCCAGCAGAGCGCCGGCCGCGGCGCGAGGTTGTCCAGGCGGCCGTCGGCGGTCCAGACGAGCGCGCGGTCGAGCAGGCGCGCGGCGGCGTCGAAGTCCCCCTCGTGGATCGGCGCCCAGGCGGCCAGGCAGCCGGCCTGCCGACGCTCGACGCAGGGGGCGATCGGAGGCGCGTCCGCGGGGACGACCGTGTCGACCAGGTAGGCGGCCACCAGCCGCCCCTTCAGCACCGGATCGCGCGCCACCTCGTCGGCGAGAAGCCGCGCCGCCAGCGTGCCGCCCTGCTCCACGCCCACGACGAAGAACGGCCGGCCGCCATTGTCCTGGTCGATGTACCATCTGAAGGCGTCGCGCACGTCGCCGTAGGCGAACTGCCGCGCCTCGCGGGCGTCTTCCCGCAGCGTCGTCAGCGTGTAGAGGCTGGCCTGGCGATAGCGCGGGGCGAAGACGCGGCCGACGCTGACGAACGGTCCGACGTAGTTCGGGGCCATCACCTCCTCGAACTGGCGGTTGGCGCGCCGTGCGTCGAGCCGGGCGTTCCAGTTGCGGCCGCCGTCGTAGGTCGTGGGCGCGACGAAGAAGACGTCGGCCTCGAGCGGGCTCGGCGCATGGGGGCGCAGATACCAGGCGGCGTCCTTCCCGTAGTCCGGCCCGGGCGGCGGCTCGTAGGTCTGGAACGGGACTTTCGGATCGAGCGCGGTCGAGACGAGGTCGCCCCAGAACACCGCCACCCCCGTTCCCAGGAACAGCAGCAAGCCCACGAGGCTCGGCAGCAGCCAGCGCCGGCGTCGCGGAGCGGGCGGCGTCTGCGACATCGTCAGCGGTACGGGTCCGGCTGGCTGAGATAGCGGCCGACGTAGTCGCCGATCCCCTCCTCCAGCGACGTGAGCGGCGCGCCGTAGCCGGCGGCGGCGAGGCGCTCCATCTTCGCCTCCGTGAAGTACTGATACTTGTCGCGGATGGCCGGCGGCATCGGTCCGTACTCGATCCGGGCGTTCTTCCCGGCGGCCTCGAACACCTGGCGCGCCATATCCTCGAAGGCGCGCGCCTGGCCCGAGCCCAGGTTGTAGATGCCGTTCACCTGCGGGTTGTCGAACAGCCAGCGCGTCACGTCCGCAACGTCGCGGACATAGACGAAATCACGCTTCTGGCCGCCGTCGGGCACGTCCTTGCGATAGCTCTTGAACAGTTGCACGCCGTGGCCGTCGCGCACCTGCGGCCAGATCTGCGAGGCCACGGACTTCATCGAGAGCTTGTGCTCCTCGTTCGGCCCGTAGACGTTGAAGAACTTCAGCCCGACCCATTGGGGGGGCGCGTAGTCGCGGCCCGCCTGGCGCACGGCGAAGAGATCGAACAACGCCTTCGACCAGCCGTAGGTGTTGAGCGGCCGCAACGCCGCCAGCGCCTCGTAGTCGTTGTCGTCGTCGAAGCCGTGCTCGCCCGCGCCGTAGGTGGCCGCGCTGGAGGCGTAGACCAGCCTGCGCTGCCGGTCGGCGCACCAGCGGAAGAGGTCGCGGCTGAGCTGGAAGTTGTTCTGCAGGATCTTGTCGGCGTCGGGCTCGGTCGTCGACGACACCGCGCCCATGTGGACGACCATCTCGACGTCGCGCCAGCGCTTCTCCAGCCAGTCGAACATGTCGTCGGGATGCACGAAGTCGCCGATCGGAGCCTTGGCGATATTGCGCCACTTGCCCGTATCGACGCCGTGCAGGCGGTCGCAGACGACGAGGTCCAGGCCGCGATCCTCGGCCAGTCGGGCCACGATGTTCGAGCCGATGAAGCCCGCGCCGCCGGTCACGAACACGATGCGCCGGGTCATGCGTCAGCTCCTTTCCGGGTCATCCGGGCGATGGCGGCGGTCGTGGAGTAGCCGTCGACGATCTCGGCCAGCTTCACCTCTCCGCCCCAGGACTTCACGAGATCGCCGCCCACGACCTGGTCCTCGGCATAGTCCGCGCCCTTGATGAGCACGTCCGGCCGGGCGGCCTCGATCAGCTTCAGCGGGGTCGCCTCGTCGAACGGCGCCACGAGGTCCACGCTGCGCAGACCGGCCAGCACGAGGGCGCGGCTCTCCAGGTCGTTCACCGGCCGCCCCTCGCCCTTCAACGCACGCACGGAGGCGTCGGCGTTCACGCCCACGATCAGGCGGTCGCACCATGTTCGGGCCTGCGCCAGGTAGGCCACGTGACCGCGGTGCAGGATGTCGAAGCAGCCGTTGGTGAAGCCCACCTTCAAGCCCTGGCCGCGCCAGCGCGCGACCTCCTCGGCCATGCGCTGGGGCGTGGCGATCTTGCCCTCGGCCAGCGACGAGTGCTGGGCCAGGACCGCCTCGACCAGCTCGTCGCCGCTGACGGTTGCGGTGCCGGCCTTGCCGATGGCGACGCCCGACGCCAGTTGCGCGAAGGCGATGGCGGCCTCGACGTCGGCGCCGGCCGCCAGCGACAGGCCCAGCGCCGCGATCGCCGTATCGCCGGCCCCCGACGCGTCGAACACCTCGCGCGAAACCGTGGGGAAGTGCTTCACCGGCCGGTCGCGAAGGCCCAGGGACATGCCCTTCCCCGCGCGCGTCACCAGGACCCCCTTCGCGGCCCACAGTTCCAGCGCCCGCCCGATGGCCGCTTCGACCTCGGCGTCGGTCTCGGTGGGAAGCTCGGTGGCGTAGGCGAGTTCGGAAGCGTTCGGCTTCACCAGGTCCACCTCGCCGTAGCGGGCGAACGAGCGGGCCTTGGAGTCGACGACGACCCGCGCGCCGGTCTCGCGGGCGGCGGCGATCACCGCGTCGGTGACCACGCCCTTGCCGTAGTCGGAGATCAGGATCACCCCGGCGCCGCGCGCGGCGTCCTTCAGCGTGCGGATCACCCTCAGCTCGACCTCGCCGGAGATCGGCCGGACCTCTTCCAGGTCCACGCGCAGCAGTTGCTGGCCGCTGGAGACGAACCGCGTCTTGAGCGTCGTCGGCCGTTCGGCGTCGGTGACGAGGTAGCCTTCGAGGTCGGCCTCGCCCACCAGGCGCGAGGCGTCGTGGCCTTCGGCGTCGCCGCCGACCAGGCCCACCAGGGCCACCGAGCCGCCCAGCGCCGCCACGTTGCGCGCCACATTGCCGGCCGCGCCCAGCATCTTCAGCTCGCGCGAGCGCTTCAGGACCGGGATCGGCGCCTCGGGCGAGACACGGCTCACCGAGCCGTAGACGAACCGGTCCACCATCAGGTCGCCGACGCAGCAGACGCGCTTGCCGGGCAGGTCCGTCAGGAGGCTCTGAAGGGCGGCCAGATCCATGGCCTGTCCCTTGGGACGCGTTGGCGGGCCGGTCAAGCAGACCCTTCATCCCTCCCGGACAAGCCCGGGGGGACGACGATCAGCGGATATGCAGCTCCCGCAGCGCCTTGAGCTGGCTCAGCAGCCCCCGCGCCGCGCTGAGGGGCAACGCGCTGGGCCCGTCGCACAGCGCCTGGTCGGGTTCGGGGTGGAACTCCAGGAACACCGCGTCGGCCCCCGCCGCCACCGCGGCCCTGGCGATCACCGGCACGCCGCTGCGGCGGCCGCCGGTCGAGGCGCCGCCGTTCGAACCTACCTGCGCGCCCGGCAACTGCACGGCATGGGTGGCGTCGATGCTCACCGGCGCGCCCAGCTCCTGCATGAGCGGGATGCCCAGCATGTCGACCACGAGGTTACCGTAGCCGAACGAGACGCCGCGCTCGCACAGGATGGTCATGTCCGCGCCCGTCGCCTCGCGAACCTTGTCGAGGATCGAACGGCAGTCCTGCGGGGCCAGGAACTGCCCCTTCTTGACGTGCAGCAGCCCGCCGGCCGCCCTGGTCGCCCGCGCCGCGGCGATCACCAGGTCGGTCTGGCGGCACAGGAAGGCGGGGATCTGAACCAGGTCCGCCACCGCCGCGACCGCCGCGGCCTGGGATACCTCGTGCAGGTCGGTGCAGATCGGCACGTTGAGCTCGGCCTTGACGGCCCTCAGCATTTCCAGGCCCTCTTCCAGGCCGGGGCCGCGGTAGCTGGCGATGGAAGAGCGGTTCGCCTTGTCGAAGCTCGCCTTGAAGACATAGGGCAGCCCGAGCTCGCCGGTGACCGCCTTCAGATCGCGCCCCACCTGCAGCGCCAGTTCGAGGTCTTCGAGCACGTTGAGGCCCGCGATGACGACGAGCGGCTGCCCGTCGCCGATCGGGAGGTTCCAGCGGTCCAGGGTCAGCATCGCCATGACCGCTCAATGGCCCGACACGCGCATCACCTCAAGTGTCATGCAGGCGCGTCCCTTCGAGCGTCTTGACCGTATCCAAGGCTCGGTCGAAGTAGCGGGCCCAAACTCGTTGCGACGGTCAGGCGTTGGCGTGAAGGTGTTTGAATGAGCAATGGTTCGCCGGTGACGGACCTCAGCGGCACACCGATCGTGTTCCGGACCGCGGCGCGGACCATGATCCAGAACTGGATCGTCGGGACGATGACCTTCGTGCTGCCCGATGGCCGGGAAATCCGGTTGCAGGGCGCCGAGCCCGGCCCGGAGGCGCGCCTGATCGTTCACGACTACGACTTCATCAAGCGCACCATTTCCAACGGCACCATCGGCTTCGGCGAAGGCTACATGGCCGGCGAGTGGGACACGCCCGACCTCTCGGTCCTGCTGGAAGTGCTGGCCTCGAACTACGCCCGCTTCGAGAAGGTCTCGTTCGGCACGCCGTTCATGGCGGCGCTGAACATGCTCGAGCACGTCCTGCACCGCAACAACAGCCGCTCGGGCTCGAAGAAGAACATCCACGCCCACTACGACCTCGGGAACGCCTTCTACTCGCAGTGGCTGGACCCGACGATGACCTACTCGGCCGCCCGCTTCGAGAAGCCCGGCGAACCGCTTCCCCAAGCCCAGAAGCGCAAGTACCGCACACTCTGCGAGAGCATGGGCCTGCGCCCCGACCACCATGTCCTCGAGATCGGCTGCGGCTGGGGCGGCTTCGCCGAGTTCGCCGCCAAGGACGTCGGCGCCAGGGTCACCGCCATCACCATCTCCGAGGCGCAGTACAGGTTCGCTCAGGAGCGGATGTTCCGCGAGGGGCTGAACGAACGCGCCGAGATCCGCCTGGTCGACTACCGCGACGTGGCCGGCCAGTTCGACCGCGTGGCGTCCATCGAGATGTTCGAGGCCGTGGGCGAGCGCTACTGGCCGACCTATTTCGACAAGGTGCGCGAGAGCCTGAAGCCCGGCGGTCGCGCCGGCCTGCAGATCATCACCATCCGGGACGAGTACTTCGAACATTACAAGCGCACACCGGATTTCATCCAGAAGTACATATTCCCGGGCGGGATGCTGCCCTCGGAAGAGCGCCTGAAGGTCGTCACCGACAACGCCGGCCTCTCCTGGGGCCAGATCCACCGCTTCGGCGTCTGCTACGCCGACACCCTGGCCGAGTGGGGCCGCCGGTTCGAGGCGGCGTGGGACGAGATCACCCGCCTGGGCTTCGACGAACGCTTCCGCAAGCTCTGGCGCTTCTACCTGAGCTACTGCGAGGCCGGCTTCCGCACCCAGCGGACCAACGTCGTGCAGCTCTCGCTCAGCAAAGCTTGAGCCGACCCCTGTTCGCCATCGCCTGGCCCCCTTAAGTAGGCAGCCATGCAGATCGCCCGCTCGGTTCTCGACGCCATCGGCAACACCCCACTCATCCGCCTGCGCCGCGCCAGCGAGACGACCGGGTGCGAGATCCTGGCCAAGGCCGAGTTCATGAACCCCGGCCAGTCCGTGAAGGACCGCGCCGCGCTCTGGATCGTGCGCGACGCGGAGCAGAAGGGCCTGCTGCGGCCCGGCGGCCGGATCGTCGAGGGCACGGCCGGCAACACGGGCATCGGGCTCGCGATGGTGGGCAAGGCGCTGGGCTACAGGTCGACCATCGTCATCCCGCGCACCCAGAGCCAGGAGAAGAAGGACGCCATCCGGCTCTACGGCGCCGAGCTCGTCGAGGTGGACGCGGTCCCCTACGCCAACGAGATGAATTACGTGAAATATTCCGGCCGCCTGGCGGCGGAACTTGATGTGAAGGAGCCCAATGGCGCGGTCTGGGCGAACCAGTTCGACAACGTCGCCAACCGCCAGGCCCACGTCGACGGGACCGGTCCGGAGATCTGGGCCCAGACCGACGGCAAGGTCGACGCCTTCGTCAGCGCCATCGGTTCGGGCGGCACCCTGGCCGGCGTCGCCGAGGCGCTCCGCGCCCGCAAGCCCGACGTGAAGATCGGGCTGGCCGAACCGCACGGCTCCGCGCTCTTCGCCTATTACACCGACGGCGAGCTCAAGGCCGAAGGGACCTCGATCAGCGAGGGCATCGGCCAGGGCCGCATCACCGCCAACATCGCCGACCTCGCCATCGACCACGCCTACCGCATCGACGACGCCGAGATGCTGCTCGCCATCTACGACCTGATGGAGCACGAGGGGCTGGTGATGGGCGGCTCGACCGGAATCAACGTGGCCGGCGCCATCCGCATGGCCAGGGACCTCGGCCCGGGCCACACCGTCGTCACGGTCCTGTGCGACCACGGTTCGCGCTATCAGTCGAAGATCTTCAACCCGCCGTTCCTGCGGGAGAAGGGCCTGCCCGTCCCGCCATGGCTGCAGTAGACTCCCCCGAGCCCCCCCTCGCCTCCACCGGATGGCTCGCCGCGCACCTGGGCGATCCGAACGTCCGGGTGGTCGACGCCACCCTGCCGCTGGTCGGCCAGCCCGGCAGGGGTCGCGACTTCTACGACGCCGGCCATATCCCGGGCGCGGTGTTCTTCGACATCAACGCCGTCGCCGATCCCGACACCGACCTGCCGCACATGCTCCCCTCGCCGGCCGCGTTCGCGGAGGCCGCGGGCGGACTGGGCCTCGGGCGCGGACACACCATCGTCTGCTACGACGCCCACGGGCTCTATTCGGCGGCGCGGGTCTGGTGGTCGCTGCGCGCCATGGGCTACCGCGACGTGTTCGTCCTCGACGGCGGCCTCAGGAAGTGGCGCGCCGAGGGACGGCCCGTAGAGACCGCAGAGCCGACGCCGGCGCCGGTCGCCGTGCCGCTCGCGTTCGAGCCGGACCTCGTGGCCGACATCGCCGACATCGAGCAGGCGATCGGCGACCGCTCCGCCGAGATCGTCGACGCCCGCCCGGCCGGCCGCTTCACGGGCGAGACGCCGGAGCCGCGCGCCAGCCTGCGCTCGGGCCACATGCCGGGGGCCAGGAACGTGCCCTTCACGAACCTCGTCGCCGAGGACGGCACGCTGAAGCCCGCCGACGAACTCGCCCGCGCCTTCGCCCGCGTCGATCTCGACAGGCCGATCGTCACGACCTGCGGGTCGGGCGTGACCGCGGCGGTGCTGGCGTTGGCCCTGGCGCGGCTGGGCCGGTTCGACGTGGCGGTCTATGATGGGTCCTGGACGGAGTGGGGCGGCCGCTCCGACACCGATATCGTCACGGGAGCCTGACCCATCGAGATACGACCGGCCCGAGAGGCGGAGCTGCCCGAGATCCCCCGGATCGAACTCTCCGCCGCCCAGAAGTTCGTGGGGTGGGACATCCCGGCCGAGCTGCTGACCGACGTTGCGCCCGCCGACGCCTATCGCCCGCACCTCAACGCCGGGACGCTCTGGGTCGTGGACGACGGCGGCGCGCCCGTCGCGTTCCTCGCCGGCATGGTCCACGGCGAACGCCTCCACGTCGACGAGCTCGATGTCCGCCAGGACCGGCAGGGCGAAGGCCTGGGCCGCCGTCTCCTGGCGCACGCCGCCGACTGGGCGCGCGGGCGGGGCCTGCGGACCATGAGCCTCACGACCTTCCGCAACATCCCCTGGAACGCGCCGTTCTACGCCTCGGCAGGCTTCCGCGACTGGCCGGAGGACGAGGCGCCCCCGAGCGTGCGCCAGGCCCTGATGAACGAGCGCGCCCGCGGCCTGAAGGACCGCTGCGCCATGGTGATGGACCTGTAGGCGGGGGCCGTCCTCAGCGCATCGGCGGGGCGTACATCAGGCCGGGCCTGGGCGCGCTCCAGAGCGCGTTGAGGCCGCGGTCGAGCTGGAGAGCCGAATCGGCGCCCAGGTCCTTGCGGAAGAGTTCGTGATAGGCGCCGACCTGGCGGATCACCTGGTAGGCCCAGTCGGCCTTCAGCCCCAGCAACGGACCGAGGTCGCCCTCGAGGCCCAGCAGCCGCCGCGCCTCCGGGTCCGCGACGGTCTCCCGGGCCTGCTCGACCGTCCGCGACGACAGGCCGAGCTCCTCGCCGAGGATCATCGCGTAGACCGACCAGCGCACGATGTCGGCCCAGACCGGATCGTTCTGCCGCACGACCGGCCCCAGCGGCTCCTTGGAGATTACGTCGGGCAGGATGACATAGGCGCCGGGGGCGCCCAGCACCGAGCGCGCCGCCGCGAGCGCCGAGACATCGGAGGTGAAGGCGTCGCACTCGCCGGCCTCGAACTTCTTCCGCGCCTCGGCCTCCGAGCGCACCAGCAGCGGCTGGAACGTCATGCCGCGCACGCGGAAATAGTCCTCCACGTTCCCGGCGCTGGCCGTGGCGTCCTGCACGCAGATCCTGGCGCCCGACAGCTCCTCGGCGCTGCTCAGCCCCAGCGCCTTGGCCACCAGAAAGCCCTGACCGTCGTAGTAGGTGGTCACCGGGAACGTCAGCCCCAGGCCGGCGTCGCGCGCGAAGGTCTCCGAGGTGTTCCGCGACAGGATGTCGACCCGGCCGCTCTGCAGCGGCCCGAACCGGTCGTTGTTGGGGATCGGCGTGAAGTCGACCTTGTTCGCGTCCCCCAGCGTGGCGGCCGCGACCGCGCGGCAGATGTCGACATCGAACCCGCGCCACTCGCCGCGGGCGTCCTTCAGCGCGAAGCCCGGGAGGCCCGGGTGGATCCCGCAGGCGACGCGGCCGCGCCTGCGCACGGCCTCCAGCGTCGCGCTCTTCGCGGCGTGGTAGCCCGGCTGGGTGGCGCCGACCTTCGCCGGCTGGGCCGGCGCGGGCTCCTTCTCCGCCGGCTTCGGCGCGCCGCATCCTGCGAGGAACGTCCCCACTGCCGCGACCGCCAGGAGGCGCCGGATCATCCCTGCTCCTTGAAACGAAGATTGGCTTCGGGCTCTAACTCCCTGCAGCACTTTCGCCAGCGCCGCCAGGACCCGCAACCCCGCATGTCGGACGAGACCCGCCTGATCCACGCCGGCAAATCGCCGCCGGCGCCGCTGGCCCGGACCGTAGGCCCGCCGATCCAGAAGGGTTCCACGGTCCTGCTGCCCAATGCCGAGGCGCTCTACGACGACGAGGCCCATCTCACCTACGGACGCGCGGGCCTGGCGGCCCAGGCCTGCCTGCAGGAGGCGCTGGCCGTGCTGGAGGGCGCGGTCGGCGTGTCGCTCTACCCGTCGGGCATCGCGGCCATCTCGGGCGCGCTGATGGCCGTGCTCGGGGCGGGCGACGAAATCCTCGTCGTCGACAACTGCTACAAGCCCGTGCGTCGCTTCTGCGACCGCGTCCTGAAGCGCTTCGGCGTGACCGTGCGCTACGTCGATCCCGCGATGCCGCCCGAGACCCTGGTCGGCGACGCCGGTCCGGCGACGCGGCTGATCCTGCTGGAAAGCCCCGGCTCCCTGTCGTTCGAGATGCAGGATGCGCCGCGGATCGCGGCGCTGGCCCGCGAGCGGAATATCCTGACGGCCATCGACAACACCTGGGGCGCGGGCCTGACCTTCAAACCGCTGGAGCATGGCATCGACCTCTCGCTCCAGGCGCTGACCAAGTACGTGGGCGGTCACTCCGACGTCTTCATGGGCTCCGCCGCGGCGCGCGATCCGGCTCTGGTCCGCGCGCTCGCCGACGGCGTGGACAACATGGGCTGGGCCGTCTCGGGCGAGGACGCCTACGCTATGCTCAGGGGCCTGCGCACCTTGCCGACCCGGATGGCGCGGCATGGCCAGAGCGCGCTCGCCGTCGCCGGCTGGCTGAGCGCACAGCCGGAGGTGGCCGCGGTGCTGCACCCCGCGCTGCCCGGCGCGCCGGACCATGAGCTGTGGCGACGCGACTACAAGGGCGCCTGCGGGCTGTTCGGCGTGGTCCTGAAGCCCGCCCCCGAGGCGGCCGTGAACGCCTTCCTGGACGCCCTGAAGCTCTTCGGGCTCGGCTTCTCGTGGGGGGGCTTCGAGAGCCTGGCGATCTCCTGCGACGCGCAACTGTCGGTGCGCAGGCATCGCAAAGCCTACGGCGGCCCGCTCATGCGCCTCCACATCGGCCTGGAGGATCCTGCGGACCTGATCGCCGACCTCCGCGCCGGTCTCGACGCCTACGCCCGGCTGGCATCGGCGTGAGCGCGCCGCAGGACTGGCTCGGCGCCTTCATGGCCGAAGAGCGCCTGCCGGACTCGTTCCGGCAGACGTTCGAAGAAGTCTGCTGGCCGCTGGCGGACCGGGCGGTGGACTGGCGGGCCGACTTCGGCCGCACGGCCCTGATCGGCCTCTGCGGCGCGCAGGGCTCCGGCAAGTCGACGATCGCCGCGGCGACGGCGCGGCTCCTCGCCGAGCGCGGCTTCAATGTCGCCGCGATCTCGCTCGACGACTTCTATCTGGGCCGCGAGGCGCGGGGCTGGCTGGCCGGCAAGACGCACCGCCTGCTGCAGGTCCGCGGGCCGCCGGGCACGCACGACGTCGCGCTCGCGTGCGCGGTGCTGGACCATCTGCGCCAGCCCGGCGCCACGCCCCTGCCCGCCTTCGACAAGGCCACCGACGAGCGCAGGCCCAAGAGTCGATGGCGCGAGGTCGAGGGCCCGGTCGACATCGTGATCTTCGAGGGCTGGTGCGTCGGCGCGAGGCCCGAGCCCGCCGAGCGGCTGCGGACGCCGCTGAACGCCCTGGAGCGGCGCGACGACCCTTCCGGCGCGTGGCGCGGCTATGTGAACCGCCAGCTCGCAGAGCCCTACCAGGCGCTGTTCGGGCGGCTCGACCGACTGGTGATGCTGGCGGCGCCGGGGTTCGAGGTGGTCCGCGGCTGGCGCGCCGAGCAGGAGGCGAAGCTGCGCGCGCGCACCGGCGCCGGCATGAGCGACGCCCAGGTCGGCCAGTTCGTCCAGCACTACGAGCGGCTGACCCGCTGGATGCTCGAGGAGATGCCGCGCCGCGCCGACTGGACCATCCGCCTCAACGCCGACCGGACGCCGCGGCCGACGGGTCTCGCGACGCGCGGATCATAGCCTCGCGCTCGGCCGCGGTGAGCAGCCGCCACCTGCCTTCCGGCAGGTCGCCGAGCGGGAGCGGCCCGATGCGGACACGCACCAGGTCCACGACCCGCAGGCCGACGAGGTCGCACATCCTGCGGATCTGTCGCTTGCGCCCCTCGTTGAGGACGAACCGCAGCGTCTGGCCCTGGACCACGGTCACCTTCGCAGGCTTGAGCTGGCGCCCGTCCAGCGACAGGCCGTGCCGCAGGCGCGCCAGCTTCGGACCTTCGATCGCGCCCGCCACCGTCACCAGATACTCCTTGTCCAGCCCGGACTGCGGCCCGATCAACGCCTTGGCCAGAACGCCGTCGTCGGACAGCAGCAGCAGCCCGCGGCTGTCCTCGTCGAGGCGGCCCAGCGGCGGCAGGCTGGCCCGCGCGTCCGGCGCCACGCCCTCCCCGATCAGCGCCGCCTTCGTCAACAGGCGCACCGCCGGCACATGCCCGGGCTCGGGCTGCCCGGACACGTAACCCACGGGCTTGTTCAGCACCGCCGTGAACCCCTCCAGCCGCCCCTCGGCCTTGTCGGTCAGCGTCAGCGTCTGCCCAGGCAGGATCTTGCGGCCCGCGTCCTCGACCCGCTCGCCGTCGATGTAGACCAGCCCCTCGCCGATCAGCGCCTCGGCCTCGCGCCGCGAACACACCCCGCTCTGCGCCAGCCACCTGTTGACCCGCTGGGGTTCGGGCTCGTCGTAGGTCTTCGTCCAGGCCATGCGGCGCTCGCTCAGAACCAGGCGCGAATGGGATGGCCGCGCTCGCCCCAGAAGACGAACCATCGACCCGCCGCGCGGACGATCTGCAACTGCTCGTCGGAGGGCGTATCCCGTGGCGCCTTGGCAAGGCCGAGCCGCGCGAGGAGCCCCTTCTTCGGCGGTTCGCTGCGCGCCGCTCCGGTCGAGACGGCATCGGCCGCGGCGAGGAGCGCCTGTCCGTATGCGACCGCCTCATCGGGCATCTTGTGATTCCAGGCGTCTTCGATCACCGCGTCGCTGAGGATACTGCGGCAGTCGGAGAGGAACGCGCCTCGAAAGCTCGTCTCATCGACGCCGTCATAGAGGCCGCCGTGGCTGTACATCGGCACGCCGTCGCACTTCGCCAGTCGCAGCACGTGGTAGCCGTCGAATTCCTTCAACACCGCCGCGATCTGATCCTCGCCAACGGCCTTGCGCGCCTCGATCATCCAGGCGTCCGCGGCGGGATCGGCGCCCACGCGAGGGGCCCCGGTGCGCTCGTAGGCAGGAATGCTGATCTGGTTGAACCGGGCGACGTCGGCATCGCTGAGGTCCTCGTCGCGAAACGCCCTCTCGGCAAGTCGGCGCCATTCAGCCTCGAAGCCCGGCTTCGCGCACCCCTCGGGCACAAGATCCAGTCCCATCGCGTCTCCCTTCGCGGCCGGCCATCGGGTTGGCGCGCCCGGCAGGACTCGAACCTGCAACCGTCCGCTTAGAAGGCGGATGCTCTATCCGGTTGAGCTACGGGCGCTAAAGCTCAGTGCGTCCAGGGGATGCGTCTGCCGAACGCGAAGTTGTCGGCGTAGGCCTTGATGATGCGCTTGGCCGGCGCCGGGTCGATCAACTGGAAGGCGATGCCGTGCGCCTCGGCGTAGCGGACCGCCTCGTCCTTCGTGTCGAACGACAGCTTCACCTGGCTCGACTCGGTGTCGCTGGTGACCGTCCAGCCCATCAGCGGGTCGGGACGGCGCGCGGCGCTGGGCTCGAACTCCAGCAGCCACGTCGCGGCCTTGGCGCGGCCCGACTGCATGGCGGTCTTCGACGGACGGTAGATGCGCGCGAGCATGTCTCTCTTCAGACCCCAGTATCTTCGCCGCCGGCGTGGCCGGATCTTCTCTGCCGGCATGGCCGGGCGGCTGGATTCGAACCTGCGGGCCCCTTCCTTGAAGCACCGCCGGCCCTGGGTTCCGAGCGCCTTTTTCGCCGAGCGGCGTCAAAGGGCCTGAAACCAGATCAGCCCCTTAGCAGAGGATTGCAAAACTTCCATAGCCTGGCGGCCCGACGTGCCGGTCAATTCGCGGGGCCGATTGGCGATGACAAAACGGCGGGCCGTCCGCCGTTGATCTTGACCCTCGAATCCTGATCCGGGACATTCATCTTCTGTTCCAGACCAGGAAGCCGCTTCACATGACCGCGCTCGCTCGAACGCCGGTCCTGGACGAGGACGATTCGAACCTCGTCCTCGATCCCCAGGACGTCTTCTCTGCGTTCGACTGGGTCGAAGCCCGTGGACTGAGGCCCGAACTCACAATGCTGGATCCCTGGTACAACAAGGGCGTCGGCGGCGTGGTCGATGAGGCGGAGTACGACAGGTTCATCGCCGAACTGCTCGAGCGGGCCTGCAGAGTGTCGCCGCACGTCTATCTCTGGGGCTTTCCGGAGATCCTCGGTCCGTATGTGCGGTGCATTCCCGGGTCGCACAGACTCGTGGCCTGGCTCACCTGGTACTACAAGAACAATCCCTCGGTGATCCGGGGCTGGCGCTCGGCCCAGATGACCTGCCTGCACCTGGCCGAGCCCGATGCTCCGATGTACCCGCAGCACTTCATCAACGCGGCTCAGAAGCAGCGGCTCGAAGACGGAACCCTTCGCTACATGCCCGGGCCTCCGAGCGTGATCGAAAGCCCGCTGATCATCGGGTTCATCGGGAAGAAGGAGCAGACGGGACACCCGGCCCAGAAGCCGGTCGCCGTGTATGACAAGCTCATCCGCATGGTCACGGTCGAATCGGACACGATCTTCGACCCGATGTGCGGATCGGGGACGACGGGCGCCGTCGCAAAGATCCGGGGCCGGCGCGCGATCATGAATGACGTGAATCCCGAGTATGCCGCGATCGCGCAGCGACGACTGGGCGAGGACTACACCGGGTGGGCGGAACGGCTGGACGCGGAGCTCAACAACCGCGAGACGGGCGCCCCGAAGGCGCGGCGGACCTCTCAGGACCTACCGCCTGACGATATCTCCGTCGGCTAGCCGTCTATATCCAAAGTAGTCGAGGAGGAGCTGGAAGGCCGCCTCCTTGTCGCGAGCTCCGGCCGCCTGGACGATCGCCGTCACGTTCAGCTTTCCGGTGGCGTTGTCCCAGTAGTTCTTCTTCGTGACCTGGTGGCGCCCGCAGAGCGCCTGCCAGGCATCCGGGTCGTTCGGATCGCTGTTCGGATCGACGGAGTGCGGGCTCTTGTGGTCGGGCGTGAGTTTCACCCTGCCGCCACCGACGGGATCGACGTCGCCCGCCTGGAGGCCGCATGTCTCTCCCGCCTCGTTCCACTCGCACCGGTCGCCGGCACGCTCCAGGACTGTTCTCCAGGCCCCCGGCGTCGGCCTGACGCGCCTGGCGGCCGCCTCGCGACGCTCGGCATGCGGCATCATGTATTCCCCCGGACGGAGGTCTGCGGAGTCGCGCGCCGCCCAGATCGTGTAGCCCTCGTCCGTGCGCAGTTCGGAGAGGCGCTGATGCCAGTTCTCGGGCTCGACGCCTGTCGCCGGGTCCCGACTTGCCGCGATGATGTCCTGACGGGTGAGGACCTTGCCGATATTCGCCAGGAAGAGCGCCCTGATCCGATCCCGCACTCCCGAACCTCGGGCCATCGGCGCCTCCACCTGGGCGCCTCGCGGTGATCGCGAGTCGCGCTCGGGATAGTAGCGCCCATCCAGCCATTCGGGCGGTAGCCTGAGTTTGCGGACCCGGCGCCGGCCGCACGCGAAACCACCCCGTCGGGCGCATTGTCCGACGGGGTGGCTGCCGACGCTGGAATAGGTTTTGGTCGGGGCGGCAGGATTTGAACCTGCGACCCTCTGCTCCCAAAGCAGATGCGCTACCAGGCTGCGCTACGCCCCGAGGGCGCCGGCGGGCCTGCGATATAGCCGTTTCGGGTTTTCCGCAAACTAACCGCGGCGATCCATGAGCTTGAAGAGGCCCGACGCGCGCACGACGTCCACGCCGCGGGCGCGGAGCCACCCGTCCGCGAACGCGACGTCCCTGGTGGCGCGGGTCATGCGGGCCTCGCCGATCACCCAGTCGCCCTGCCGCGCCATGTGCAGGAAGTCGAGCGACAGGTGAATGGTCACGCCCACCCTCTGCGTGCCGTGGCCGACGGCCGAAGCCAGCAGGCCGTCGGTGAAGGCCGAAAGCATGCCGCCATGCACCAGTCCGAGGCCGTTGGCGTGCCGCGGCAGCGCGAAGAAGGCCTGACTGACCAGTCCCTCGACCGGCGGCTTGTGGAAGTAGGGCCCGTTCAGGGTCGAGAACGCGCCCCGCCCCTCCGAGCGGACGAACCCCTCGGGCGGCTCCGGGATCGCCTCATCCACGCGGCATCGCCCGATGCGTGACGCGGTCGCCGGGCAGGAGACCGATCTCGGCGGCGCGGCCCGCCGCCAGTTCCAGCACGTACCTGGCGGGACCCGCGGACGGCGCGCCGCTCTCGTCCAGCGGCCGGACATTGCGGCTGATCGAGACCACGCGGCCGTTCGCCCCGATGTAGACGATGTCGAGCGGGATGAGCGTGTTGCGCATCCAGAAGACGCGCGGCGTCTCGGCCCCGAACAGGAAGAGCATGCCGCGGTCGGGCGCCAGGCTCCTGCGGCACATCAGGCCATACTGCTGCTCGCGCGGCGTATCGGCGATCTCGACCCGGAAGGTCTTCACGCCCTTGTCGGTGCGGACCGACAACGGCTCCAGCGGCGTGATCTCCGCCTGGCCCTTGCAGTGCTTCGGGTCCATGCGCGGGATGTCCTGCGCGAGCGCAGGCGCGGAGAACGCGGAGAAGACGAGCGCTGCTGCGAGCGCGATCAGGCCGCCCCGGGCGGTCGAAGCAATGGACACGAAGACAAACTCCGAAGCGTCAGCGTCAGTCGAGGTTAGACGCTTCGATCTCGGCCACAACAAGACCCTTCGGGCCCTCGGCGAACCGCACCATCACGCTGTCGCCCGGCTGGAGGTCCTCCATGCCCGAGCGGCGCAGGGTCTCGATGTGGACGAAGATGTCGCCGGGCTGGTTGTCGCGCACGACGAAGCCGTAGCCCTTGGCGCGGTTGAACCACTTCACCTTGGCCTCTTCCAGCGGGCCGGTGGCCTGCAGCGGCCGCCGCGGCGCCCGCGCCGCGAAGTCGGGCCTGCGGGCGGCCTCGGGCCGGCGCTCCAGCGGCGTGGCGGAGGTCTCGTCGACGAGCACCACCTCGGCGACCTGCCAGCCCTTGGGCCTGCGCACGACGTCGCAGGTGATGAGACTGCCCTCCAGGCAGCTCTCGCGGCCGGAATTGCGCAGGCTGGTCACATGGAGAAGCACGTCCTTCAGGTCGGTCTGGCTGGGATCGTCCGGCACGATGAAGCCGTAGCCTTTGCCCGCGTCGAACCACTTCACGCGCCCAGAGATGCGCACGGGTGGCGGCGCATCGATCTGCTCGAATTCGTACCCAGCCATGTGCCCCTCGGCCCGCTACTCCCCCGTCACTTGGATCAGGGCCTACTATAACACTGTTCTTGTAACAGTGAGGCCGTCAATGGGGATTCGCGCGCGCGATAACTGCGCACGGACGCGTGAACACCTGAAGCCGGGGAAGTCGCGTGGCAGTCCCTAGGTCTCCGGGAGCCATACTTCTGGACGTCAAAGCTCGGCACACTTCGCGACGATCTTGCCCTCTTTCCCTCGGAGATTGGTAGATTTGCACACACCGCATCCCACTTGACCAAACCGCGCACCACAACCTAGTTGTGGGGAAGGACGTAGGAAATTTGACGATGCCCAAGAAGGTCAGAGAGCTTGCGCCGCTGGAAGTCAGGGCGCTGACAAAGAGCCCAGGGATGCATGCGGTCGGCGGCGTGGCCGGCTTGCATCTGCTGGTGGGCAAGCTCCCCGAAGGCGAGCCGGATCGCGCCCCTGCGTCCTCGTGGGTGCTGAGGGTGATGGTAGGCGGCAAGCGACGTGACATTGGCCTGGGCGGCTTCCCCGATGTGCCGCTGGCCGACGCTCGCCGCAGGGCGCGTGAAGACCGCGAGGCCATCGCCAACGGCCTGAACCCGGCCGCCGAGCGCAGGAAGGCCAAGGCGGCGCTGCTGGCCAGCGCGGGCCGGCTGCTGACCTTCAAGCAGGCCGCCGAGGATTATCTGGCCGCGCATGAGAAGGGTTGGCGGAACCCCAAGCACCGGGCCGCCTGGAGCCATACTCTGGAGACGTTCGCCTACCCGGTGCTCGGCAAGCTGGCCTGCGCGGACATTGAGACGACGCATGTGCTCTCGGTGCTGCGCCCCCTCTGGGGCGTCGGGGACGGCGCCCCCAAGCCTCGTGTCGAGACGGGCAAGCGGCTGCGCCAGCGCATCGAAGCGATCCTGGACAGCGCAAGAGCGTCCGGGGCGATCAAGTCGCCCTGGGAGAACCCGGCCCGCTGGTCCGGCCACCTGGACCAGTTGCTCGCCAAGCCGCGCAAGCTCGCTCCCATCGTCCATCGAAAGGCGCTCCCCTTCGACGCGGCGCCCGCCTTCATGGCCCGCCTGAGCGCCGTCGAGGGGATGGGCGCACGGGCGCTCGCGTTCGCCATCTACACCGCGGCCCGCAGCGGGGAAGTGCGCGGCGCAACCTGGGCAGAGATCGACCTGAAGGCCAAGGTGTGGACGGTGCCGGCGTCGCGCACGAAACAGGGCCGCGAGCACCGGGTCCCCTTGTCTGACGCGGCCATCGAACTGTTGGACAATGTACCTCGCCTTGCAGACAGCGAATTCGTCTTCCCGGCCGCCAGCGGCAAGCCGCTCAGCGACATGACGCTCTCCGCTGTCTGCAAGCGGATGGCGGTGCCGGCGGTGCCTCACGGCTTCCGCTCCACCTTCCGCGACTGGTGCGGCGAGCGCACAGCCTTTGCACGGGACGTTGCCGAGGCCGCTTTGGGCCACGCCGTAGGCAATGAGGTCGAGGCCGCCTATAGGCGCGGCGACGCCTTGGACAAGCGCCGCAAGCTCATGGAGGCTTGGGCGGCCTTCCTGTCGAAGCCCTTGGCGTCGAAGTCCGACAATGTCACGCCGATGCGCGGGGCGGCGGCGTGAGCGACGAAGAGCTTGCCCCTGAGGTCATGGAAGCCGCGCTAGGGCTGACTAACAAGCGGCGCGGGTTCCCGATCTATGGCGCTTGGATGTGGATTGGCGAGAACGAAGGGCCTCACGACGGCGTGCATCTCCACCTCTACGTCACGCGCCGGGTCCGGGCACGAGGCGGCGACATCACGGCTGGCTCAGCCGTCCACCTTGAGCTTCGCCGCGAGTTCCAGACTGGTCGGCTCAAAGCGTTCGGCGTGAGCCCCGATGGTTCGCGCATCAACATACCCGCCTCCATCTGGGCCGGGTACGGCCCGGCAACCGACGATCTCTGGGAGTTGGCGACGTACCGCGACCCCGCCGACTCGACGCGCGAGTACCGGGTGTTCGTCTCCTCGCGTCCGGATTGGTGGCCCGGCGAGCAGGACCTGACCACCTGGTGCTCGGATGGCTCGCGCGCCGACAAGGCGGCGCGGGAGAGCCTGAAGGCACGTCGTCGTTCGCCGACGGATATGGCGATTTGTAAGGAGCTGTCCGCCATGTGGGCGGAGACCGGGAGCAGCATCAAGGGAGACTGGAAGACAATTCAGACTCTGAGGGCCAGGATGCGCCGCAAATAGTGCCAACGTGTTGGCGCAGAACGAGCGTTTCATAACTCGATCAACAGGATAGCCTGCCAACCTCCCGCCAACTCTTCGCGATCCTGTTGGCGCGCCGAACTCCGCCACACCTCCGAAGCACACAGCAACGGAGGTCAGCTATGGCGACCCGAACGAACACAACCGCGGCCATCCTGGCCGCCTTCGACAACCTGCCCGCCTCGGCGTTCGTCAAACGGGACGTGGTCTGCGGCCTCTGGGGCGGCATCTCGCATTTTGAGGTCGACCGCCTGGAGAAGGCCGGCAGACTGCCCAAGCGCGTGAAGCTCGGCTCGCGCGTCAACGGCTGGCAGGTGGGCGCGCTGCGCGAGGCCCTCGCCGCTCTGGCCTCCAGCTAGGAGGCCTGAGCGATGAACGGCAACGACAAGCACACGGCCCCGCGGGGCCAGGGCCCCTACGAGGTCTATGGTGAGCCCCTCGACCTTGAAGCCGCCACCGCGGCCGGCCTCTGGGGCGCCCGCTTCGCCGCTGTCGCGATGCGCGCGGGCATCGAGATGGCCGCCAGCCTTCCCCTTCCCGCTCGGGAGGAGGCCGAAGCTCGGCGCATGGCGGGCTCGCTCACGATCAACCGCGACGCACTCCCGCAGCCGTTCGCGACATTCCCGACAGTGGCCGAGCATGCTTACCGGACGGCCGAGGCGCTGGCGCGAAAAGCCCGCCAGACGCCCGCGCCGTCGCCTGACCTGCTGCGTGAGGCAGACGATGCCGTGCAGCGGGCCGAGAACCTGGGCCGTCTGACCGCCCTCATGGCGCGCGTGACCTTCCTGTCCGTGCGCGCCCAGCGAGACCTCAGAAAGACGAGCCGATGAGCGCGCCGTTAGAAGACTCGACCCCGCCGGCGCCGGATCGCGCCCTGATGCGCCAGCATCTCGCCCTGATCGCGGCCGACGAGGAGCATGGGCTGGTCGAGATCGCCTGGACGGATGCGGACGCCAAGGCCCAGCTCCGCCACGCCCGGTTGTTTCACGTCTCCGAACTGGACGCTGCGGCGGACTTCGCCGCGGAGCGCAACGCCACGCCCGGCGTCAACGTCTATGTCGGCGCGGCCTTGCGGCGCGAGGACGCGAACCGTGGCCGTCGCGCCAAGGCGTCCGATGTGATGGGAACGCGCGTGCTCTGGTTCGACGCGGATCACGACGCGAAGGCGACAGTCGACAAGGCGATGTCGGGCAGCCCTGCACCTAATGTGCTGGTTAGGACTGGCGCTGTCCCAAGCCTGAGAGTGCATGGCTACTGGCAGCTCCCCGAGCTGCTCACGGATCATGCGGCGATCACGGGGCAGTTGAAGGCCTTGGTCGCCCACTTGGGCACAGACCCGGCTGTCACCGACCCGCCACGCGTTCTTCGGATGGCGGGCAGCGTGACGTGGCCCAAGAAGCCCGGAAGGGTCCCGGAAGTGGTGGGCTATCGGGCGACGACGGCGACGCCCTCAGCGACCTCCCTGGAGTCGCTTAGAACCCTCTATCCACCCAGCATCGCGGTCGGCAGCGCGGACCCAAGGCGAGAGGCGGCCCCCGCTGCGCCGATCCGTCCGCCCGTGATCGTGACGCCGAAGCTGCTGGCCGAACTGCGCGACGCGCTTCGATACATCGAAACGCATGACTACCACACGTGGGAACGCATCGGCGAAGCCCTCAAGACCCTGGGCGAGGCTGGTTGGGACCTCTGGCACGAGTGGTCGGCCACCTCGGAAGCCTACGAACCCGATGAGGCAGAGAGGAAATGGCAGAGCTTCAAGGCGGAGCGTACTGGATACGCCGCCATCTTCGCCGAAGCGCAGCGCCGGGGCTGGCGAAACCCAATGTCGCGACAGGCTCAGATCGAAGCCGGCTCCGACGGCCGGCCCGCCGTCGCGCCGCTGCGCGCGTCTGACCTCCTGAAGAACCCTCCCCCGTCGCGCCAGTGGATGGTCCGCGACCTGATCCCCGCGAGCCAGGTCACGGAGCTGCGGGGCGACGGTGGAGGCGGCAAGAGCACGCTCGCCCTCCAGCTCTGCGTCAGCGTCGTGGCCGAAGCGCCATGGCTCGGCATGGCCATCGAGCACGGCGGCCCCGCCTTCTATCTGGCCAGCGAGGATGACACCGACGAGCTGCACCGACGCCTCAGCGCCATCGCCGGACAGGCCGGCGTGGACCGCACGGCGCTGAACGACCTCCACGTCTGGCCGCTGGCGACGGAAGACCCCGCCCTTGCAGCCCCATCGGGACAAGGCATTGGGCAGACGCAACGATGGGCCGAGTTGGTCGAGCACATCGAGCGCATCCGGCCCGCGCTGGTGGTGCTCGACAGCCGCGCTGACGTGTTCGCGGGCGAAGAGATCAACCGCCAGCAGGTGCGCGCGTTCATTGGCTGGCTTCGCGAGCTGGCGGTGCGGACAGGCGTTGCCGTGGTGGTGCTCGCGCACCCCTCGCAGTCGGGCAAGTCCGACGGCACGGGCAACAGCGGCTCGACGCATTGGGGAAACGCCGTCCGCTCCGCCCTCTACCTCAGCGTCGTGAAGGGCCACGACGGCGAGGCCGACACCGGAAAGCGGCAGCTCGCAGTCGTGAAGTCCAACTATGGACCCGGCGGCATCAGCCTGCGGCTGAGCTGGTCGGCCGGCGCCTTCGTCAACGAGCACGGCGGCGCGGTCCCGCTGAGCGTTGACGAGGAGCGTCTGCGAGTCGACCGGCTGTTCCTGTCGCTGCTGGACAAGTGCGAGGCCCAGGGCCGCATCGTGAGCGACCGTAGTGGCCCCAACTACGCGCCGGCCGCCTTCGCGAGGATGCCGGCCGCCGCGGGTGTCACCGCGCCGGGCTTCAAGGTCGCCATGGAGCGGCTGTTCCACGCCAATCGCATCCGTGTGGTTCGCACCGGCAGACCCTCGAATGGCCGGTGGAAGCTGGAGCGGGTCACCGCAGCGACGGATTTCAACATCGCGCAGCCGGCGGCCGCATGAGCCGAGCACGAGCCTGCCGCTATACGCCAACCGAGTTAGAGGGCGCGCCCCCGCAGGGGCGCCAGCCCTATACCGTAGGTATAGGTGTGTTCACGACGCCGGATCGACGGTGCTCGACGACCGCTCGTACCGGTGCTCGACGCATGATCGACAGGGCACAGAACGCGAACGACGGCTGTTCGACATGTTCGCCTTTCCGCCGCCACGCAATGGGGCGTTTGCAGGATGACATTCACGCACGCCCCCGGTGCGCGGAGGCGAAGCCATGCGACGCGGTACTTGGTTACCTCACGTCCGCGCCCGCTGCGTACCTCCGATCAGAGTACCAACCCGATCATGAGGCTTTACCCGATTGTTTCGCAGGAGGTTTCCCCGCGTTTCGACGCAACGGCCTGGGCAGGTTATGGAAGGCGAACCGCAAGCCGCACATGCCACCCACAGCTACTGCAGCGCCGCCGACGAACGGACCCACGTACTCCACGAACGGGCTCTCCAAGGCCGCGCGCGTCCCCCATGACGTCAGGGCCCACGCAGCAAGGAAGGCGTAGGCGGGAAGCAGGAGCCGGCGGAACAGCGTGACCATGCTCCAGCCGACAGCGCCTCCTGCCAGCCACCACTCACGAAGCCGCAGGGTCCCGTCCTTCCACGGCTCCGGCGCAGGCGTCGCTCCAGCCTTCGCTAACTCGGCCTGACGCCACTTCTCCATTTGCAGCTCTCTCGGGGAGAGCCGCGCTCGCGCAGCCTCCGCACGTTCGGCGGCCCGGATGCGCAGCGCCCTGTAGTAGAGCCAAACCGCGACCACTCCGGCCGTAAGGCTCAGCGCGAGCCGGATCGTGTCGACCACGACCCGCTCGTACAGCCCGAGACGAAACGTCTCGTAGCCCAAACCGAATAGCCCAATAGCCAGCGCCAGCGCGCCCACGGCGAGCAAGACGCCTCGCAGCCCGTCCTTCTCCTTGCCGTCACCCTGCCAGAGGTAGCGGAGATACGCGCGACCGCGGCGGTGTTCGCTCACGAGTTGCTCCCAAGCGCCTCGGCAGCCAGCACGCCGTCCAGCAAGGAGGCCCCTGACCCGGGCAGTGCCTCGCGAGCCCTGCCCAACACCTCATCCGCCTCCTGATCGAGGTAGGTCGCGCAGCTCAGTTGATCGTGGAGGCGTAGGTAGCTCGCCCAATGCCCGAGGATGAAGCCCGTGCCCTCCTGGTCCACCGGCGGCGAGGTGGCGACCATGTTCATCTGAACGAGCATGAAGAGCGCAGCGACGTCATAGGCGTTGCCGCCCATGCGCCTCATCTGAATTCGCGCCACCCGCAAGGTGGGCCGCTGCCAGGGCGCGATATCGTAGCCGTACTCGAAGTGCAGAACCGTGGCGGCTCTCGCGTCGTGCCACAAACCAAGCATCGCGTGCGCGTCCCCCTTCTACCGCGCCGTCGAAGCTACAGGGAAATTCGTCATATGGAATATCGGCATTCAGTTCTCCGCCCCCATCGCGACGGCGGGCCCGAGGACAATGCCGAAGACCATCTTCGAAGGAGCCAACGAGGTGGTGGTCAGCGTCGTGCGCACTGCGCGGGAGGAAGCAGGCCTGACCCAGGCGGAGGTGGCGCGGCGGATCGGACGGGACCAGAGCCACGTCTCCCTGATCGAACGCTCGCAACGCCGCCTGGACGTGGTGGAGTTCGACAAGATCGCCCGCGCCATCGGCGTCGACCCTGTGGACCTCTTCGCGCGCATTGCTCGCCGGCTCGATCCCGGCAGTTGAGAGGCCGCGCGGCGCGCCTCCGGTGCTGACCCAATGTCAAGTCGGGAGCCTCGGAGGCGCGCGCCCGGCGAACGCGGCGGCCCGCCACGATGGCGGAGTCGGAACGCCGGGGCCCAGCCGCCGAGGGTAGGACAGAGAGCCCCGGCGCGTTGCCCGACCCGGCTCACTCCCCGGATCGACTGAAGTGCCGCCCGCGGGCAGCGCAGCTTCGATAGACCCTGAGCGCGCTTCGCGCCAGCTTCCCGCGCGGACCTGTGGATGAAACGCACCGCTGCCACCGCAGCCGTCGCGAATCATCGTCTAGTGGTTGAGATTGCGTGAAGTGCGTGATCGGCCACGCGGGCTCCACCGCGTCGGAGCGACGGTCATGAAGATCGGAAGGAACGCCGGCACGGGCCGGTTTACCCCGGTCAAGACCGCCCAGGACAAGCCCAAGACCCACGTGGTCGAGACGGTGAAGTCCGGGTCGAAGTCTAAGAAGCGGCGCTAAAGACCGTACACGATTCTCGACGTTGGCTCAGCGATATGCGGCGTGTCGGGAGTGACTGGAGGGAGAGGCGGCCCACTGCGGCCAAGCAAGAAGAGCCGTCCTCCCCTCCGATTTCACGCTCACGCGCCCGGCTTCTCTGCCCTGCGTTTCCATTGGCAGGCAAGAGCGTCGAGTGCCAAGGCCGAGAGGCAAGAAGGCCATGGTAAGAGCTTCACCGTCACCGGCGGCCAACCCGGCTGTGCGAGACGAAATCCTCATCACGCACGCCAACCCGGAAGACAACGCCGTCGCGCGCTGGCTGGCGGCGCGGCTGACGACAGCGGGCTATCGCGTCTGGGTCGATGTGCAGGAGCTTCGCGGCGGCGACGACTTCTGGAACGTGATCGAGGACAAGCTCCGCCACCACGTGGTCAAGCAGATCGCGCTGGTGTCGCGTCATGTGCGCAAGCGCGGCGTCCTGAAAGAACTGGCCCTGGGTGACGGGATCGGGCGCCAGCTCGGCGACGACCAGTTCATCATCCCGATCCGCGTGGACGACGTTCCCTACCTGGAGTTCCCGACGGAGCTGCTTCGCCTCAACGCGCTGGAGGCATTCCCGAATTGGGCCGGCGCGCTGGCGCCGCTCCTCAAGACCCTGGAGGACGCCGGCGTGCCCCGGCGCACCGGACCCGACACAGAGTTCCTCGCGTCCCTGGTTGAAGCGCAGCAGCGTGGCAGGCTGACGGTGCTGGAGCGACCTGAGACCCTCCTGACCAACTGGTTTCAGATCACCGAGATGCCCGAGCTGCTGACCTTCTACGGCTCGGCCGGGCTGTCGACCCAACTGGAGAACTGGCTGGCCAACTCCCAGAAGCCGCACCTGAAGTACCTCGGCCTGGCCGGCACGTTCACCGACGTCGGCACCTTCCAGGCCGGTGATGTAGCTCCTCCGAAGCTGGATGGCCGGTTCTGGCTCAGGCCCGGGGATATCCTCACGAACGGCGAGGTCGCCCCCTTCCCCAATGGAGCCGAGGGCCGGCGTCAGATGGTCAACCTGCTTCGACAGCATTGGGATTTGGCCATGCACCGGCGCGGCCTGCGCAGGTTTGAGTACGCTAGCGGGGAGATCGGCTGGTTCTTCCCCGATGGCCTCGTGGACGGGCGCGTGAAGCGCACGCTGGCCAGCGGCAAGAAGGTCGACCGTGCCGTGTCCGGAAAGTTCAAGGACAAGCGCTGGCATCTGGCGCTGATCGGTCGTCCACGCCTGTGGCCCGCGCCCATGTTCCGCGTGCATGCGAACATGGTGCTCAGCCTCGACGGCTCAACGCCACTGCCGGGCAAGGAAACTCAGGCGATCCGGCGCCGGCTCACGCGGAGTTGGTGGAACGACAAGTGGCGCGACCTGCTGCTGGCCGGCCTGGACTGGCTCGCGGAGGGGGAGCCAACTTTCGACCTCGCGGTCGGCCGCGAACGTCTCAAGCTCAGCACCGCCCCGCTGGAGGTGCCGTTCCCTGTTTCCTATGAGGCGGAGGAGCGGCGGGAGAGCGAGGAAGCCGCTGATGGCGAGATCCTGCTGGGCGAGGAGCTGGAGACCGACGAAGGCATCGAGCACGAACCGGAGCCCGAAGGCGCATGATCCAGAAGGCGATCTACCTGCCGGAACCGACGCTTGCGTTCGGTCACGGGCAATGTCTCGAAGCGCCCAAGGATGGGCTGTTCCTCTTCGGGCCGTTCGAGGATGCCGGCGGCCGGCACGAGGTGCGGCTCGGCTTCATCGGCACCCAAGCCGGCGCGGGTCTCTTGCGAGCATGGCTCGGCAAGCTGCGGGGCTGGATCGGGCCTTCCCTCAACCGGCACGGTGCCGAGACCACCTGGGCGCCGCCCTGGCCGGGCTTCCAGGCGGTGTTCGGACTCGCTCTGCCGGATCGCCCGATGACGGAAGTCACCCTGGACGGGGTCGAGATCGACTCCGCGATCAAGCGGTCGAACAGGTCGGACGCGGTGCGCACGACCGTGAAGCTCTACGCCGACGCCATCCGACGCCATCGGACGACAGAAGAGCGGCAACCCGACGTGTGGGTGGCGGTCATTCCTGACGTGGTCTTCCGGTACGGCCGGCCGGCGGTCGCGGCGCCGCCCAGGGCGGAGCGCACCGCGTCAACGATCATCTCCTCGCGCGCAGCGAAGGCCTTCTACGAGCGCGGCGATCTGTTTCCCGAGACGATGGCCGACGCCGAGGTCTACCTGTTTGCCAACAACTTCCACCACCAGCTCAAGGCCGAACTGCTCGGGGACAAGGTGGCCTTGCAGTTGATCCTGGAGCGCACCCTGCAAGATCGCGCGCTCGCCAGCCGTCCTGCCAGCCGGGGCCTTCAGGACGAAGCGACCGTCGCCTGGAACTTCGCGACCACCCTCTACTTCAAGATGGACGCCAAGCCGTGGGCGCTCGCCGATGTTCGGCCGGGCGTGTGCTACGTCGGCCTCGTCTTCAAGAACGACGAAACGCCGGCCGCAAAGGGCGAGGCATGTTGCGCGGCCCAGATGTTCCTCAGCTCGGGCGATGGCCTGGTGTTCCGCGGCGCCCTTGGCCCTTGGTACTCGGAAGAGAACCGCGAGTACCACCTGTCGTCCAAGGCGGCCGGCGAACTCATGGCCTCGGTCATTGACGGCTACAAAGACAAGCACGGGCGAGCCCCGTCTCAGCTCTTCATCCACGGTCGGCATCGCTTCAGCCGCCAGGAGTGGGAGGGCTTCAAGTCCGCTGTGGCGCCCGAGACCAGCTTGGTAGGTGTGCGCATCCGGCCGGGTGATGAGATGCGGCTATTCCGGCCGGCGGCCTCGACGCCCGTGCTGCGCGGCGCCGCTGTTGCGCTCGATGACCGCCAAGCCTTGCTGTGGACGCGCGGCTACATCCCAAGACTGGCGACCTATCCGGGCTTTGAAACGCCGAAGCCATTGAGCGTGGAAGTCACTCACGGAGACGCCGACCTGGAGCAGGTGCTGGGCGACGTGCTCGCATTGACGAAGGTGAACTACAACGCGTGCGACTTCGCGAGCGGCATTCCGGTGACGCTGCGGTTCGCGGATCGGGTGGGCGAAATCCTCATGGCCTCACCGCGAACGGCAGAGGCTCCGCCCCTGCCCTTCCGCTACTACATCTGACGGGCTTCGCGCCCTAATCTTCAGCGAAACCGGTGCCTTCCGGGCTGAACTTCAGCGTCTTGGCATTGTCCCGGACGATGGCGGCATCTTCCACGTCGAAGCCGTTGGGCGCTGTCGCCTCGATTTCCAGGCGCAGGCTCAGCTTGACGCCGTCTGTGCGCAGCAACTCGGCGATCACGTTTTCGAGGATCGGTTGGAGGTCGCGCACCGGGCGCTCGGCGCTCAGCTCGACGCTGCCGTAGAACCGCCGAAGCGCCCGCGCCACGCCCGGCTTCTCCTCGACCGCGCCTCCGCCGCTTTGCGGCGTTGCAGGGGTGGTCGGCCCTGTCGCCCCGGTACTCGATCCGCTGCCCTTGAGCTGGGCTTCGGCGACTTCCTTCCGCACCAGCACTGCGTCGGCGTCGAACGAGGGGTTCACGACCTTGCCGAAGACGAGGCCGCGGTAGGTCCCGTCGGCGGCGATGCCTTCCGCGTAGGCGAAGTCGGTGAAGACGTCGCGCAGCAGCTCCGTCAGCGCCTCGCCGAGTACGATATCATCCCGCACCCGCTCAAATCGGACGTACTGGACAAACCAATCGCGAACGGTGGCCAGCGGCACGTGGTCATCTCCGACCGGCCACGCCTCCTTCAGCCTGTCGGAGAGCGTCTGCCGACCCAGCTTCACCAGGACGCTCTGATCGGTGCTGACCCTATCCCAGACGGCCTGGGCGACCGTCTTGGAGCCCGGGTTGCGGATCGTCACCTTGTCCAGGGAGAACGGCTCGCCTTCGATCCGGGGAGGCGTCGGCACGATGATGTGCGACCACGCCCGGCGCACCGAAGACTCCAGTGCGGCCTGACTGTTGGTGGTCTCCTTGTCGGCCTCCTCACGCTGACTGTCCTTCAGGTCCAGCGAGCGGTCGTCGCGGATCGAGCGCCAGGCCAACAGCAGCTTCGCGGCCTTGCGCGCCTCTCCTAGGAGGGGCCCGTCCGGAGCCACGAAGATCAGCGTGTTCCGCGCCTGCCGCAGACGGCCGCCGCCTCGGCGCTTCAGCGCATCTTCCGCCGTCACCATCGCGAGCGGCGGCTCGACCCGGCTATCGAACGTGAAGTTTGGATGCAGCACGATCAGACCGACGGCCGTGCTCTCCTCCGCCTCTTCGGGGTTCAGGGAGCAGGTGTGAACCTTGACGAAGCTCCCCCGTGCCCGCTCGTCACGCTTCAGCAGCGAGACGATCTCGTCGTCCGCCTCGGCGTCGGACTTCTCCTGCGCCTTGGCTTCGGCGAGCTTGCGCAGGGTCGGCTGGGAGCCGAACCAATAGGCGTTGTTCTCGGCGCGCAGGTGCCCCGACCTGTTCGCCAGCTCTGACAGCGCGTCACCGAAGACCGAGACGTTCTCCCCCGGCCGGGCGCAGGCGAGGCGGACGTCGGCGCCGCTCATCCCGCCGCGGGCCTCGCCGAGCGGCGCGGTGCCCAGGAACACGCCGCGGGCAGCCCGGGTCGCGATCCGGTCGTTGCCGTAGCGCTGCTTCTCACCGTCGAGACGGAACGGCTGGGCGCGGTCGCTCTCGACCTCGCCGTCCACGATGGCCGCCCAGGCGGTTCCCTCCAGGGGCTCGATGACAGACCCCCGCACCAGCGGGTCGCCCAGAGGGATGGAGCCCATCTGGATCAGGGGGTCGTTGGAGCCGCTGATCCAGATGCGGCGCGCGGCTTCGGCGATGAACTTGAGCACGCCGCGGGTCCGCTGGAAGCGGTCGAGCCCGCCCCACTCCTGCGCGAGCTTGTCGAACAGCATCGGGTGGACCGGGTAGGCCTCCCGCATCAGCTCGCCGTAGGCGGCTTCGTCCACGCCGGCCGGGAAGTCCTTCTTGTTGTCCCGGTAGTAGCGCCGATAGGCCTCGATGGTCCGGTCGCGTTCCTTCACCCCGGCCTCGTCCAACTCCTGGAACAGGCGTCGCCGGACGATGGCGTAGGTTTCGGTGCCCTGTGCGGCCTGCCAGGACGATTGCAGGCGGCCGAACAGCTTCTCCAGCCGCGACAGCGTCTCCTGCCCGCGGTCGCCGCCGGCCTCGTCTTCCGACTCCGGCAGCGAGCCCACGATGAGCGCCTGGGGCACGCGCGCCGCAGCCTCGGTGAGCGACTGGAAGAACGCGAGGTTCGCGTCGTAGCGCTCCCCGTCGAGCTGCTTCACATAGGCCACGATCTCATCGAGCAGGATGAGGGCCGGCCCGCCCGCGGCCCGCAGCACCTTCTCCAGCGCCTCGCCGCCGGGGTTGGTGCCCGCCGCCTCCGCGCCAGCGATCAGGGAGAGCCCTTCCTCGCCCGCGAGCCGGTAGGCCAGATAGCCCCAGATCGTCCGCACCGGCTTGGAGCCGGCGTAGATCAGGGGCACGTCAGGCCCCTTGTCGCTGCCGGAGAACGCGACGGCCTTTGCCCCCTTCAGACCGGCGGCGTTCCCGATGATCTCGCCCACGCCCTGAAGCGCTGTAGGATCGGTGGCGCGCGCCACGTGCAGCAGCGCCAGCATCGTGTGCGTCTTGCCGCCGCCGAAGTTCGTCTGCAGGCCGATCACCGAAGGGCCCACGCCTGACGCTAGCCGCGACGAGCCGTTGCGCAGGACCAGCTCCAACCCGCCTGTCATGTGGGTGGAGCGGAAGAACTCTGCGGGGTCGCCGTACGGTCCAGTGACTTCACCGCGGTCCACGACCGCGAGGTTGGCCGCGAAGTGATCCAGCGTCAGGCGCCCGGCCGTGATGTCTTCTCTCGGAGGAGCTGTCAGACGCCATGGCTCCAGGGCGCCGACCTTCTGCCCCTCGTTGAAGCCCAAGCCGAGCTGCTTGGAGACATCGGTGGGCGCTGCGGCACCGGACTTGAGCGTGAGGACGGGCCGCGTTTCCTTGGGCGAGCCGGCTGCGGCTGGCGGAGACGGCGTTGCGGTCGGCACCCCCTTTCCGGCCATCTTGCCGATCATGCCGTCAACAAGCGCACGAGCATCCTTCGCGTTATTCGCCTTGATCCCTTCCAGGAGTTCGGCGGCCCCAAGGAGGGCGCGGAGGGTGACGTCATCCGGAACGTCTGCCCCGCCCGCGGGCGCGTGTGAGTAGGCATTTCGACCTGCGTTGGTCGCGGTCGCGGCATCGCGGATGTTGTGCCCCAGGCCGCGCGAGAAGACCTCACGCCACTCGTTCTGGAAGAGACGCAGATAGGCCTGCACATCCAGGTTGCCGCCGCGAACCGCCCCGTCCGGGAAGTTGGCGTGCTGCCGCCAGTTGGCGCCGTAGTTCGCCTCCAGGGCTCGCTCGACAAAGGTCGGGAGGCTGCCCCCCACCACGTCCAGCATCTTGCCCAGCCGGGCCTTATTGGTCAGGACGTCCACCCATTCCCTCGTCAGAAGAGTTGTCCCGGAGTTGCCCGATTGAGGGCAGCGATCTCGGCGATATCGGTGCGGTCCGCCGCTGCTTCGATGGCATCCCACGCTTCGGAGAGCTGCCCCCAGCCGCGGGCCTCTTCGGCCATGCGACGGTCCTCGGCGATGGCGAAGAGGCGGCCCGTCAACCAATAGACGGCACCCGTCATCTCCCGTCCCTCAGCGAGCAGTGCGCCAGCGGACTCGATACCCCCGCCCTCATTTAAGGCGCGGTTCATGGCCTGGGCGAGTTCCCAAGCGGTGAGCGTCCGATCCCGGCTCGGTCGCCAGTTCTCCGGCATCTCGCCCCTGCGGAGCAGGCGCGCATCGCCGCGGTCGGTTATGAGAATGCCTGCCTCCCGAAGACCTCGTTCGGTGAGGTCATAGGACTGCGCCAACTGGATGGCCTTACCCGAGTCAAAGCTGTTCCATCCGTAGGAGGTGAACCAATCCAGCGCAAACCGGGTCGCCGCATCCAAGTCGCCCGAGTCCGCGTGATCAATTTCCCCCCGGACCTGGTTGATAAGGGTGATTGCGCGGCTCACGGACATGGTGCTGTCATCGGCCTCTCGCACCCCTGAGAAGCGCGAGAAGACCGCCATGCCCGGGCCCAGGGCTGCCTGCGGAATATCCACCGGGTGCAAACCCGCAGCGCGCATGCGCTCGATTGCCTTTGGCAGCTCCCGTCGCAGTTCGGCCAACAATTCCCGCCGCCCAATGGTCGGGGCATCGGAAGCGCGTGTGCGACAGACCAGGACGATGGAAGACGCGAGTGCGTTCGCGCCCTGGGCCCTCATCCGCTCAGCGCTTTCGCTGCGCACTGGCCACGTACCATCGACCACGAGACCCGCATCGACGACGGCTTGCAGGAATGAAGCCCAGCCGGCGGAAGTCACTCCATCCTGCGACATCTCTGATTGCTTGAAGGCATAGTAGATGGCGAGAGGGGCGTCGCTGGATGACGCGTTCCGCATCGCGGTGAGAGCTTGACTCATCCCAAACATGAACTCGCGTTCGGCGCGATCCTTAGGCGAGAGCCGGTCCCATCCTACCAGTAGCGGATGATCTTCACGGCCGACCCGGCGCGTCATCTCTGCACGATCTGGCGACCTATGAGGAGTGGCGACAAGTTCACCGGTCTTCGGGGTCTGTAGTCGGCGAAACAACTCTGGCCACACAGCCGAAATGGAACGTCGGAGCCAGACGTAGAAATAGTCAGATAGGTCTGCGTAACCAATATTATCGTAATAGGGAGGGTCAGTGCTTATTAATACTGGGCGAACAGGGTAGGAATTTGCTGGCGCGTCAAGCTGTAGTATGGTTCCAGCGCCCATTGCAGGAACTTTCTCCAGTGCATTCGCAACTACGTCTATGCATGTCTCTGATCCAGCGCTCGATTTGGCAAAGTAGTTCGCCTCGCAATAGTCCCAGACCATAGGAAGCGCCTGGCGTGCCAGCGCTGAGCGAATTGCATTGTCCTTCGGGAGCCATGTCGCACTCGTGCTCCCGTATTCAGCCATTCGGTCAACCGAGAACGCCAAGTAGGTCGCTATGGCATCGGCGTAACTCTGTGGCCCATTCCCACCCTCAGCCAACGCCGTGGTGTCGCCACTCAACCCGCGCGCATCCCATGCAAGCCCTGCGTCCGCGAGTACCTCTGCCCGCAACTCTTCCACCAGGTCCGCAAATGTCGTCAGGCTGACGAGCTGCCGGTCCGTGAACAGATCGCCGTATGTTGAAAGCCCGTACCCCGGCACCCGAAAGCCAAGCGCCTTCGGGTCGAGCCGAGCCTCCGGCTTCCATGACGCGCAGGCCGAGTGAGCCGTGTGTTCTTGCGAACTGGTGGGAGACAGATAGATCCTCCCCCGATCGCCCTCCGCGACCACGGCCATTAGGCGATCTCTTAGTTCGCCGGACTTACCCGCCGCTCGCACCGCGGCCATAGTGATCGGCGCTCCAGTGAGCGCGCAAACGAAACCCGATGTCCCCTTGGTGCCGTCCCTTGCAGTCGCAAGTTCTTCGTTCGTTGCGCCGCCCTGCCGGACCTCGAACCGCCAGCCGTCGGTAGCCGCATTATCACGCACGACCCGAACAAACGCTTCCTTGCCCGCCTTCGAAGACAGGATGAAGGATGATGCCAGCGGGACCATTGCACCCCGGGCCGCAGGGTCGGGCGAACGGACTGTTCGACACCAAAGCCATGCGGTAACGGGAGTGGTTCGACCTCCAGGCAAGGGCGCATCTGGATACAGATGCCCGATGCGCTGTTGCGCTCTCTCGCGCATGCGGCGGCCGTAGTATCGGACGTCGCTCGCAAGCCCTTCAGCTCCCCGCCAAGGAGGAGCTAGAGGCGACCGAGAAAGGCCAGGCTGCACGGGCGCGTACCCGGCGAACC
>NZ_JAEUMO010000063.1 GCF_016793285.1 Phenylobacterium sp.
CCGGCTCGGCGGCGCTGGCCGCGGGCATGAACCTGCGCAAGGCCATCGCCGAGATGGCGACTGGCGATCCCGGCTCACCGCTGCATGCGGGCGATCCCGAGGCCGTGACGTTCCAGGACGGCGTCGTCGCCCTGGAGAACCGCTCGGAGACGCTCAGCGACCTCATCCGCCGCGCGGCCCCCGGGGGCCTGACCGTAGAGGGCGAGATCCGGCCCGCTCAGGACGCCCAGCGCTGGAGCACCCAGACCTACGGCGCCCACTACTGCGAGGTCGGCGTCGATACGGTGACCGGCGAGGT
This sequence comes from Phenylobacterium sp., assembly GCF_016793285.1. Lineage (GTDB taxonomy): Bacteria > Pseudomonadota > Alphaproteobacteria > Caulobacterales > Caulobacteraceae > Phenylobacterium. The sequence continues at coordinate 299 of NZ_JAEUMO010000063.1, forward strand.
GCGGGTGCGCCGCATGCTGGGGGTGTTCGCCGCCGGCCGCATCCTCAACGCCAAGACCGCCAAGAGCCAGCTCACCGGCGGGATGATCTGGGGCGTCGGCGCGGCGCTGACCGAGGGCAACTCGGTCGACATGCGCTACGGTTCGCTGATCAACCAGGACCTGGCGCAGTACCTCGTGCCCGTCCAGGCCGACATCGGCGACCTCGACGCCATCATGCTGGACGAGGTGGACGACAAGGCGAACCCGATGGGCATCAAGGGCGTGGGCGAACTCGGGAACTCGGGCGCCAGCGCCGCGGTGGCCAACGCGATCTACAACGCCGCGGGCGTGCGGGTGCGGGACTATCCGATCACGCCCGACAAGCTGCTGGCGGCGCTGATGGCGAAGGGGCTCTGAGACCCGGCGGTCTCGTTTCCGCCGATCGCCGCTCCGCAGAACAGCTATGCGGAAACGGGAATAGTCTCCGGCCGAGCTTAACCCTATCTCCTCCCTTGCCGGCGATGATGCCGACGGGACGAGGGGACGAAGACGTGAAACTCCTGCTGTGTACGGCAGCGTTGGCAGGCTCGCTGGGCCTGCTCCTGACCGACTGGGTCGGGCACGCCTTTCCCTACCTTTAAGGCCGCTAGTCGCGGGTCTTGAGTTCGCCCAGGACCCGGGCGAGGTCGCCCTCGCGGAAGGGCTTCTGCAGCACCGGCGAGCCGCGATCGACATCGCGGATTCCCGCGTCGCCATAGCCCGTGGCGAAGGCGAACGGTGCGCCCTTCTCACGCAGGAGATCGGCGAGCGGGAAGATCGGCTGGCCGCCCAGGTTCACGTCGAGCACGGCGCAGTCGAGTTCGGCCTCCTTGGCCAGCTCCATGGCCTCGTCGAGGCGCGAGGCGGGGCCGACCACCGTGCAGCCGAGGTCGCTCAGCATGTCCTCGATCAGCATCGAGACCATCATTTCGTCCTCGACCACGAGGACCCGCAGGCCCTCCAGGTTCGCCTGGGCGCTCATCGTACCAACTCCGACACCGCTGGACCCTCGGGGGATATCCGGGCCCAATCCGGAATCTCTAGAGGATGTGCGACGGGTTGTCGCGGGCGCCCTTGCAACGCGTTCTGCCTATCGGTGATCGCTCGCGCGGTCGCCGAACCCGGCGCCATCGCTCGTCGGCCGGGCTCTCCGGGGTCGGCTTCCTGTGCGCACGCGCCGCACCGGCTGCGACCCGGCGTCTTCGTGATTGCGAAACCAAATCGCGCGAGAACCCGTGCGCGTTGGTTGAGGCTAGAGTTCATGTTCGACTTCACCGTGCGGGCCCGCAGCGGCCATTGGGTCCTGCAGGACGCCGAAAGTGGCGACCTGGGCGCCTACGACACCCGCGACGAGGCGCTGGCCGCGGCCGGCGACTGGATGCGCCTGATCGACATGCCCTGGCCGGTGCTGGTCTGCGACGCCGACGGCGAGTGGCACCAGACGCTGGTGGAGCCCACGCGGCCGCACTGAGCAGGTTCCCGCATTACGCCGCGTTAAAGTATTAAGTCGCCGTAATATTCTTAAATCGACGTCATTACTCCCTATTCACGGGTTTTCGCCCGGGTCCGGAAGTATTCATTCCCTCGCCGGCGGACAACACCGTCGGAAGCACAACCGCTGAGAGGGAATACCACAATGACCAGGATGAACCTCGCTTCCCGGATCTCCGGCGTCGCCATGCTGGCGCTCGCGGCCCTCCCCATCGCCGCGCTGCCCGCCTCGGCCCTCGCCGCCACCACCGTGAAGGTGGCCGACATCAACCTTCTGACCCCCGAAGGCGTCGCCGCCTACCAGCAGCGCTCCGACGTTGCGGCCCGCAAGTTCTGCTCCCCCGAACGCACGGTCGCCGCCCGCCATAGCTGCAAGACCGGCGTGAAGGTCGAGCTCGAGGAAAAGATGGGCGCTCTGCGCACCGCCCAGCTCGAGCACGCCTCCCGGACCTTCGCCGCCCGCTAGCTCTCCCTTCGAAGCGGACGTGCGAAGGTGGGCTCAGGGCCGCCCCAGCCCTGAGCCCGGTTCGCGCCGCCTAGGCGGCGTCGACCAGCACGACTTCGGCGTCCTCGATCGCCCGGATCCGCAGGACTGCCTCGTCCTTCACCGCCGCGCCGTCCCGGGCGTCCAGACGGACCCCGTTGACCTCCACGGCGCCGACCGCCGGCACCAGGTAGGCGTGGCGGCCATCTCCCAGCACGTACTCGGTCGTCTCGCCGGCCTTCAGCGTGGCCCCGGCCACCCGCGCATCGGTGCGGATGGGCAGCGCGTCGGCGTCGCCGGCGATGCCGCTGGCGAGGGTCACGAACCGTCCGGACCGGTCGCCCTTCGGGAAGGGCCTGGCGCCCCAGCCGGGCTTGCCGCCGCGATCCGTGGGCTCGATCCAGATCTGAAAGAGCGTCGTCGTCTCGGGCTCCAGGTTGTACTCGGCATGGCGGATGCCGCTGCCGGCGCTCATCACCTGCACGTCGCCCGCTTCGGTCCGGCCGTGGTTGCCCAGGCTGTCCTGATGGGTGATCGCGCCCTTTCGGACGTAGGTCACGATCTCCATGTCGGCGTGCGGGTGCGGCGGGAAGCCAGAGTTGGGCGCGATCTCGTCGTCGTTCCACACCCGGATCGGGCCCCAGCCCATGTTGTCCGGGTCGTGATAGCCGGCGAACGAGAAATGGTGGCGGGCCTTGAGCCAGCCGTGGTCGGCGCCGCCAAGGCGCGCGAAGGGCCTCTTGTCGATCATCGGTTCGTCTCCCTGCGACGCGCATCGCGCCGCGTTCGGGATGCAAGATAGGTTTCCATTTCCGCAGATAAATCGGCCTGGATGCAGAAGATTATATCCCAATCGGAATGATTTCGCTGAGAGCGCGGCGCGTGGCCGGCGTTCCCTTCAGCGGCGGTTCATTACGGCGGCGCTTCTGTCACGCTGCAACACGCTGTGGAGGCTCACCCTCATGACCAAGACCTTCTTCGCCGCCGCCCTGGCCGTCGCGGCCCTCGCGGGCGCCGCCGCGGCTCAGCCTTATCGCGGCGGATCGGCGACCCTCTACGAGCTGCCGAACTACCAGGGCCGTTCGGTGACCATCACCCAGTCGACGCCCGACCTCGGCAAGTGGCGCTTCAACGACCGCGCCCAGAGCGCGCGCTTCGAAGGCCGCTGGCTGGTCTGCGAGCACGACGACTTCAAGGGCCGCTGCCAGGAGGTCCGCGGCGACGTCCCCAACCTGCACACCTACGGCCTGATGGCCCAGGTCTCGTCGCTGGAGCCCGCCGGCGGCGGCCGTCCCGGCGGGCCCGGACCCGGCCCCGGCCCGGGTCCCGGCTTCCCGGGCGGCGGCGCGCGCGGGATCGACGGCGCGACGAGCGTCTTCTTCCCGCGGCCGACGGTGCGCGGGTTCGACGTGGCGGCGGGCGACCGCGGCGCCAACGCCTTCTGCCGCAGCCAGGGCCTGGGCCGCGCCGTGTTCTTCGACTCGAGCGCCCGCGCCGAGCGCGCCATCGGCCCCGACGGCGAGCCGGTCGGCCGCAGCGACGTCCTGCGCGATCTGCTCTGCCGGAAGTATTGACGTGGCGGCGGCCCTCCTGCCCCTCTGCGGGCAGGAGGGCCTCATGCTTCGTGGAATCCTGACCGCCGCCGCCGCGCTGATGCTGCTGGGCGCCGCGCCCGAGCCCGACTGGCGTCCGCTCGACCCCGACAACACCCTCGTCATCTCGACCACCAGGGGCCAGGCAGTCGTCGAACTGCGGCCCGAGTTCGCGCCGAAGGGTGTCGAGCGGATCAAGCTCCTGGCCCGCGAGCACGTCTACGACGGCCTGCAGTTCCACCGCGTGATCGACGGCTTCGTCGCCCAGACGGGCAATCCCAACAACCGCGACGGCGGGACCTCGGCCCACCCCGACCTGCCGCCCGAGTTCAGCTTCCGCGTCGATCCCGCCATCGCCACCGTCGTCGTCGACCGCAGCGACGCGCGCGAGGGCTTCGTGGGCGCGACGCCGTTCCAGGCGGTCTCGGCCGGCGAGCAGAAGAGCCGCGGCGACGCCCGGCTTCGCGGCTGGGGCGCCTATTGTCCGGGCGTGATGGGCATGGGCCGCCAGGCCGACCCGGGCACAGCGAACGCCGAGATCTTCTTCATGCGCGCCCCGGCGCGTCGGCTGGACCACGAGTACACGGTCGTCGGCCGCATCGTGTCGGGTCTGCAGGCGGTGAACGCCGTGACCGTGGGCGAGCCGCCGAAGGTCCCCGACCTGATGCTCAAGGTCCGCGTCATGGCCGACCTGCCCGCGGCCGACCGGCCCCGGCTGGAGGTCCTCAGCGAACGCGGCTCCGCGTTCCGCAAGGCGGTGTCTGACATCCAGCGGCTCAAGGGGCCGAACTTCTCCATCTGCGACGTTCCGGTGACGACGCGCCCGCAACCGGGTTAGCCCAGGCATCGTCCGGCGGCGCGCGCGCCTCTGACCTCCGCTATTGCCCGCAGCGGCCGACACGGGCCAGATCGCGCTTCGTCCCTCGCGGAGCGCGGCCTTGAAGTTCCTGAAATCCCTGAGCCTCCAGGTGCTGATCGCGCTGACGGCCGGTCTCGTCGTGGGCGCGGTCGCGGCGGCGTCAGGCGGACCGGGCGCGGCGGGCGTCATCGAGAGCATCGAATCCCTGGGCGGCCTCTGGCTCAATGCGCTGCGCATGACGGTCGTGCCACTGATCTTCGCGGTGCTCGTGACCGGCATCGCCCAGGTCGCGGACGCCGCCGCCACGGGCCGGCTGGCCGTGCGCGCGGTGATCTGGTTCGGCGTCCTGCTGCTGATCTCGGCGCTGTTCTCGGTCGCCTGGTGCAACGGGCTGCTGGCGTTGTGGCCGGTCGACGAGACGGCCGCCGCGGCGCTCCGCGCCGGCGCCGGGGCCGCGTCCGAGGCGCCGCCCGCGCCCGACTTCGCCGCCTGGGTGAGAGGCCTGGCGCCGTCCAACCCGCTGAAGGCGGCGTCCGAGGACCAGATCCTGCCGCTGGTGGTGTTCGCGGTCTTCACCGGCTTTGCGATCACCCGGCTGCAGCAGGCGGCGGCGCAGTCGCTGGTCGCCGTCTTCCAGGCGCTCGGCGACGCCATGATCGTGATCGTGCGCTGGGTGCTGATGGCCGCGCCCGTCGGCGTCTTCTGCCTGGCGCTCGGCGTCGGCCTGCGCACCGGCGCGGGCGCCGCCGGGATCATCGGCCAGTACATGGTGGTCGCCGCGTCGGCCGGGGCGATGATCACGCTGCTGGGCTACGTCATGGCGGTGACGGTGGCGCGCGTGCCGTTCGGCCGCTGGGCGCGGGCCACCGCGCCTGTGCTGGCCACCGCCTTCGCCACGCAGTCGTCGCTGGCGTGCCTCCCGGCGATGATCGAACGCGCGCGCGACGAACTCGACGTGCCCGAGCCGGTGGCGAACCTGATCCTGCCGCTGGCCGTCGCGATCTTCCGCATGACCAGCCCGGCCGTGAACCTCGCCGTCTGCATCTTCATCGCCCACGTCTACGGCATCCAGCCCAGCCCCGCGCAGTACACCAGCGGCATTCTGGTGGCGCTGGCCATGGGGGTAGGCTCCATCGGGCTGCCGGGCCAGGTGTCGTTCATCATCAGCGTCGCCCCGATCTGCGCGGCGCTGAACCTGCCGATCGAACTCCTGCCGATCCTCCTGGCCGTGGAGGTCGTCCCTGACATCTTCCGCACGCTCGGCAACGTCACCAACGACATGGCCGTCACCAGCGTGCTCGCGCGCGGCGAGGAGAAACGCGCCGCCGCGGCGTCTAGCCAAGCCTGATCGGTTCCGGCAGGTTCGCGCGCCATGGCGCATGAACCGTTCTTTCGAAAAGAGGGCGACCTCTTCATCCCCACCCGGGCCGGCATCGGCCCGTGGACCGCAGACTCGCTGCACGGCCGGCTGATCATCGGCCTGCTGGGCGCCGAGATCGAGCGCCAGTACCGGACGCCCGAGTACATGCCCGCACGCCTGACGGTCGACATGTACCGGCTGCCCGACCTGTCGCCGGTCGAGGTGGTGACCCGCGTGGTCAAGGACGGCTACCGCATCAAGGTGGTCGACGCCGAGTTCATCTCGGGCGGGCAGAGCGCCGGACGCGCCACCTGCCAGCTCCTGCGCAGGACCGAGAACCCGCCGGGCAAGGTGTGGGCCCCCGACAACTGGGATGCGCCCAGCCCCGCCGACATGCCGCCGCCGGAGCAGAGGCCGATGGGCGGCATGTGGGACATGCGGCGGATCTCCGGCGACTTCGGCGCGCCCGGCCACCCGCGCCGTGTCTGGATGGCCGAGATCCGCGACCTGGTGGAAGGCGAGCCCTTCACGCCCTTCGCCCGTGTGGCCACCGCCGCAGACTTCGTCAGCCCCTTCGCCAACTCCGGCGACCATGGCCTGGGCTACATCAACTCCGACGTCACCATCTACCTGCACCGCGAGCCGGTGACCGACTGGGTGGGCTTCGACGTGACCGGCCACGGCGCGACCGACGGCGTCGCCATCGGCGAGTGCCGCCTCTACGACGAGCAGGGCGTGATCGGCGCCGCGAGCTGCACGGCCCTCGCCCAGAAGCGGAAGGTGAGCTAGCCAGCGGACATGTTCGACACGCTGCCCCGTCCGGAGGTCCAGGGCCTCCGCATGTCCAGGATCCGCGAGGTGGCGAACGCCGGCCTCGGGCGGGAGGACATCCTGGCCTTCTGGTTCGGCGAGTCGGACCAGCCGACGCCCGACTTCATCCGTGAGCCGGCGGCCAGGGCCCTGCTCGAGGGGCGCACCTTCTACACCCACAACCTCGGGCGCGCCGACGTGCGCGACTCGCTTTCCGGCTACCTGACACGCCTGCACCGGACGCCGGTCGGGACCGGGCGCGTGGCCATCACCAGCGCCGGCGTGAACGCGATCCAGCTCGCCGCCCAGCTCGTCGTGTCGCCGGGCGACCGGGTCGTCGAGGTGGGGCCGATCTGGCCGAACGTGCCCGAGATCCCGAAGATCCTGTCGGCCAGCGTCGACATGGTCCCGCTGGAGCCGGCCCAGGGCCGCTGGCGGCTCGATCTCGACCGGCTGATGGACGCGCTGACGCCGGGCACGAAGGCGCTGGTGATCAACTCGCCGAACAACCCGACCGGCTGGATGATCCCGGCCGAGGACCGCGCCGCGATCCTGGAACGGTGCCGCCGGCACGGCATCTGGCTGGTCTGCGACGACGTCTACGAGCGCCTGACCTTCGACCGTCCCACCGCCCCGTCGTTCCTGCCTTTGACCACGCCGGACGACCGGATCATCGGGACCAACAGTTTCTCCAAGGCCTGGCGCATGACGGGCTGGCGCCTCGGCTGGATGGTCGTGCCGCCGAAGCTGATGGACGGGCTGGGCGTGCTGATCGAGTACAATACCTCCTGCGCGCCCGATTTCGTGCAGGAAGGCGCCAAGGCCGCGCTGGACTTCGGCGACAGCTACGTGGCCTCTGTCCGCGCCGAACTCGTGGCCGCCCGCGACCAGGTGCTGACGGCGCTCCGCGCCATGCCGGGCGTCGAGGCGCCCCAGCCCGACGGCGGCTTCTACGCCTTCTTCCGCGTCGAGGGCTGCGCGGACTCGCTCGCGCTCTGCAAGGACCTGATCGACAAGGTGGGCCTGGGGCTCGCGCCCGGCTCGGCCTTCGGCGAGGAGGGCGAGGGCTGGATCCGCTGGTGTTTCGCCGCGCGGCCCGAGAAGAACGCCGCGGGCCTGGAGCGCCTCGCCAGCTACCTCGCGAACCGGTAGGCGGCGAAGGCCAGCACCGCCGCCTGCGCGGCGACGATCGTCCAGAGCAGCGTCCGGAACGGCTCCTTGCGCGTCTTGTGGCGGAGCATCTGCTGCGCGGCGACCGCCGCGGGCGACCCGCCCAGCGCGGCCAGCAGCAGCAGGGTCCGCTCAGGCGTCCGCCGCTCCCGCCGGCCCGCCGCCCGCTTGTCGAGCGCGAAGGCCGCGAAGGTCCCGGCGTTGATCGCGGTCAGATAGGCGGCCAGCGCGAGCAGCTCAGTTCGCCGCGGTGGGTGGCGTCTCGGTCGCGGGCGCCTTCTCCGGAGGTGCGGCCTGCTCTTCCGTGGCTGACGGCGGCGGGGACTCGTCCCTGGGCGCGTTCGCCTTCAGCGCCGAACCCATCAGCCTCGACCGCTGTTCCAGTTGCGCCGACACGCGCTCGCAGCGCACGGGCAGCGCCCAGCTCATCCACTCCTGGGCCTTGCGCGCCCTGGTCACGTCGGGGCCGGTGGTCCAGCTCATCCGGCCGGCGCGGACCGCGGCGGCGCCCTGGACGTTGATCGGCCGCACCGAGGCGCGCTCGGCGGCGGTCAGGGCGGACTGGAACGACTTCAGCTTGGCCTGCCCGTCCTTCTGCATGTCGGCGTAGACCTTGAGGTCGTCGGCGAGCGACGTGCCCGGCTTGCGAAACTGCCTCTCTATCCGTGTCACCTCGGGCATCATCTCGTCATGCATGTCGAGGTAGCCGCGGAGCGACCCGTAGCACCAGGCCACGAACTGGTAGTCGTCCTTCGGCGCGCCGGTCGGCAGGCGGTCCTCCTCGACGGCCGGGACGGGCTCGGCGGGCGCCGCAGGGGTGGCGGCGGGGTCTTGCGCGAACAGGAGGAAGGCGAGGGCGAGGGGCGTCATGCGGATCCTTCTGGAGGCCGATCTTGTCAGCTTTGGGCCGGCCCGAAACCGCCGCCGCCCGGCGTCTCGATCTCGATGGCGTCGCCAAGCTCCACCGTAACGGAGAAGCAGCCGGGAAGTTCATTCGCCTGACCCGAGGCCCGGATCAAGCGCTGCCGGCCGGGTTTTCCCGGCCCGCCGCCGGCCAGGCCCTGGGGCGCGTGTTCGCGCCGCGAGGAGAGGAGGGCGGCCTCCATCGGCGCCAGGAAGCGGATGCGCCGGACCGCGCCGTCGCCGCCGCGCCTTGCGCCCTCGCCGCCCGAGCCGCGCCGCACGCCGAACGCCTCCACGCGGACCGGGAAGCGTCGCTCCAGGATCTCAGGATCGGTGAGCCGCGAGTTGGTCATGTGGATGTGGACGGCGCTTGCCCCGTCGGCGGCGGCGGTCGCCCCGGCGCCGCCGCAGATGGTCTCGTAGTACTGCCGCTGCGCGTCCCCGAACGTGAAGTTGTTCATCGTGCCCTGGCCGTTGGCCATGACGCCGAGCGCGGCGTAGAGCGCGTCGACGATGTGCTGGCTGGTCTCGACGTTGCCGGCGACGACGGCGGCCGGCGGGCGCGGCGCCAGCAGCGAGCCCGGCCGCGTCATCACCTTCAGCGGCTCCAGGCAGCCGGCGTTCAGCGGTATGTCGTCGTCCACCAGTGTCCGGAAGACGTAGAGCGCGGCGGCGTCGACGATCGCCGAGGGGCCGTTGAAGTTCGAGTCCAACTGGTCGGAACTGCCGGTGAAGTCGAGCGTGGCCGTGCGGGCCGCCGCGTCGACCGTGGTGACGACCGCGATCTCGCCGCCGCCGTCGATCGGGGTCGCGGCGCGACCGTCGACCAGCTTGCCCACGGCCCGGCGCACCGCCTCGGCGGCGTTGGCCTGGACGAAGCCCATGTAGCGGGCGACGGCGTCCGCGCCATAGGTCCGGATCATCTCTGCCACCGCCGCGCCGCCGGCCTGGCACGACGCGACCTGGGCCTTGAGGTCGGCGAGGTTGCGGTCGGGCGCGCGCGCGGGCCAGGGGCCTTGCGCCAGCGCGGCGCGCACCTCGGCGTCGAGGAAGCGGCCTTCCCGCATGATCGGGAGCGCGTCCAGCATCACGCCCTCCTCGTCGATGGTGTGCGAGAAGGGCGGCATCGAGCCGGGCTGGATGCCGCCCACGTCGGCGTGGTGGCCGCGGGCGGCGACGTAGAAGCTGGCCTGCGTGTCGCCCTGCGCCATGAACACCGGCATGACGACGGTGATGTCGGGCAGGTGCGTGCCGCCGGCATAGGGGTTGTTCAGCGCGAAGGCCTGGCCGGGCTTCAGGTCCGGATGGCGGTCGCGGACGGCCCGCACGGAAGCGCCCATCGAACCGAGGTGGACTGGCATGTGCGGTGCATTCGCCACCAGTCCGCCGTCGGCGTCGAAGAGCGCGCACGAGAAGTCGAGCCGCTCCTTGATGTTGACAGAGTGGGCCGTGCGCTCCAGCGCCGCGCCCATCGCCTCGGCCACGCCCATGAAGCGCCGGTTGAAGAGCTCCAGCGTCACCGGGTCGGCCTTGTCGAGCGCGATGGCTTTCCGCGCGACGGCGGCGGTGCGGGCGAGGCGGACGAGGCCGTCGGCCTCGGCGCTGGCGCGCCAGCCCGGAAGCACGGCGATCTGGGTGTCGGCCCGCACGACCAGCGCGGGGCCGTCGATCTGCGCGAGCGTTGCGGCGCCGACAACGGGCGCCTGATGCCAGGCGCCGAGCGCATACATCCTCACCCGCTCATCCCCGCGAAGGCGGGGGCCCAGGCTTTCTTGTCGGGCGTCCGACGCGGCGGCCGCAGATGAAGAAGACAAGCCTGGGGCCCCGTCTTCGCGGGGATCAGCCGTGTTGGAGATGGCCTCGGCCTCGACCGCTGCGATCAGGATCGGACGCTCAGGCTCCACGAACCCGAACAGCCGCTGGTGCGCCGCCTCGAACGCGGCCCTGGCGCTCGCCGCGTCCGACAGCGCCACCGGCAGCTCCGCATCCGCCCCGTCATAGCGCAGGCGCAGCGTCCGCCGGACCGCGCCGGTGCCCGCGCCCTGCGCCGCCAGGTCGGCTAGCACCCCGGCCTGCAGGTCCGCGAGCGCCGTCTCCGCCGCCGCCAGTCCGTCCGCCAGCGGAACCTCGACGCCCGCCTGCCGCAGCGCCGTCACCTGCGCCTGCCCGATGCCCCACGCCGACAGCACCGAGCCGTACCTGGGGCACAGCACCTCATCCACGCCCAGCGCCTCGGCGGTCTGGCACGCGACCTGGCCCGCCGCGCCGCCGAACGCGACCAGCGCGTGCTCGCGCGGATCGAACCCCCGCTCGGTGGAGATGCGCCGCACCGCCTGCGCCATCTGCTCGACCGCCACGGCGACGAAGCCCTCGGCCGCCGCTTCGACCCCGGCGCCCATCGCCTGCGCCAGCGCCGCCAGCCGCGCCCGGCTCGCCGCCGGATCCAGTGGCGCGTCGCCCGCAGCGCCGAACACGCTCGGGAAGAACCGCGGGTCCAGTCGCCCCAGCACCAGGTTCGCATCCGTCACCGCCGCCGGCCCGCCGCGGCCGTAACAGGCCGGGCCCGGATCGGCGCCCGCGCTCGCCGGCCCCGCCCGCGCCCGCATCCCGTCGAACGCCAGGACCGAGCCGCCGCCGGCCGCCACGGTCTCCACGTCCAGCATGGGGCTGCGCAGCTTCACGCCCGCCACGCGGGCCGCATCGCGCCGCTCGAGGCGTCCCGCAAAGCGGCACACGTCGGTCGACGTCCCGCCCATGTCGAAGCCCAGCACCGCCGCGGACCGCGCCGCAGCCGCGGTCCGCGCCACGCCGACCACGCCGCCCGCCGGTCCCGACACCACCGCGTCGCGGCCCCGGAACGCCTCGGCCCGCACCAGCCCGCCGGCCGAGGTCATGAAGTAGAGCGGCGCGTCTGCGACAGCGTCGGCGACTCGCCGGACATAGGCCTGCAGCACGGGCGTCAGGTAGGCGTCCGCGACCGTCGTCTCCGCCCGCGGCACGAACCGGGGCAGGGGCGACACCTCGCTCGACAGCGCCACGAACGCGAAGCCCGCCGCCCGCGCGATCTCGCCCGCGGCCTGCTCGTGCGCCGGGTTCAGGTCGGCGTGCAGGAAGGCGATGGCGGCGGCCTCGAAGCCGTCGGCCACGGCGGCCGCCAGCTTCGCCCGCAGCGCCTCGCCGTCGAAGGGCGTCGCCACCGATCCGTCGGCCGCCAGCCGCTCGCGCGCCTCGACGACGCCGGCGTACAGCGGCGGCGGCTTCTCGATGTTGAGCGCGAACAGGTCGGGCCGCGCCTGGTCGCCGATCGCCAGCGCGTCGGCGAACCCCTCGGTGGTCACGAACAGCGTCCTCGCGCCCCGCCGCTCCAGCAGTGCGTTGGTGGCCACCGTCGTGCCCATCTTGATCGCCTCGACCCGGTCGGCGGGGAAGGGGGCGCCCGCTGCGGCGCCGAGGATCCGTCGCATGGCCTCGACCGCCGCATCCTCGTAGGCCGGCGACGCCGACAGCAGCTTCAGGGAGGTCTCGGCCCCGTCGTCGGCGCGGCCGATCACGTCGGTGAAGGTGCCCCCGCGGTCAATCCAGAAGGAATAGCGCCTGTCCAAACCCAGCCCTTGCGGATCATCGCTCGCGCGTCCGGCGCGGCCTCCAGCCATGCGCATAGCGAAATGAGCCCCGGCCGCAAGATCGGGGACGACCCGCCGGCCGGGCTGCGGGCGATCCCTGCGGTTGCGGGCCGCCCGTGGTCGGGCGGCCCGCGTCGCTGGACCCTTCTGCGCCTCTAGGCCCGGGCCGAGTCGAGCTGTTCGTGGTGGGTCACCACGTCCTGGGCCTTGCCGTAGCTCTCGATCAGCAACTGATAGGGCGGGAAGATCTTCGTGTAGACCTGCGCCCACTCCGCTGCGTCCTCGCGATGCCAGGTCTTCTGGAGCTCGGAGGCGACGGCGGCGGTGTCGATCGGGACGACGCCGGCCTGCACGACCCGGGCGAGGGTGATCTCCTGCGCCATCTTCGAATAGGTGCCCGAGGCATCCACCACGGCGAACACCTTGTAGCCGGCGTCGACGGCGCTGATCGAGGGGAACGCCATGCACACCGACGTGATCGTGCCGGCGATGATCAGCGTCCTGCGCCCTGTCGCCTCGACGGCCGCGACGAAGTCGGGATTGTCCCAGGCGTTGATCTCGCCCTTGCGCGCGACGTACTGCGCGTGCGGGGCGTTCGCGTGGATTTCGGGGATCATCGGGCCGTTCGGTCCCTGGGGCACCGAGGCGGTGGTGATCACCGGCAGCTTGCAGAGCGTGGCCATCGTGGCGAGCGCCGCGGCGTGATTGCGCAGCACCGGCATCGGCATGTCGGCGACGGTCTGGAACAGGCCGCTCTGGTGGTCGATCAGCAGCATGGCCGCGTCGTCGGGGTCGATGACGGGGCGGGCGCCGCCGAAGTTGGCGGGTGGGGACATGGGGTTCTCCTTGTGGGTCGGGTTGAGGGCCTCAGCCCTTGAAGTCCTTCTCGGGGTTCGAGCCGTCCCAGTTCTGGAAGACGTGCATGAACCCGGGGACGGTCTCCTCGCGGTTCCAGTCGCGCTGGAGTTCGCAGTAGAGCTGGGTCTTGCTGATGAGCTTGCCGCCGGCCTGCTCGATGCGGCGCAGCGCCGCCTCGTGCGCCTGGAGCGAGGTGCCGCCCACCGCGTCGACGACGACATAGACCTCGTAGCCTTCGGCCAGCGCGTCGAGCGCAGGGAAGGCGAGGCAGGCCTCGGTCCACAGGGCGGTCATGATCAGCTTCCTGCGGCCGGTGGCCTCGACCGCCGCCTTGAACTCGACGTCCTCCCAACTGTTGATCGTGGTGCGGTCGTAGGTCGGCAGATGGCCGAGGACCTCCTGGATCTCGGGGATCGGCGGCTTGTTGCGGCCCGACTGCACGTTCACGGTCGAGTGAACGATCGGCAGCTTGTAGTTCACCGCCGCCTTGGCGGTGCTGACGATGTTGAACACCAGCTCGCGCTTGTCGACCGAACGGATCGAGGAGACCTGGATCGGCTGGTAGTCGATGATGATGAAGGCTGAATTCTCCGGCGTCAGCAGGCGGTCGGATGCCGGGTCGCGGCGCGTTTCGCTGGTCATATCGGGTCTTCTTTCCTTTTTCTCGGTTGAAGGGGTCGGGCCCCGGCGGTGGAACGCGCCGGAGCCCGATAGGGTCAAGCCGGCTCCATCTCGCCGAACTTGCCGCTGTTGAAGTCGGCGATGGCCTCGCGGATCTCGGCCTCGCTGTTCATCACGAACGGGCCGTAGCCGGCGATCGGCTCGTCGATCGGCTCGCCGGAAAGGACCAGGACCGTCGCGTCGCCGTCCGCCTCGATGGCGACGCCGGCGCCGTCGCGCGAGAGCAGCACCATCTCGGCCTCGCCCGCGGCCTGGCTGCCGCCGACCGTGACGTGGCCAGACAGCACGACCAGGGCGGCGGTGTGCCCTTCCGGCAGGTCGAGCGTGAGCGAGGCTCCCGCGGCGAGCCGCAGGTCCCACATGTTGATCGGCGTGAAGGTCCGGGCCGGCCCTTTGATCCCGTCGAACTCGCCGGCGATGATCCGCGCCTTGCCCGCTTCGCCGGCAAGGCACACCACGGGGATGTCGGCGGAGGTGATCGCCTGATAGCCCGGCGGGCTCATCTTGTCCTTCGCGGGCAGGTTGACCCAGAGCTGGACCATCCGGAACGGGCCGCCCGACTTGGTGAAGCCCTCCGAGTGGAACTCCTCGTGCAGGATGCCGCTCGCGGCCGTCATCCACTGGACGTCGCCGGGGCGGATGACGCCGCCCTTGCCGGTGGAGTCACGGTGCGCGACTTCGCCTTCGTAGACCACCGTCACGGTCTCGAAGCCGCGGTGCGGATGTTCTCCCACGCCGCGCGGCGTGACGCCCGGCTCGAAGTAGTGCGGCCCGGCGAAGTCGAGCAGCAGGAACGGGCTGATGTGCGCGCCGAGCGTGTTGTACGAGAACAGCGAGCGCACCGGGAAGCCGTCGCCCACCCAATGCCGGTTGGGGTTCGAGTAACGGCCCAGGATCGTCTTCATGGCTTGTCTCCATTGCCGCGTCCGATCGGGGGCGCAGCGTCGCGAGAGACAATGGGGGCGGAACGATGGGGCCGGTAGATTGTCGTCCCGGACTCTGTGTCCTATTCATGCAACGATGAACGACCTGAACGACCTCGCCTACCTGGTCAAAGTGGTCGAGCATCAGGGCTTCGCCCCGGCCGCCCGCGCGCTCGGCATGCAGAAGTCGAAGCTGAGCCGCCGCATCGCCGCGCTGGAGGAGCGGCTGGGCGTGCGGCTGATCCAGCGCTCGACCCGCAAGTTCTCGGTCACCGACATCGGCCAGTCGTACTACCAGCATTGCCTCGCGATGCTGGTGGAGGCCGAGGCGGCGCAGGAAGCGATCGACGCCATCCGCGCCGAGCCGGCCGGGCTCATCCGCATCGCCTGTCCGCCGGGCCTGATCGCCTATCGCATGGGCGCGGCCGTCGCCGGGTTCATGGCGGCGAGTCCCAAGGTCCGTATTCAGCTCAAGGCCTACAACCGCCCGGTCGATATCATCCGCGAAGGCTTCGACGTGGTGATCCGGACCGGCGAACCCGGCCCCCAGTCCGGCAGTCTCGTCATGCGCAAGCTGGGCGAGGTCAGCCAGTGCCTGGTCGCGTCTCCCGCGCTGCTGGCGGATCGGCCGCCGCCGGCGACCCCGTCCGACCTCACGGGCATGCCGGCCATCGGCCTCGGAACGGCCCTCGTGAACGGCGCGGCCGACCATGTCGAGTGGGTGCTGACCCACGAGAGCGGCGCGACGGCGCTGATCCCGGCAAAGCCTCGCCTGGTTTCCGACGACCTGGCCGCCCTGCGCGCCGGCGCGCTGGCCGGACTCGGCATCGTGCAGATGCCCAACCTTATGATCGAGGCCGACCGCCTCGCCGGCCGCCTGGTCACGCTGCTGCCGCAATGGGCCTCGCCCAACCTCCCGGTCCATGCCGTGTTCCCCTCCCGCCGGGGGCTGCTGCCGTCGATCCGGGCGCTGATCGACCACCTCGCGGGCGACTGCCAGCCCTTCCGGCAGGGGACGCCCTGAGCGGACCCCTGCGGGCCGCGCCGGACGGTCTCCCGGGCGCGAACCGCGCGCGCGGCGAAGCGACACACGGATTTTCGACGCGACAGGCTGCGCGCGGCGTGGCCATGTCGCTAAGGTGCGGCGCTACCTTCCAGAGGAGTGGGACATGAGCCTTATCAACGGACTGCTCGGACAGCTCGCCGAGAACGTCGACATCGAGAACCTGGCCCAGAAGATCGGCCTTTCGCCGGAACACGTCGAGCAGGCGGTCAAGGCCCTGGGCGTCGCCCATCATGAGCCGGGCGACACGGCCGAAGCCGCGGCCGCCACGACCGGCCTGCCGCTGGAGAAGATGCAGGAGATCATCGGTCATATCGGCGGCGAAGGCTCGCTCGGCCGGTTCGCGGAGATGCTGAAGGAACAGGGCGGGTCCGACCTGCTCGGAAGCCTGGCGTCCGGGCTGCTCGGCCGGAAGTAGGCGCCGGCGAACCAGCGGATGGCTGCGCGGGCGTCCCGCAGCCATCCCCCGGTCGAACGGTCGCCGATCCGCGGGGGTCGCACCTCGGCCTCGACCCGTGCGGCGCGCTGAGGCACGATGGCGCGCTGCGGCAGGCCGGCGCGGGCCGGGCAGCGGGGGGCCGTTCGACGATGGGGAGGCCTGTTCGACCGGAGGATCCGGCGTTCGGCTGCACGGCCGCCTGGGACCTGATGTTCGAGATGGTCGTGCTCGGGCGGCGCGAACTCGACTCGCTGGACGCCCTGATCCGGCTCGCCGTCGCCCAGTCCAATCTGGGACCGATCGTCACCGACCACGAGCGTCAGCTCCGCTACGCGGGGTGGCCGACGAACCCGGGCGACGACGTGCGGCGTCCGATCCGCGTCGCGGCCCTGAGCCGGACGCTCGGCCTTCCGTTCGAGACCGTTCGCCGCCGGGTGGCGAGGCTCTGCGAGGCGCAGAAGCTGGTCGCGACATCGCGGGGCCTGGTCGTGCCGGCCAAGACCTACGAAACCCAGGGCCACAGGGCGGTGCTGACCGCCCTCGACCGTGCGCTTCACCGGACCTACCTGCGCCTCCGCGCCAGCGACTTCTTTGTGACGAGCGATCTTCCGGATTCCGAACCGGCGTCCAGGGCCGTTCCCCTGCGGGCCATGGGGCGGCTTGCCGGGGATTACTACCTGCGGATGCTTCCGTATCTGCAAGCCTGGGCCGGCGACTCGCGCGACGCGCTGATCCTCCTGTGTGTCCTGCGCATGGATTTCGACGATCCCGGCGACGAGGACGCGACGGCCGCCGAAGGCGAGGGGGCGCAGCCCTTGCGGCCGGGCCGGGTCGCGCGGCTCCTCGGCCTCTCGCCCGAAACGGTCAGGCGGCGTTTCCACGGGCTGAGCCGCTGCGGCATCTGCAGCCTGCAGGACGGCGGCCTGATGCTGCGCCGGGACGTCATGGCCGAGACCGTGATGCCGCAACTTGCCGCGCCGAGCGAAATGAACCTGCGTCGCGTCTTCCGCGCGCTCGCGCGGGTCGGGGCGACCCGGCGGTGGGAACGCATCGACGACGCGGCCGCGCGGCCGGGCCGGGCCTGATCCGGACGGCCCCCGCGGGCCCGTCGGCAGGCGCGCCGACCCCTAGTTTACCCATTTTGTGGCCCCGCGACGGCGGCCCTGGAACGCGCCCTCTCGGGGCGGGCGGGAAGCGGACGATGCCGTCGCGCGAAGGACGGCGCGCGCCTGATCCGGGATATAACTGATTATTTTGCTTCCGGAATTTCCCTCCGGCGTCCAGGTCCGGGTGCGCAGGACGCTGAGATGGCGATCCGAGCAGACGTTCCGCGCACACCGTCTCCAGCCCCGGATTTCGGGCGCTCGCCGCCGCAGCCTCGCTCCGGCGGGCTTATTGTCGGGTCTGCGGAAGGTTGGCATGTAATGGATTACATCATTCGGCCGGCGACGCGGTTCTGAAGAAGCCCGCCCGGTTCCGAGCTACCTGTCGGGGGAGGAAGGGATGCGGGGGGCGCAGGCTTTTCGCGCAGGATCGCTGTTGCTTGCCGCCTGCCTGGCCGGCGCGCCTTCGATCGGCGCCCACGGCCAGGTCATGGCGTCGCCGTCGCCGGCCGTGGCGGGACGTCCGATCCGGGCGGCTGACGCGCCGAACGTCGTCCTCATCCTGCTGGACGACGCCGGCTACGCAGCCTCGACGACCTTCGGCGGCTTCGCCGATACGCCGACCCTGTCCCGGCTCGCGCAGGAGGGATTGCGCTACACCTCGTTCAACGTCAGCGCGATCTGCTCGCCCACGCGCGCCGCCCTGCTGTCGGGTCGCAACCAGCATCGCGTCGGGTTCGGAAGCACCCCGGAAGCCTACCGGCCCTATGCCGGCTACAACGGCGTGTGGCCTCGGGAGTCGGCGTCCATCGCCGAGGTGCTGCGGCGCGCCGGCTACAGCACGGCGGCGTTCGGCAAGTGGCACAACACGCCCTACTGGGAACTCACCCCGACCGGGCCCTTCGACCGATGGCCGACGGGCCTGGGCTTCGAGCACTTCTACGGCTTCATGATCGGCGAGGTCAGCCAGTGGGAGCCGCCGCTCTACCGCGACACCGCGCCGGTCACGCCCCCCCGCACCGCGGAGCAGGGCTATCACCTCACGACCGACATCACCGACGAGGCGGTCCAGTGGCTGAGGACGCAGCGCGCCTTCGCCCCCGAGCGGCCCTACTTCCTCTATTTCGCCCCCGGCGCGCCGCACAAGCCGCACCATGTGCCGGCCGACTGGATCGCGCGCTACAAGGGGCGGTTCGACCGCGGCTGGGACGTGCTCCGGCAGGAGACGTTCGAGCGTCAGAAGCAGCTCGGCGTCATCCCCTCCGAGGCCCGCCTGACGCCCCGGCCGCCGGAGATCCCGGCGTGGTCGGCGCTGTCGCCCGACGAGCAACGGCTCGCCGCGCGGCAGATGGAGGTCTACGCCGCGTTCCTCGCCCACACCGACGCCGAGATCGGTCGCCTGATCCAGGCGGTCCGCAGCCGGCCGGACGGCGAGAACACGCTCATCCTGTATGTGGCCAGCGACAACGGCGCCAGCGCGATGGACGGCGTCCTGGGCTCCAACGACACCCACGCCCCGCCGACCCCGGTCGCCGAGCAGCTCGCGCAGATCGACGAGCTGGGCGGGCCCGACCACCTGAACGCCTACGCGGCCGGCTGGGCCTGGATGAACAGCACGCCGTTCCAGTGGACCAAGGGCATCGCGTCGCATTGGGGCGGCACGCGCGCGCCGCTGGTGGCGTCGTGGCCCCGCCGCATCGCCGGGCGGGGCGAGGTCCGAACCCAGTTCGCCTACGCCACGGACATCGCCGCCACGGTGTACGACGCGGCCGGGATCGATCCGCGCAGACCGATCGACGGGATCGCGCAGACCGCCCTCGACGGCGTGAGCCTGCTGCGCACCTTCGCCGACGCGCGGGCCGCCTCGCCGCGGCGCACGCAGTACTTCGAGAACTGGGGCAGCCGCGCGATCTACCGCGACGGCTGGGTGGCCGGCGTTCGGATGGTCGGCCAGAACCTCGGCGAGAACATCCGCCGCGGCCCGGCGCCGGGCGCCCAGACGTGGGAACTCTACGACGTCGCGCATGACTTCAGCCAGGCGCAGGACCTCGCCGCGGCCCGTCCGGGCAAGCTGAAGGAGCTCCAGGCCGCGTTCGACGCGGAAGCCCGCCGCAACGGCGTGTACCCGATCGAGACGCCCAACGTGCGCTACGCCCCGCCCTCGCCGATCGCCGGGCGCACGTCCTTCGTCTACTTCCCGGGCGCCCCGTGGACCAGCTATCGGGCGCTTCCGAGCCTGAGCCGGCCGCACGCCATCGAGGTCACGGCCGAGGTTCACGGCGCGCCCAGCGGCGTGCTGGTCAGCCACGGCAGCCGCCTGGGCGGGTTCGTCCTCTATGTGCGGGACGGACGCGTCGTCTATGAGAACAACGCCGCCGGCCGCCGCCGCGTGCGCCTCGAGGCGCCCGGTCCGCTGCCGGACGGCGAGGTCCGGATCCGCTTCGAGATGCACGGCGCCGCCGCGCCGGGGGCCCCGTTCTCCGGGCAGGGCGCACTCTTCGTCAACGGCCGGCAGGTCGCCAACGGTCCTCTCGGCCCGATCACCGACCCGGCCTACGACGCGGCCAGCTTCAGCGTCGGCGAAGCCCGGATCTCGCCCGTGAGCCGCGCCATGCCGCTGCCGTCGCGGTTCGAGGGACGGATCGCGCAGGTGGAGGTCGAGCTCCGCTGAGACGGCGTCGGCCCGGCGCGCGCAGGCCGGATCCACAAGCCCAATTTTCACAACCGGCCCGCTCCCGGGCGGCCGGACAGGAGAGGAAACCATCATGACGATTCGGCATCTGCTCGCCACGCCGGCATCCCTGTTGCTGCTTTCGTCGGCGCTGCCGGCGCTCGCCGCCGAGACGGCCGACGCGGGCGACGAGACCGCGGCCGGCGCCATCGAGGAGGTCGTTGTGACCGCCCGGCGGCGGGAGGAGGCGCTGCAGAAGGTCCCCGTCGCGGTATCGGTGGTCTCGGCGGCGGCCCTGGCGCGGCAGAACATCCAGTCCGTGGTCGAACTCGAGCGCGCCGTGCCGGGCCTCTCCAGTCAGGGTCAGACGCGGGACAACGTCTCCGTCAGCATCCGCGGCCAGGGCACGGGCCAGCAGGCCAGCCTGCCGGGCGTGCTGATCTACCTCAACGAGGTGCCCATCCCCTACGACCAGCTCGGCCAGTCCGTCGCCGGGCCGGGCCTCTACATGGACCTCCAGAACGTCCAGGTGCTCAAGGGGCCGCAGGGCACGCTGTTCGGCCGCAACTCCGTCGGCGGCGCCATCCTGCTTCAGACGCAACGGCCGGGGCCGGAGTTCGGCGGCAGGATCCAGGTCGGCGTCGGAAACTACGCGAACCGCGAACTCGACGCCGCGCTCAACGTGCCGCTGGCCGGCGAGAAGCTCGTGCTGCGGCTCGCCGCCAGGGCCCAGGACCGCAAGGGCTTCACCAGGCTGCTCGCCGAACCCAGCCATCCGGGGGGCTTGCGGATGGACGACGTGAACTACTGGTCGCTCCGGGGCACGCTGTCCTGGCGCGCCTCCGACAGCGTTACCAACACGCTGACCCTGGAGCACCTGGATTCCGAGAACAACGGCACGTCCTATGTTCTGCACCGCCTCAATCCCGCTGGAAACGCCGCCGTCCGCTATCCCGGTCTGGCCGCGCAGTTCGCGCAGCAGCAGGCGCTGGGTATCCGTACCCGCATCGCCAGCAGCCTGGACAATTCGTCTACTCGAAAATACACGTTCCTGACGAACGTCACCGAATTCGAAGTCTCCGAAAACATCTCGGTGAAGAACATATTCGGGTACATGTCGGCCCACAGGCAGTATTCGCTCGAAGCCGACGGCTCGCCGTTCCCCGTCAGCGAGTTCGCTCAGCCGCCGGGCGAAACCTTCCGGTTCAACCAGTACAGCGAGGAACTCCAGATCCATGGGGTCGCCTTCGACGGGCGTCTCGACTGGATCGTAGGCGGGCTCTACCTCAAGAATCCGACCCCGGGCTTCTACAACCGGCCGGCGATCACGTTCGGCGCGACCGTCATCAACGCGTCTCGCTTCGGCTCCGAGAGCAAGGGCCTCTACACCCAGGGCACCTATGACCTGGGCGACCTCGTGGAGGGCCTGAAGTTCACCGGCGGGTTCCGTTACACCTGGGACCGTCGCTTCGCCCAGTCGCGGGGGCTGAACGCCGCCGGGGTCTGCGTCAATCCGCCGGCCTCCGCGGACGCCCGCTGCACGCTGACGGGCGACACGAGGACCGAGGCGCCGACCTGGACCGTGGGGCTGGACTGGCAGGCGACGCCGCAGGTGATGGTGTACGGGGTCAGCCGCCGCGGCTACCGCGCCGGCGGATACAACGCCCTCAATCCGAACATCGTCACGGACAACCGTTTCTTCGATCCGGAGTACGTCACCGACTACGAAGTCGGACTCAAGGCCGACTGGCGCGTGGGGTCCGTTCCGATCCGGACCAACATCGCCCTCTACCACCAGGACTACAGCGACATCCAGGTGACCGAGGTCCGGTTCGTGAACGGCCAGCAGTTCAACTCGACCAGCAACGCCGGGGCGGCGCGCATCAACGGCGGGGAACTGGAGGCGACCGCGAACCTGACGCCGGATCTGCAGGTCGGTGGCTTCCTCAGCTACATCGACTTCGCCTACACGAAGTTCGCGCCGGGTGCGAACGCCGCCAGCCTCCGCGCCCAGGAGACCGCGAACCGCCCGGTGCATCAGTACGGCCTGAACGCCCGCCACCGCCTCCCGCTGCCGCCGTCCGCGGGCGAGGGCTCAGTGTTCGCCAACTGGTCCTGGCGCGACGACGCGGGCAACACCTCGCTTCGCGACGGCGTCATCCCGTCGTACGGTCTTCTCTCCGCGGGCGCCGAGTGGAACGACGTCGCGGGCAGCGGCTGGGACGCGGCCATCTTCGCGACCAACATCCTGAACAAGGACTATGTGGTGGCCCTGAGCGCGGCGTTCGAGACGAACGGCTACACCAGCTACAGCTATGGCGAGCCGCGCATGTTCGGCGTGCGGTTGCGCTACCGCTTCGGCGGCGAGCGCTGACGTGCGCGGGAAGGTCCGAGCGCCTTGGCGGAGCCGCCGCGCGGCGGCGGTTCGGGCTGGCGCCGCCCTGGCGGCGACGCTGCTCGGAGGTTGCGCCCTGGCGGCCTCGGGCGCGGCCGACTGGCCGGCATACGGCGGCAACCCGCAGGGCGACCGCTACTCGTCCCTCCGTCAGATCGCCCCCGGCAACGTGGCCGGGCTGCGGGAGGTCTGGCGGTACGCGACCGGGCCGGGCGACCTGCAGACCTCGCCGCTGATCGTGGACGGCGTGCTCTACGGCGTGACGCCGGATCAGGTCGTCTTCGCCCTCGACGCCGGCTCGGGCCGCGAACTCTGGACCCATGCGCCCCGGATCCGGAACCGCCAGCCGGTCCGCGGCCTGAGCTACTGGCGGGACGGCGCCCGGCGGCGGCTGTTCACGAGCCACGGGTCCTTCCTGACCGCGCTCGACCCGCAGACCGGCCGGCCCGCGGCCGAGTTCGGGGTCGGGGGAACGATAGACCTCCGGGAAGGGCTCGGCCGCGATCCTGCGACGCTCCCGGTGTTCATGACGACGCCCGGCGTGATCTACCGCGACCTGCTGATCGTGGGGTTCCGGACCTCCGAGACCGCGCCGGCGGCGCCCGGCGCGGTGCGCGCCTACGACGTCCGGAGCGGCCGTCTCGTATGGACCTTCAACCTCCTGCCGCGGCCCGGCGAGGCGGGATCGGAGACATGGCCCAGGGACGCCGGCTCGACGGCCGGCGGCGCCAACGCCTGGGCCGGCATGGCGCTGGATGCGCGACGCGGCATCGTCTACGCGCCGACCGGCTCGGCGGTCGACGACTTCTACGGGGGCGATCGCCGCGGCGACAACCTGTTCGCCAATTCGCTGGTCGCGCTGGACGCGGCGACCGGGCGGAGGCTCTGGCACTTCCAGGCGGTCAGGCATGACATCTGGGATCGCGACTTCCCCTCTCCGCCGCTGTTGCTGACGGTGCGGCGGAACGGCCGCGCCGTCGACGCGGTCGCGCAGCCCACCAAGCAGGGGGTCCTCTACCTCTTCGACCGGGTGTCCGGCCGGCCCCTGTTCCCCGTCGAAGAGCGATCCGCGTCGCCCAGCGACGTCCCGGGCGAACACGCCGCGCCCAGCCAGCCGCACCCCACGCTCCCGCTGCCGTTTGCGCGGCAGGCGCTGACCGCGGAGATGCTGACGCGGCGCACGCCGCAGGCGGCGGCCGCCGCCAGGGCCGAGTTTGCGCGCCTTCGGAACGGCGGGCCGTTCACCCCGCTGGCCGTGGGCGCCCAGACCGTCGTGTTCCCGGGCTTCGACGGCGGCGCGGAATGGGGCGGTCCGGCCGCCGATCGGCGCCGGGGCGTCATCTATATCAACAGCAACGACATCGCCTGGACCGGCGGCCTGGCCGGCGCCGGACCCGCGGAGGATCCCGCCGCGGCGCTCTACCGGAGCCAGTGCGCGAACTGCCACGGCGCCGAGCGCGAGGGCGCGCCCGGCTTCCCGAGCCTGGCGGGTCTGCGCCAGCGCCTCTCCCGCCAGGAGATCGAGAGCATCGTCGTGCAGGGGCGAGGGCGGATGCCCGGCTTTCCGCAGATCGGCCGACAGGCGCTGGACCGGCTCCTCGACCACCTCCTCGACCAGGCCGGCGAGCCGGGCCGCGAACTCTCCGGGCCGGTTCCGGCGGCGCCGCGCCGCTTCACGTTCACGGGCTATCGCAAGTTCCTCGACCCGGACGGCTACCCCGCCGTGGAGCCGCCCTGGGGCACGCTCAACGCCATCGACCTGAACACGGGCGCGTACCTCTGGCGCATCCCGCTCGGAGAATACCCAGAGCTGGCGTCCCAGGGCGTGCGCGACACCGGATCGGAGAACTACGGCGGTCCCATCGTCACGGCCAGCGGGCTCCTGTTCATCGGCGCCACGATCCGCGACCGCAAGCTGCGGGCGTTCGACGCCAGGACCGGCAAGCTGCTGTGGCAGGCGCTCCTGCCCTACGCAGGCGCCGCGACTCCGGCGACCTACCAGGCGAACGGCCGCCAGTTCGTCGTCATCGCGACCAGCGGGCAGCGCGATCCCAAGGGGCTGAAGGGGTCCGCCTACGTCGCCTTCGCCTTACCCGGTCCCGGCGCCGGCCCGGAGCGGAACACGCCCGGAGCGAAGTGACGCGCCCGCCGCGCGACCGCCGCTTCGCCGCCTCCGTGCCAATACCTATGGAGCGCACCCGAATGGCGACGGGGGCGCCATCGGCGCTACTCCCCCTCCCGCAGAGCCGCGGCGTTCGCGGCCTGCGGTAACCGGAGTATCCCATGCTGAAGCCTGCCGTCGACCTTGCTGTCGCCCATCGTCCGCGCGGTGTTTCCGACCGCCTGGCCTACGGATTCGTCAAGGCGCTGCGCTTCTGCGCCGACACGTTCTTCGCGAAGCGCTACGGCCACCGGGCGGTAGTCCTCGAGACCGTCGCGGCGGTTCCAGGCATGGTGGGCGCCACCCTCAACCACCTGAAGTGCCTTCGCCGCATGTGCGACGATCGCGGGTGGATCAAGACGCTCATGGACGAGGCCGAAAACGAGCGCATGCACCTCATGACCTTCATCGAGGTCGCCAAGCCCACCGCCTTCGAGCGCTTCGTGGTCCTGGCCGCGCAGTGGATCTTCTACCTGTTCTTCTTCGGCCTCTATCTGATCTCGCCCAGGACGGCGCATCGGGTCGTCGGCTACTTCGAGGAAGAGGCGGTGATCAGCTACACCCACTACCTCGCGGAGATCGACGAGGGTCGCTCGGAGAACGTCCCCGCTCCCGCCGTCGCGGTGCGCTACTGGAACCTGCCGGCCGACGCGACGCTTCGCGACGTGGTGGAGGTCGTCCGCGCCGACGAAGCCCATCACCGCGACGTGAACCACGGCTTCGCCAACGAGCTGGCGGGCCTGGCCGAACCTCGCCTCATCCCCGCCGTGTGGCCCCACAAGCAGCTCCAGCCGCATTGGCGCGAGGCGGCCTGACGACGTCCGGTCCCGCCTTGCCCGCGTGGCCGGGAAGCCGGCGCGACGGGCGAGGCGGACCGCATCCCGCGGCCGTCCGCCCGTCGCCGGCCGGCCCGTCCCGCCGCTGACGGTGGCTTTCGTCGTCGCCGCGTCCTACAACTCGTCCTACGAGATCGCTCCGGACGCGTAGGCGTCGGACGCGACGCGCTGGATGCCGCGACTTCGATACTGTCCTGAAGTCGCTGGCGAAATGGAACGGGAAGAGACCTCCTGAAACAGCCCTTGTCCTTCTGGCGCAAGATTGCCGGCCTTGCGGCGCGCAAGGTCGACGAGGCGGAATGCGACGTCTGCCCGCCCGGTCTGCCGGGCGAGGATCCGGCCTTCTCGACGGCGGTCACGGCGCTCGGGGCCAAGCTCGCCAAGGCCGACGGCGAGGCGCAGGCCGCCGAGTACGACGCCTTCCACTCGATCTTCCAGGCCGAGGCGGGCAGCGAGGGCGCGATCCGCCGCCTCTACCAGTTGGCCCGCCAGACCACCCGCGGCTTCGAAGGCTACGCGCGGCGCCTGCGCAAGCGCTACGGCGCCTGCCCGCAACTGCTGGAGGACGTGCTGGACGGCCTCTTCCACATCGCCGCCTCGGACGGCGTGGTGACCGCCGACGAACTGGCGTACCTGGAGCGGGTCGGCGAGCTCTTCGGGCTCTCGCCGCTCACCTTCCGGCGCCTGAAGGCCGTTCACCTCGGCGCGGCCAACGACGACCCCTATGTGATCCTGGGCGTCGCGCCCGACGCCGGCGACGAGGCCGTGCGAGCCGCGTGGCGCAGCCAGCTCTCCGAAGCCCATCCGGACCGGGTCCGCGCCCGCGGCCTCCCGGACGAGTTCGTCGAGGTGGCCGAGGCCAAGGCGTCGGCCATCAACGCGGCTTTCACCACCATCCAGCGGGAGCGCGCGGCGATGGCGCGCGCCGGCGCGGCATGACCGCCCAAATTCGGCCGCGCGCCGCATCCACGGTTGACGGCTGGAACCGCTGTGCTGACATAGGTCTTTCTCGGACGCCCAGGCGCCGCTGAGGAGCTCGAAATTGGTCAAGGACTTCGCCGCGAATCCGGGTTCCGCCCTTCGCAGCCTTGCCGCCGTCCTCGCCACGCTCGCCACCGCCGCCGCGGTGGTCGTGGGGGCCGTCCTCGCCGTCTTCGCCGCCGCCACGGTGGCGGTGATCGCGATCGTGGGCTCGCTCCTGCTGGCGCTTTCGGGCCTCGCGCTCCGCGCCCGCCGCACGGTGCGCGCCCGCGCCCGCGGCAGCGACATCATCGAAGCCCGTCACCAGGGCGGCCACCACTGGGTGGCCTACGGCTGGAACGAGCGCCGCTAAAGGACCTGCGCCCCCATAGCAGCGGCGGTTGGCGCGACGTCAGCCTTGCCCGTCCGCGCCCGCCTCTCTACCGTCCGTTCAAACAGTCGTTGGAGGGATGGAAGATGTCGGTCGGTATCGTGGCCACGATGAAGATCCAGGAAGGCAAGAACGCCGAGTTCGAGGCCTTCTTCACCGAGCTGGCCAAGCAGGTCCGCGCCAATGAGCCGGGCAACCTGATGTACCAGCTCACCAAGAGCCGGAAGGACCCGCAGGAGTACAAGGTCCTGGAGCTCTACAAGGACCAGGACGCGGTTTCCGTCCACGGCCAGACCGAGTACTTCAAGGCCGCCGGGCCGAAGTTCGCCGGCGTGCTGGCCGGGCGGCCGGACGTCGAGCTGCTGGACGGCGTGGGCTGAAGGCGTAGACAGACTGGGAGACGACACGATGGACCTGGACTTCGCCCCTGAGGATCTCGCGTTCCGCGACGAGGTCCGGGCCTTCATCGCCGAAGCGTTCGACGACGACATGCGGGCCAAGCTCGCCCAGTCGAAGAACAACCACCTCGACAAGGAGGCCCAGGTCCGCTGGCTGAAGCGGCTCGGCGACAAGGGCTGGATCGCGCCCGACTGGCCGGAGGAGTACGGCGGCACCGGGTGGGGCCTCGGCAAGAAGTACGTCTTCGACATGGAGATGGCGCTGGCCGGCGCGCCGTCGACGTCGAACATGGGCCTGAAGATGTGCGCGCCCGTCGTGATGGCCTTCGGCACCGACGAGCAGAAGAAGCAGCACCTCCCGAAGATCCTCTCCACCGACGTCTGGTGGTGCCAGGGCTACTCCGAGCCGGGCTCGGGCTCCGACCTCGCCTCGCTGGCGCTGAAGGCCGAGCGCGACGGCGACCACTATGTCCTGAACGGGTCGAAGACGTGGACGACCCTGGCCCAGTGGGCCGACTGGATGTTCTGCCTGGTGCGCACCTCGAACGAGGACATCCGCCAGAAGGGCATCTCGTTCCTCCTGATCGACATGCGCACGCCGGGCATCACCATCCGGCCGATCCCGACGCTCGACGGGCCGCCCGAAGGCGAGCAGGAGATCAACGAGACCTTCTTCGACAACGTCCGCGTGCCGGTCTCCAACCGCATCGGCAAGGAAGGCGAGGGCTGGACCTACGCCAAGTACCTGCTGCAGTTCGAGCGCGGCAACGCCTACGCGCCGGGCCTTTCGGCGCAGATGAAGAAGGTCCGCACGATCGCCAACCTGGAGCGCGCCGACGGCGGCGGCTCGATGATGAGCGACCCCGACTTCCGCAAGAAGCTCAGCGAGGTCGAGATCAAGGTCGAGGCGCTGAACGCCACCGAGCTGCGCATCTTCGCCGGCCGCGCCAACGGCGACGCCATGGGCGCCGTGTCGTCCATGCTGAAGCTGGAAGGCTCCCAGATGCAGCAGGCGATCACCGAGCTCGCGCTCGAGGCCGCCGGCGTCTACGCCCAGCCCTTCGTGCAGGACACCTGGGAGATGCTCCGCCCCGGCGGCAACACCTTCCGCGCCGGCCCCGACTACGCGGCCACCGTCGCCCCGCACTACTTCAACTACCGCAAGACCTCGATCTACGCCGGCTCCAACGAAATCCAGCACAACATCATGGCCAAGATGGTGCTTGGGCTCTGACGGTCCGGGCCTGGGACCGCCTCGCGAGGCCTCGTGCGGGGGGCGAGCCTGAAGGGGACGTGAATCAAACGCGGTAGGCGCCGTTAACGGGTGCGGGCTAAGCTTGCGTCCGTGAACAGCCGCCGCGCCCTCGCCAGCCTTGCCTTCGCCGCCGTGGCGCTTGCCGCGGCGCCGGCCTGCGCGCGCATCTTCTACGTCATCCAGTCGAGCCCGGACGCCTGGTCGGTGATGGACCCGGAGGGCGTCGAGCGCGTGGCCGGCAGCCCGGTCCGCAAGGCCTGGGACGTGCGTGTCCAGCGCAACATCCTGTCGGGAGACCCGCCGCAGCCGGGCTACGTCCGCACGCTGACCGAGTACGACTGCCAGGCCCAGCGCACGCGCTGGCGCGAGTTCACGGCCTTCTCCCGGTCGGGCGCGCTTCTCGTCAGCAAGGTGAACCCGAACCCGGAGTGGGGTCCGGCCGACGAGTCCTCTGACACCTACGCCGCCTATCGCGTGATCTGCGAGGGCGCGGGGCAGGGCGCGGTGCTCTCGGCCGACAGCGTCGCCAAGGTGGTGATCCGCCTGATGGGCTCGTGGGACCCGCCGGCCCAGCCGCTCGCGCCGGTCCTGCCGCCGCCGGCGCCCGGCGCGAAGCCCGGGACACAGGCCGCGAAGCCCGGGACACAAGGCGCGAAGCCCCCGACACCTCCCGCGAAAGCGGCGACGCCGGCCGCGAAGCCCGCGGCCAGCGCCACGCCGACGAAGCCGCGCTAGCCTACTTCGACAACTGGCCGCGGATCGCGCCGCCCGGGAACTCGGCGTTGTGGACGTTGACGTAGTAGCCCGCCGGGTTGGCCAGGATCGCCTTCACCACGTCGGGCGAGACCGTCGCGCAGCCCGAACTCTTGCCGGCGGCGTCCGGCTTGGCGAGCGGCACGGCCACCCCGCCCGATACGCCCGCCGCGCCGACGTGGATGTGCGCCATGGTCGCCGGCTGGATGTTCTCGACGCTGAGCTGGTAGCAGACCTCGTTCTTGGCGCTGTCGATCGTGAAACTGGCGTGGCCCGCGCCGTCGCTGTCGGCCGAGCCGGCGCCGCCCAGGTGCGCGGACAGCTTGTCGGCGGCGTAAGCCGGCGCGCTCAGCGCCGCGGCGGCCGCGACGATGGCGATGATCGAAACCTTGGACATTTCATCCTCCCTGGCGCCCACCCCGACCTGAATGGCCGGGATGGAAGCCCAGGGCGGGGGCCGCGTCAATTCCGGGTCGGAATGATCACCGGCAGGTATTCGTAGCCCTTCACGAACGACGAGTTCACCCGGCGCGGCGGGCCCATCACCTCGATCCGCGGGAAGCGGGCGAGGATCTCCTCCCAGATGATCTTGAGCTGCAGCTCGGCCAGGCGGTTGCCGACGCAGCGGTGGATGCCGAAGCCGAACGACAGGTGCTGGCGCACCCGCGGCCGCTCGATCCAGTAGTCGTTGGGCCGCTCGATCACGTCTTCGTCGCGGTTGCCGCTGACGTACCACATGGCGACCTTCTGGCCCTTCTTGATGGTCTTGCCGCCGATCTCGTAGTCCTCCAGCGCCGTCCGGCGCATGTAGGCCAGCGGCGTCTGCCAGCGGATGGTCTCCGACACCATGGCCGGGATCATCTTCTCCGGGTCGGCGCGCAGGATGCGCTCCTGGTCCGGGTTCTGGCTCAGCGCCAGGATCGAGCCCGAGATGGTGTTCCGCGTCGTGTCGTTGCCGCCCACGATCAGCAGGATCAGGTTCCCGAGGTATTCCATGCGGTCCATGTTCCGCGTGGACTCGCCATGGGCCAGCATCGAGATCAGGTCGGGCTGCGGCGGGGCGTTCACGCGCTCGTTCCAGAGGCGCATGAAGTAGTCGACGCACTCGAACAGCTCCTGGCGGCGCTCCTGCTCGGCGACCTCGGGGTCGCTGGAGGAGAAGAGCCCGCTGTCCGGGCCCGCCGTCGCCACGTCGGACCAGCGGGTCAGCTTGCGGCGGTCTTCCCAGGGGAAGTCGAACAGGGTGGCGAGCGTCATCGTCGTCAGTTCGATGGAGACCTTGTCCACCCAGTCGAACGGCTCGCCGATCGGCAGGCTGTCGAGGATCGCCGCCGACCGCTCGCGGATGATCGGCTCGAGGTAGGCCAGGTGCTGCGGGGCCACGATCGGGCTCACGGTCTTGCGCTGCACGTCGTGCTTCGGCGGGTCCATGGCGATGAACATGGGCAGGTTGAAGTCTTCCGCCGGATCGGGAAGCACGATCGTCGGGTCGGACGAGAACACCTGATGGTTGGTGTCGATCGCCATGATGTCGTTGTACTTCGTCACCGACCAGTAGCCGCCGACGTCCTCGAACTCGGACTCGGCCCAGTGTACCGGGTCTTCCTTCCGCAGCCGCTCGAAGTACGGCCACATGGTGTCCGTCCGAAAGAGCTCCGGATCGGCGGGATCGATCTTGTCGATCGGCATCGAATAGGCCGCGTCGCGGGCGGCGCGGTGCAGGTCGATCGAGGCGTCGTCCATCTGCTCATCCTCCTGGCTGCGGGTTCGAACGCCCGCACTACGTCAGCCCGGACGATGATCTTCGCGGCAGAGGGAGTCAAGAAAGGTGACGCTGGCGTCAACTTCCCCGGGCTGAAACAAGGGGATCGCATGGGGCGGGAGGAAAGCATGAGCAGGCTCGAAGGAGGGTGCGCGTGCGGGGCGGTGCGCTACCGGCTGGCGTCGCGACCCATGTTCACGAACTGCTGCCACTGCACCGACTGCCAGCGGCAGGTGGGCTCGGCGTTCGTCATCAACGCGATCATCGAGACCGACCGGATCCAGGTGCTGTCGGGCGAGATCGGGCCGACCGCCATGCCCACGGATTCGGGCCGGCCGCACCTCGTCTACCGCTGCACGGCCTGCGGCACGACGCTCTGGTCCGACTACGGCGACCGCAAGGTCATGAGCTTCCTGCGCGCCACCACGCTCGACGACCGCGCCGCCATCCCGCCCGACGCCCACATCTTCACGCGCTCGAAGCTGCCGTGGGTGGCCCTGCCGGCCGACACGCCGGCCTTCGAGATCTACTACGACATGCAGACCCAGTGGCCGCCCGAGGCGCTCGCCCGCCGCGCCGCGCTCAACACCCGCTGAGGCCGGCGCCAGCTTTTCTCGCTGGCCGCCGCGCGCCGCTCCGCTAAACAGTCGTTTGAAAACCACGCTCCAGGGGATCGCATGGCGTCCGACGTTCTCTTCCAGCCCTTCGACCTGAAGGGCCTCAAGCTGCCGAACCGTATCGTCATGGCGCCCATGACCCGCTCGTTCTCGCCGGGCGGCGTGGCGACGCAGGACGTGGCCGCCTATTACGCGCGCCGCGCGAAGAACCAGGTGGGCCTGATCGTCACCGAGGGGACCGGCGTCGACCGGCCGGCCTCGCTCAACGACCCCGACATCCCGCGCTTCCACGGCGAGGCCGAACTGGCCGCCTGGAAGCGCGTGGTCGACGCCGTCCACGCCGAGGGCGGCCTGATCGCGCCCCAGCTCTGGCATGTGGGCGCCGTGCGCGCCCGCAGCGAGACGTGGCAGCCGCCGGGCCCCTACGACAGCCCCTCGGGCTACTCCAGCCCCGGCAAGCAGTTCGGCCAGCCGATGAGCGCGGAGGAGGTCGCCGACGCCATCCGCGCCTTCGCCGACGCCGCCAGGGCCGCCAAGGACCTGGGCTTCGACGCCATCGAGCTGCACGGAGCGCATGGCTACCTGATCGACCAGTTCTTCTGGGACGGCGTGAACCTCCGTGAGGACGCCTACGGCGGCAAGGACATCGCCGGCCGCGCCCGCTTCGCCGCCGACATCATCCGCGCCGTGCGCAAGGCCGTGGGGCCCGGCTATCCGATCATCATCCGCGTCAGCCAGTGGAAGCAGCAGGACTTCGCCGCCCGCCTGGCCGAGACGCCGGAAAAGCTGGAGAGCTGGCTGGGCGCGCTGGTCGACGCCGGCGCCGACGTGCTGCACTGCTCGCAGCGGCGGTTCTGGGAGCCGGAGTTCGAGGGCAGCGACCTGAACTTCGCCGGCTGGGCCAAGAAGATCACCGGCGTGCCGACAATCACCGTGGGCTCGGTCGGCCTGACCGGCGAGTTCGTCGCCAGTTGGGGCGGCGAGCAGAGCCAGCCTGCGTCGCTGGACCGGCTGGAGGAGATGCTGGAGCGCGGCGACTTCGACCTCGTCGCCGTGGGCCGCGCCCTGCTGCAGGATCCCGAGTGGGCCGTGAAGGTCCGCGAAGGCCGCCAGAGCGAGCTGATGGCCTACGACCGCGCCGCGCTCGCGACGCTGTCGTAGTCGCCCTAGTCGCCGCGCGGCGGCTCGGTGCTCTTCCGGTAGTCGCCGCCGAGGGCGGGGAAGATCAGAACGACGGCCGTCGCGACGGCGACCACGGCAAGCCCGGTCGCAATCGCGATCAGCTCGATCTTGTCCATTTTGACCTCAGCAGCTCCCGCCGCCGTCGGCGCCGCAGCTCGCGCCGCCGCCGCCGTCGAACGCGCCGGCCGCGATGATGATCGAGCCGGCGGCAGCCGCGCCGTCGTCGTCGCCGCCGCGACGACGCGCGCCGGATGTGCGCCCGCGCAGGACGATCAGGCTGACGATGACGATGAGGGCGGTAGCGCTCAGGAGGGCGATGAGCACGACGCTGTCCACGGACGGATCTCCTCTAGGGAGCCCATGTCATCACGGTCTTGCGACAGTTCCGTGACGATCACCGAGCGTTGAACTCACCTCCGCCCGCTGCGCGCGGGGGAGGTGCGCTAAGCGTTGAAGTTCAGCTTCAGCCCCGGCCGCGGCCACCGGGCCTTGTAGAGCTTGCCGGTCGAGGACGCCGTCACCCAGGCCGTGCGCATGTCGTCGCCGCCGAAGCAGATGTTGGTGCAGATCAGGTCCGGGAACGGATAGTGCTCGGTCGTGCCGTTCGGGTCGAACGCGGTGATGCCCCCGTTGATGATCGTGGCCACGCAGACCTTGCCCGAAGCCTCGACCGCGAGGCTGTCCAGCAACTGGTAGCCCGGCAGGTTGCAGATCACGTTGCCGGGCGCGAACCCGGCGCCGGGGGCGAGCTGGCCCGTCTCGGCCACGTCGAAGCCCCAGAGGCGGCCGAGCTGGGTGTCGGCCACGTAGACGGTCTTCCCGTCGGGCGAGAGCCCGATGCCGTTCGGCGAGATCAGGTGTCCGCGCTGCTGGCTGATGTGGCTGCCGTCGGCCCTGGCGTAGTAGACCGCGCCGTTCTTGCGCCCGTCCGGCGTCGAGCAGCCGTGGTCGGTGAACCAGAGCCCGCCCGACGTGTCGAAGACCAGGTCGTTGGGGCCCACCAGCCGCTTGCCGTCGCAACTGTCGTAGACGGTCTCCAGCTTGCCGCTCGTCATGTCGAAACGCTGGATCATGCCGCCGGTGTGCGTCGGCGGCGTCGGCCCCGGGATGGTCAGGCCGCCGTTGTCCAGCCAGACGAACGAGCCGCCGTTGTTGGTGATCCAGATCGCGCCGTCCGGGCCGATGGCCGCGCCGTTCGGACCGCCGCCGGTGTCGACCACCGTCTCCTTCGTCCCGTCAGGCCTCACCCGTGTCAGCCGCTGGGCCTTGATCTCGGTCAGGATCACCGAGCCGTCCGCCATCGCGATCGGCCCCTCGGGAAACTCCAGCCCTTCGCAGACCAGTTCGATGTCCATGCGCTTTTCCTCCCGGCTCGCTTTTCTGGCACTATCGCCCGGACGCGGCGGAAGGCCACCCCATGACCAAGCTCTACGAGCGCGACTTCTACGGCTGGACGCAGGACCAGGCCGACGCGCTGCGCCGCCGCAGCGTCAACGAACTCGACTGGGAAAACCTGCTGGAAGAGGTCGAGAGCATGGGGCGGCAGGAACGCGACACGCTGAAGAGCCGCCTCATCGTTCTGCTGCTTCACCTGTTGAAATGGGAGCATCAGCCCGACCGCAGGGGGCGTAGCTGGGCGTTGACGATCCTTGAGCAAAGGGCCCGGGCCCAGGAGCTCCTCGATGAGAATCCCAGTCTCAGGCCGGTCATCGGCGATGTGGTTGCGAGCGCTTACCGCCTCGCGCGAATCCGTGCCGCCAAGGAGACACGCCTGCCGATCCGGAGCTTTCCGAAGGACAGTCCCTTCGACTGGGCCTCGGCCATGAGCGAGCCGGCGCTCAGCGAAGACGACGTGGATTGACTAGCGCCGCTCCAGCACCCGGATCGTGAAGGGATACTCGTCGTGCTCGCCGGCCTCGTGGCGCTCGGCGCGCACTTCGGTCCAGCGGCTCTCGTCGATGGGCGAGAGCGTCACGTCGCCCTCGATGTCGGCGTCGATGTCGGTCAGGTAGAGCCGCCGCGCCCGCGACAGCGCCAGCTCGAACAGCGAGGCGCCGCCGATCACGCACACCTCGCGCGCCCCGTCCTCCTCGGCCTGCTCGCGGCCGATCGAGACCGCCTCGCCGAAGTCCTCGCACACCACCGCGCCCTTGGGTTCGAACGAGCCGTCCTTCGAGAGCACGATGTTGGTGCGCCCGACGAGCGGCTTCTTCGGCAGGCTCTCCCAGGTCTTGCGTCCCATGATCACCGGCTTGCCCATGGTCACGGCCCGGAAGTTCGCCAGGTCCGTCCGCAGCCGCCACGGCAACGTCCCGTCCCGCCCGATCACCCCGTTGCGGGCGCGCGCGATCGGACCGGCGGCGAGGATGATCTGAGACATGGGGCTGAGTTAGCGCCCTATGCGGCCGAGTCCAGCCAGCTCAGCCATTTGCGCCGCACGGCCTGGTCCACGTCGATGTCGAAGCGGCGGCAGTAGAGCAGGAGCTGGCACAGCACGTCGGCGGCTTCGTCGGCGCGGTCGTGCTCGGTCGCCTCGCCCCGCCCGCGGCTGGAGAGCCGCAGGTGCGCCTGGGCCAGTTCGCCCAGTTCCTCCTGCAGCTTCAGCATGTACCAGTCGTCGTCGCGGGCGATGGCGTGGTTGCGGGCGTAGATGTCGGAGATCCGCTCCGCCGAATCCGCGACGTCCGAGAGCGTGAGCGGGCGTTCCACGGCGCTCACACCGCGATCGGGGCGGCGATGGACGGGTGCGCCTGGTAGCCCGTGAGCCTGAAGTCCTCGTAGTCGAAGCCGAACAGGTCGTCCTTGTCGGCGATGTGCATCACCGGCAGCGGCATGGGCTCGCGCTCCAACTGCGTGCGGGCCTGTTCCAGGTGGTTGAGGTAGAGGTGCGCGTCCCCCAGGGTATGCACGAACTCGCCGGGCTCCAGGCCGCAGACCTTGGCCACCATGAGCGTCAGCAGCGCGTAGCTCGCGATATTGAACGGCACGCCCAGGAACACGTCCGCCGAGCGCTGGTAGAGCTGGCAGGAGAGTTTCCCGCCCCCCTTGTCGCCTGGGGCGACGAAGAACTGGAACAGGCAGTGGCAGGGCGGCAGCGCCATGTCCTCGACCTCGGCCGGGTTCCAGGCCGAGACGATGTGGCGGCGGCTGTCGGGATTGGCCTTCAGGCCCGCCACGACGGCGGCGATCTGGTCGATCACCCGGCCGTCGGGCGCCGTCCAGGAGCGCCACTGCTTGCCGTAGACCGGGCCGAGTTCGCCGCTGGGATCGGCCCATTCGTCCCAGATGCTCACGCCGCGCTCCTGCAGCCAGCGCACGTTGGTGTCGCCGCGCAGGAACCACAGCAGCTCCAGGATGATCGACTTCCTGTGCAGCTTCTTGGTGGTCAGCAGCGGGAAGCCCAGGGCCAGGTCGAACCGCATCTGCCGCCCGAACACGCCCAGCGTGCCGGTGCCGGTGCGGTCGCTGCGCCGCGCGCCGTTCTCGAGGATGTCCTCGAGCAGGGCCAGGTACTGCCGCTCCGGATGGGCGGCGTCCGCGCGGAGGCTCGGTACGATCGCAGCGTGGGCGTTCATCGGCTCGAAGGTCGCGCGAGCGGGGTGATTCGGGAATCGGCGATTCGCCGCGATCCCCGCCTCATCCACAGGCGTTGTCTGCGACACAGCCGACCGTTGGTCGATTCGCGGCTTGGCGCGCGGCGTGACGGCCGGTAAACGGCTCGATCCAGTTTTGATGCAGGTGTGACCCTGATGCTGATTTCCGCACTCGCGGCCATCGTGATGTTCGCCGCGCCCGAGGCTTCTCAGTCGGGCGAAGCGGCGAAGATGGCGGCCGAAGCCAAGCCTGAAATGAAGAAGGTCTGCGAGACCATCCAGGTGAGCGGCTCGAACCTCCCGAAGAAGAAGTGCCGCAACGTGCCGGTGAGGGCCGCGGCCAAGCCGGGCGAGGAAGCGACCGGCAAGGCCCCGACCAGGCCGGAGTAGGTCCTCCGTCCGGGGGGCTCAGCCGGAGAAGCCGCCGTCGTCCAGGAACGCCTGTTCCTCGGCGGTGGTCGTGCGCCCGAGAGCCGGATTGCGGTGCGGGAACCGGCCGAACCGCGCGATGATGTCGCGGTGGATCTCGTGCCACTTCAGCATGTCCGGGTCGCCCAGATCGCGGGCGAGTTCCAGGCCGTACTCCTGGTCGGCCAGGTCCTCGGAGTGCTCGAACGGCAGCAGCATGAACTGTCGCAACTCGGCGTCGACCTCGCGGTGCCAGCCCTTCTCGGCGGCGACGCGGGCGATGGCGCGCGCCTTGGGGTCCGTCGCCCAGGCGTGCGCGCTCTCGCGGTAGAGGTTGCGCGGGAACTGGTCGAGCAGGATCAGCAGCGCCAGCGCGCCCTCTGGCGTCAGCGCCCAGTCGTCGTACTGGCCCCGGGCGGCGCGGTGGTGGACCGGCTCGAACCGCAGCCGGATGGCGTCGTCGAACTTCGCGCTCTTGGCGTACCACTTGGCCGGGCCGGCGCCGCGCCAGAAGCCCAGGATGTCGTTCGGCGTCGCAGCCATTGTCACCTCCGGCGCCTGACTAAGCCGCCGGCGCGGCGCCGTTCAAGCACGGTTCACGCAAAGACTGCGCATCTGTCCCGCGAAGGGACTGAGAGGCGGCGAGCCTCCTGGGTGAGTAGACGAAGATGAGAACGGCGATGACGGCCCTGGCCGTCGTGTTTCTGGCGGCCGCAGCCGTCCCGGCGTTTGCGGCGCCGGGCGAAGGCGACCGCGCCGCGCGCATGGAGCAGCGCGATCGCCCGCAACGCGACGGCTCCGGCCCCCGCGGCGGCGGCGACGCCTTCCGCGCCGGGGGCGAGCGCGGCGACGGCGCTCGTGGCGATGGCGCTCGCGCCGGTCGTGGCGACGGCCCCCGTAGCGATCGGGGCGGCAGCGATCGGGGCGGCGGCGACCGCGGCCAGCGCGTCCGCGAGGCGCCGCCGGCTCCGCAGGCGCCCCAGGCCCCGCAGGCGGCCGAGCCGCGGCGCAACGGCGGCGGCGACCGCTTCCAGGGTGGGGGCGAGCGGCGTGACTGGACCGGCGGCCGCGCCGGCGGCCAGCCCCGCGTCCAGGATCGCAACAACGACGGCCGCCGCGACTGGGATCGCAACAACGACGGGCGTCCCGACGTCCGCCGCGACGGCGACCGCAACAACGACGGCCGGCGCGACTGGAACGGCCGCGGCGACAACGACCGGCGTGACTGGGACCGCCGCGACAACGACCGTCGCGATTGGGACCGTCGCGATTGGGACCGCCGCGGCGACGACCGGCGGCGCTGGGAGTACGGGCGCTATCCGCGCTCCTACTTCAGCACGCACCGCTACCGCTACAGCCATGGCTGGCGCCCGCCCGCGGGCTTCTACGTCCGCATCTGGAACTACGGCGACTTCCTGCCGCGCGGCTGGTTCGGCCCGGGCTACTGGCTGATCGACCCGTGGGACTACGACCTGCCGCTGCCGCCGCCCGGCTTCGACTGGGTGCGGGTCGGCGACGACGCGCTGCTGGTGGATCAGTACACCGGCCGCATCGTGCAGGTGGTCCGCAACGTCTTCTGGTAGGGCGTCAGCGCCCGCGACAGCCGGCGCAGAGGCCGCGCGCTTCCAGCGTGACCGCGCGGACCTCGTAGCCGGCGACGGCTGACGCGACGGCGAGCTGCGGCGAGAGGTCGGGCTGGAACTCGGCCGCCTCGCCGCAGCAGTCGCAGATCAGGAACGCCGCCACATGCGCGCCCTCGATGCGGCAGGGGACGTAGGCGTTCAGGCTCTCGATCCGGTGCGCGAAGCCCAGGCGCTCCAGGAACTCCAGCGCGCGATAGACCGTGGGGGGCTTGGCCGGCTCGCCGTGCTCGCCGAAGGCGGCGATCAGGTCGTAGGCCTTCTGCGGCGCGTCCGACGCCAGGAGCAGCCGCAGCACCCGCCGCCTGGGCGCGGTCAGCCGCTCCTGCGTGACCTCGCACCGCGCCTCCGCCGCCGCCAGCGCGCCTTCCAGCGCCGCGCCCGACAGGCCGTGGTGCTGATGCTCGTCGTGATGCTCGCAGGCGTGCGCCATGCCCCAGAAATACCCCGCTTCCGCCCCGCCCGCCAACGGCGGACGCAAGGCGCTTGACGACTCGTTATGTTATTTCATAACACTCTAGCCGTTCCGCAAGGTCTTCCGACGGGCAGGGCTCATGTTCCGCGTCTCCCCCTTCGCCGCCGCCAGCGTCTTCGCGCTGCTCGCCTGCACGGCCCACGCCGCGGACGGCGTGGACGCCGACAGCGAGACCAAGGACCTCTCTGAGGTCGTCGTCACGGCCGCGCCCTACGTCGTCTCCCTCGACTCCACCACCACCAGCGTGAACGTGGTGAAGCGCGAGGCGCTGGACCTCGCCCCGTCGGCCGGTCTCGGCGACGTGCTGGCCAACCTGCCGGGCGTCCGCTCCTCCTTCTTCGGCCCCGGCGCGAGCCGTCCCGTCATCCGGGGCCTCTCGGGCCCGCGGGTGCAGGTGCTGACCAACGGCATCGGGATGATCGACGCTTCGGGCCTGTCGCCCGACCACCAGGTCGCCAGCGACCCGCAGGAGGCCGAGCGGATCGAGGTGCTGCGCGGACCGTCGGCCCTGGCCTACGGCGGCTCGGCCATCGGCGGCATCGTCAACATCATCGACGAGCGCATCCCGTCGACCTACCAGGACGGCGTCCACGGCCGGGCCCAGGCCGCCTATTCCACGGTGGACGAGGGCCGGCAGGGCTCGGCGGCGCTGAGCGCGGGGCTCGGGAACGGCTGGTCGCTGACGGCGGACGCCCTGCGCCGCGAGACCGACGACTACCATGTGCCGGTCGCGCCCCTGTCGCGCCGCCTGGCCGACTCGCTGGGCCTGCCCGCGCCGTCCCGCGACGGCCGGGACGTCCCCAACACCTACTCCAGCCTGAAGGCCTTCGGGCTCGGCGGCTCCTACGTCGGCGACGGCGGCTGGGGCGGCCTGGCGATCAAGCGCACCGAGAGCGACTACGGCAGCGCCGCCGAGGAAGACGTCCACATCGCGCTGAAGCAGACGCGGGTCGACGCCCGCGGATCGCTCGACGTCGACTGGGGCCCGTTCGGCAAGATCCGTTTCGCCGGCGGCTATTCCGACTACCGGCACACCGAGTTCGAGGGGCCTGAGCCGGGCACGACCTTCCTCTCCAGGGGCGAGGAGGGCCGCGTCGAGCTGGTCCAGCGCGACATCGGCGGCTGGCAGGGGGCTGTCGGCGTCCAGGGTCTGCACCGCACCTTCGACGCCATCGGCGACGAGGCGCTCATCCCGGCCAGCAAGATCGACGAGTTCGGCGTCTTCACGCTCCAGCGCCTCGACAAGGAGACCTGGGGCCTGGAAGGCGGGCTGCGCCTGGACTCGAAGTCGGTGAAGAACGTCCGCGCCGACCGCGACTTCACCAACCTCTCGGCCTCGATCGGCGCCTTCGTGCGCCCGGCCGACGGTTGGTTCCTGGGGCTGTCGCTCTCGCGCACCAGCCGCGGCCTGACCGAAGAGGAGCTGTCCTCGCTGGGCGCGCATCCCGCGACCGGCGCCTTCGAGATCGGCGACGCGACGCTGGCCAAGGAGGTCTCGTACTCGGCCGACGCCAGCGTCCACTACGGCCGGGCCCCCTGGACTGTCGACCTGCACGGCTTCTACGTCGACTACCGCAACTTCATCGACCTCGTCCCCACCGGCGCCGTCGATGCCGGGTCCGGCTTCCCGGTGTTCGCCTTCGTCGGGAGCGGGGCCCGGTTCTACGGCTTCGAGGGCGAGGTGGCGTTCAGGGTCTGGCAGGACGGTGCGCGCTCGTTCCGCCTGGAGGGCGCCGCCGACTACGTCCGCGGCACGACCGATTTCGGCCCCGCCGCCCGCATCCCGCCGTGGTCGCTGACGGGCCGCGCCGAGTATGCCGCCGCCCGCTGGACCGCGACGGTCGAGGTCCACAAGGTGGGCGAACAGGACCGCACGGCCAGCTTCGAGCTGCCCACCGACGGCTACACGATGCTGAACGCCTCGCTGGTGGTGCGGCCGGTGGCCGACACGCCCGACCTCAAGGTCTTCCTCGACGCCCACAACCTGACCAACGTCGAAGCGCGCGAGCACGCCTCGTTCCTGAAGGACATCGCGCCGCTCCCGGGCCGCAGCCTCCGCCTGGGCGTGGGCTACCGGTTCTAGCTTCCCTCGCCTAATGGGGAGGGACAGGCCGCGAAGCGGTCAGGGTGGGGAAGGGTGCTCCCGATGCTGCGTGCGTTGCTGTTCGGCTTGGCCGTTGCGATCCTGTCGCTGGGAACCGCCCAGGCGGCGCCCGAGCCGACGCCGCACGACTTCACGGTGAAGGACTTCAGGTTCCGCTCGGGCGAGACGCTGCCGGAGCTGAAGATCCGTTACTACACCCTGGGCACGCCGAAGACGGACGCCGCCGGCAAGGTGACCAACGCGGTCCTGCTGCTGCACGGCACGGGCGGAAGCGGCCGCCAGTTCCTGGCGCCCCAGTTCGCCGACGTGCTGTTCGCGCCAGGCGGCCTGCTCGATCCCGCGAAGTACTTCGTCGTCATGCCCGACGGCATCGGCCACGGGGCGTCGTCCAGGCCGTCCGACGGTCTGAGGATGAAGTTCCCGAAGTACGACTACGGCGACATGGTCGCGGCCCAGCATGCGCTGGTGGCCGAGGGGCTCGGGGTGGAGCGGCTGCGGCTGATCCTCGGAACCTCCATGGGCTGCATGCACGGCTTCATGTGGGCCGAGCAGTGGCCGCGGGCGTCGAAGGCGCTGATGCCGCTGGCCTGCCTGCCGGCCGGGATCGCGGGGCGGAACCGGCTGTGGCGCAAGCTGGCGGTCGACGCGATCACCACCGATCCGGCGTGGATGGGCGGCGACTACGCGGCCCAGCCCGTGCAGGGCATCCGCGGCGCGCAGTCGCTGCTGATCGTGGCGGGCGCGTCGCCGCTGCCGATGCAGGTCCAGTTGCCGACGGGGGCGGCCGTGGATGCCTGGGCCGAGGCGGAGGTTCCGAAGCGGGTGGCGCCGATCGACGCCAACGACCTGATCTACGCGCTGCAGGCCTCGCGGACCTACGATCCGTCGCCGGATCTCGAGAAGATCGCCGCGCCGATGACCTGGGTGAACTCGGCCGACGACTTCATCAACCCGCCGGAACTCGGCGTGGCCGAGGCGGCGGCGAAGCGGCTGAAGACGACGCGCTACGTCCTGATCCCGGCCAGCGAGAAGACCCGTGGGCACGGCAGCCACACCTGGGCGGCGCTCTGGCAGGACGAGCTGGCGGCCCTCCTGAAGCGATCCGGGCCTTAGAGCATCGTGCCGAAAAGCGGCGGCCGGCTTTCGGCGCTAACGATGCGAAATCAAGAATCCAGAGCGCGCTGCTTGAGTCCCGAATCGCGCAGCGCGCCCTAGGCGCCTTCGCTCTCGCTGGGGGGCGCGCCTTCGCCGGCCTCGAAGCTGCGCGGGGCGCGGCGGCGGCGGGCCTTGGGCTTCTCCTCGCCGTCGTCGGCCGCTGCCGTGGCCTTGGGCGCCGGCGCGGGGCGGGCGGCCTGGAGAAACGCCGGCGCGTGGCTGGCGCCGCCGTCGGCGTCGCGCAGCATCGGGCCTTCCGGGCGGCCCTCGCCCTGCGGCTCGACGACGGGCAGCGGGTCGCGCTCGGGCCGGTCGCGGTCGCGTTCGGCGCGGGCGGGCCGGTCGTCGTCGCGCGGGCGCTCGTCACGCCGGTCGCGGCCGCGGTTGCGGTCCCGGTCGCGCGGACGGTCGTCGTCGTTCCGCGGACGATCGTCCCTCGGGCGGTCGTCGCGTGCGCGGTCGTCGCTGGGGCGGTCGTCCCGGGGCCGCTCATCGCGGGCGCGGTCGTCGCGCGGCCGGTCGCGATCGCGGTCGCGCGGCTGCCAGTCGCCCCGGTCGCGGTCGCGGTTGCGGTCACGATCCCGGTCACGGTCCCGGGATTGCCACTCGCCGCGGTCGCGGTTGTCGCGGTTGTCGCGGCCGTCGCGGTCGCGGTTTCGATCCCTGTTCTGGTCGCCGCGGTCGCGGGTCTCGCCGTTGTCCTCGCGGACCTCGGGGGCTTCGGCGGCGGCCTCGTCGGCGGCGGCCGCGGCGGCCTGGCCGCTCTCGTCCTCGAAGTCGATGTCGTAGCCGGAGGCGAACTGGTCGCGGCCGATGATCTCGCTGGCCGGCCGGTTCGGCTGGATGGCGCGGATCAGGCGGAAATAGTGTTCGGCGTGCTGGAGGTAGTTCTCGGCGAGCACCCGGTCGCCGGACGACGTCGCGTCGCGGGCCAGTTGCTGGTACTTCTCGAAGACGTGCTGGGCGTTGCCCCGCACCTTCACGCCGTCGGGGCCGTTCGAATCGAAGGCCCGGTTGGCGTTCTGCTGGGGCTTGCCGCCGCCACCGCCGCCACCGCCCCGATTGCGCCCACGCTGGCGCTTCATACCCTTGAAATCTCTCATAATCTTAAGAAACCGTTCGTTCCTTGAGCGCCCCTGCGGCGTCTTGGCCTTCAGCTTGGTCCGACCTCGGCCTGGTCAGCGATGTCGAAGGCGTGTGTGTTCCCCGTCTTCCGCCCGGAAGCTCGTCAGCGAGAGGCCTTTCTTGGAGGAGAAGCGTCGCGCCTGTCGGGTCGGGCGGGCGTCCTGCTTAGGGACGCATCTACCTGCAACACCGACGAATTTGGGTGGAGACGTGATCTGATGTAGCGAGTCAGCCCGCCGTTTCCAAGGTCTTTTTCTCACCTGCGACCACCCGGTCGCGGTCGGCCAGGTCCTTGATCGTCGTCACGAAGACGGCGCCCGCCTCGCGGAACAGGGCCTCGACCGCGTCCTTCTGGTCGTAGCCGATCTCGACGGCGAAGCGGCCGCCGGGCTTCAGCACGC
Organism: Phenylobacterium sp.; assembly: GCF_016793285.1. GTDB lineage: Bacteria > Pseudomonadota > Alphaproteobacteria > Caulobacterales > Caulobacteraceae > Phenylobacterium. The sequence continues at coordinate 43,959 of NZ_JAEUMO010000063.1, forward strand.
GCAGGATCTCGGGCGCCAGGACCCGGTAGCCGTCGAGGCCGTCGGCGCCGCCGTCGAGCGCCAGGCGGGGCTCGTGGTCGCGCACCTCCGGCTCCAGGGTCTCGATGACCTCGGTGGCGATGTAGGGCGGATTGGCGACGACGAGGTCGAACTCGCCGCCCTCCAGGCCCGCCGTCCAGTCGCCGCGCAGCAGGGCCAGCCGGCCGGTCAGGCCCAGGGAGGCGGCGTTGTCGCGCGCCACGGCCAGGGCCTCCTCGGAGATGTCGACGCCCAGGCCCCTGGCCGCCGGCCGCTCGGCCAGGATCGCCAGCAGGATCGCGCCGGAGCCGACGCCCAGGTCGAGGATCCGCCACGGCGCGTCCTCGGGGAAGTCGCGGAGCGAATACTCGACGACGGTCTCCGTGTCGGGCCGCGGGGTCAGCACATCGGGCGTGACCTGCAGCATGATCTTCCAGAAGCCCTTGCGGCCCAGGATGTGGCTGACCGGCTCGCGCGCGACGCGGCGGGTCAGGAAGTCGTCGAGCTTCGCCTCCTGCGCGGGCGTGAGCTCGCGATAGGGGTCGGTGACGATGTCGGCGCGGGTGGCGTCGGCCGCCGCCTCGACCAGGAGGCGCGCGTCGATCACGGGACCCGTCAGGCCGGCGGCCTCCAGGCGGGCCTTCGCCTGCGTCCAGGCCTTCACGAGCGTCAGTGTCATGCCGTCACCGTCCGAGGCGCGGTGATCGCATCGCCCAGGCCGACGCGACCTGGCGTCGTCATCCGGATGTAGATCCCGCAGTCCATGTGTCCGTAGTGGTCGAAGAGAGCCTTCGGGACCTCGAGGTCCCGGATGGCGGTGGTCGGATCCACCTCGGTCGCCGCGCAGCGGCGGATGCGGGAGAAGACCGAGGCCTTCGCCCAGCCCGCCATCAGCTCGCGTTCCAGCCAGTCGTTCTCGGCCCAGGGCTCCCAGCCCTCGACGTAGAGGTTGCCGCGGAAGCGCAGGGGATCGAGCTCGGCGCCCATCTTCTGCGAGAGGTCGCGCACGCTGGCGAGGTTGATCACCGAGACCTGGCCCAGCGGGTGGTCGGTGAAGCGGAATCCGCCCCGGGCGTCCACCACCTTCAGCGGCCCGCGCAGGTCGTCCGGATCGAGGAAGGCGGTCAGCCAGGCGGCGAAGCCCTCGCGGCCCTCGGGCTCGCTGAGCCGGCCGGCGAAGGCCGGCGCGCCTTCGGCTTCGGCGACGAACAGGCCCGAGGCCTCGTCGTAGCGGGTCCTGGCGGCGGCGACCTTCGGGATCTGCGCCAGCACCGTGAACATCTTCTTCGGCGTCCACTTCGGCTCCGCCGGATCGAACCCCGACGGCCCGTTCTCCACCGCCCAGAGCCGGTCTCCGGGGAACCCCTCGCCGGGCGCGAGATCGACATGGCTCAGCGGCTCGGGGGTGAACCCCTTCACCGGATGCCGGAAGATCGCTGCGACGTGGCCGCTCATGGTCCGGTTCTGGCGCAACCGCGGCGCGGGCTCAACCCGGAACGCCGCGGCGTCCGCCGAGTTTGATCATCCGGCGAAGAGGGAGGGTTCAGGTGGCCGACGTCGCCAGCAGTCCGATCGGCGGGGACCCCGACGAGCCCGGCATGAGCCGGCGCACCGTGGCCGACCCGGCGACCTTCGAGGCGCAGGAGCCGGACCGCGGCCGCACGGCCGCCTCGCCCTGGCGGATCCCGCCCCGCGGCTGGGTCGACATCCTCTGGCGCACCTTGAGGGAGACCGGCGAGGACCGGCTGACCGTGGTGGCCGGAAGCGTCACCTACTACACGCTGCTGGCGATCTTCCCGGGCGTCGGCGTCTTCGTCTCGCTCTACGGCCTGTTCGCCGACGTCGCCGAGGTGGAGAAGCAGCTCCTCCAGCTCTCGGCGGTCTTCCCGCCCGACGTGACCCGGCTGACCGGCGAGCAGATGATCCGCCTCGCCGGCGCCGACAGCGAAGGCCTGTCGTTCGCCTTCGTGGCCAGCCTGCTGCTGTCGGTGTGGAGCGCGAGCGCCGGGATGCGGGCGCTCTTCGACGGCCTCAACATCGCCTACGACGAGACCGAGCGGCGCAGCTACGCGGTGCGCGCGGCGCTGACCTACGGGTTCACCCTGGCGCTGGTCGTCTTCCTGGCCGTCGTCAGCGCGCTGCTGGTCGCCGCGCCCATCGCGCTCGCGCGGGCCGGCCTGGCCGACACCTGGCTGGCGGCCGTCCGCTGGCCGCTGGTGTTCCTCGTCGCGACGCTGGCCTTCAGCGTGGCCTACCGCTACGGGCCCAGCCGGCAGCGCGCACGCTGGCGCTGGCTGACGCCCGGTTCGGCCTTCGCCTCGGCTTTGTGGATCGGCGGCTCGGCGGGTTTCTCGTGGTATCTCAACAACGTCGCCGGGCTCGACCGCGTCTACGGCTCGCTGGGCGCGGTGATCGGCTTCATGCTGTGGATCTGGTTCTCGGTGATGATCGTGCTGATCGGCGCCGAACTGAACGCCGAGATCGAGCACCAGACGGCGCTCGACTCCACCACCGGCCCGCCCGAGCCGATGGGCGAACGCGGGGCGGCGATGGCCGACACGGTGGGCCTGCGCTTCGACGGCCTGGGCAGGCTGCTGGGCGGCGGCTGGGACAGGGTCCGCAAGGCGTTGAAGCGCCGCTGAGGCCCCGCCGCGGCGCGAGGAGGTCCCCGCCGGCGCGGAGGATCACCCGAACTCGTCTTCCAGGGCCGCGAGGCGGGCGGCCTGGTCCTCTGCGATCAGGGGGTCGATGACGTCGTCGAGGGCTTCGCCTTCGATGACCTTGGGCAGGTTGTAGAGGGTCAGGTTGATGCGGTGGTCGGTCACCCGGCCCTGCGGGAAGTTGTAGGTGCGGATGCGTTCCGAGCGGTCGCCCGAGCCCACCTGGCTCTTGCGCGCCTCGGACCGCGCCGAGTCCAGCGCCTCGCGCTGCATGTCGTACAGCTTCACCTTCAGCGACTTCATCGCCCGGGCGCGGTTCTGGTGCTGCGACTTCTCCGAGCTCGTCACCACGATGCCGGTGGGCAGGTGGGTGATGCGCACGGCGGAGTCGGTCTTGTTCACGTGCTGGCCGCCGGCGCCCGACGAGCGGTAGGTGTCGATGCGCAGGTCCTGGTCGCGGATCTCGATCTCCACGTCCTCGACCTCGGGCAGCACCGCCACCGTCGCGGCCGAGGTGTGGATGCGGCCCTGCGCCTCGGTGGCCGGCACGCGCTGCACCCGGTGGACGCCGCTCTCGAACTTCAGCCGGCCGAACACGCCGTCGCCGGTGACCGAGGCGACGATTTCCTTGAAGCCGCCGGCGTCGCCCTCGGAGATGGAGTCGATCTCGACCCGCCAGCCGCGGCCCTGGGCATAGCGCTGGTACATGCGGAAGAGGTCGCCGGCGAACAGCGCCGCCTCGTCGCCGCCGGTGCCGGCGCGGACTTCCAGCATCGCCGAGGCGTTCTCGTCCTTGTCCTTGGGGGCGAGCAGCAGGGCGACCTCGCGCTCCAGCTCGGGCAGGCGCTCCTTGAGCGCGTCCAGCTCGCCGCGGGCCAGTTCGGCCATCTCGGCGTCGCCGCTGTCGGCCATCTCGCGCAACTCGGGCTCTTCGGCGCGCGCCTTCTCCAGCGTGGTGACCGCATCGGCCACCGGCTTCAGCTCGGCGTGCTCCTTCGACAGCCGCACGATCTCGGCCCCGTCGGTGGCCGCGCCCATGCGCGCCTCGATCTCGCGGAAGCGGTCGAGGACCTGATCGAGCCTGGCCTGGGGAAGTCTCATGAGGGCGGTGTCTGTAGCGGAGAGCGTCGCGGGCGACAATTCCGCGCTATGATCGTGCGGGGAGGCGCGAGCCATGGCGATGTTCCACGAGGGCAATCGGGCGCTGCAGGACGCCTTCGGCAGCCGCGCGCTGGCCGACCGGCTGGAGGAGCGGCTGGCGCACGACCGCTTCACCGAGGGCGACGCGGCGTTCATCGGCGCGCAGAGCTTCTTCTTCCTGGCGACGGCGGACGCCGAAGGCCGCCCCGACTGTTCGTTCAAGGGCGGGCCGCCGGGGTTCGCGCACGTGGCCGCGCCGGACCTGCTGGTGTTCCCCGACTACGACGGCAACGGCATGTTCAAGAGCCTGGGGAACATCCGCGCCAACCCGTACGTGGGCCTGCTGTTCATCGCCATGGGCGAGCGGGCCGGGCGCCTGCGGGTGAACGGCCGCGCCGAGGTCGTCGCCGACGACCCGCTGATGGCGGAGATCCCGGGCGCGCAGCTCCTGGTGAAGGTCACGCCGACCGACATCTTCCCGAACTGCCCGCGCTACATCCCGCGGATGAGCATCGAGGCGCACTCGGAATACGCGCCCGTGGCCGGCGCGCCGGCGGTCGAGCCCAAGTGGAAGACCTTCCCCGACTTCGCCGACGTCGTGCCGCCGCGGCGGGCCTGAGCCATCCTTCCCTAAGCTCGTCATCCCGCGGACAAGCCGCGGGATGACGTTCAGAGGCGGAACGCTCGCGCTCCGAAGGTGTTTTCCGCCCGGGTGACACCACGGAGAACGACGACATGGCGACCGAACGCGTGACCGAACGCAGCGACGGCCTGACCACCGAACGGGTGATCGAGCGCGACGCCGGCGGGACCACCTACGTCGAGAAGGGCGGCTCCGGCTTCGGCGGCGTCATGGTCGGCATCGCGGTCCTGGCGATGGTCGCGATCGTGGCCTTCTTCCTGCTGCAGTCGAACCGCAACGACGCGATCCGCACCGAGGCGGTGTCGAGCGCCGC
>NZ_JAEUMO010000124.1 GCF_016793285.1 Phenylobacterium sp.
CTTCACCGGCTTCAGCAGTTCCGCGTGCCGGCTCTTCTGGGCCTTCATGCGGTACTTCTCGTTCTTCTCGGCCGCGTCCAGTTCGTCGCGGCTGAGCTGGCCGTTGGCGATCGGGTCGGCGCCGCGGATGTCGCGCGCCACCTCGCCGTCGGCGATGCCCTTCACCTCCAGCGGGTGCAGTTCGCAGAAGTCCGCGATCTGGTCGAAGGTGAGCGAGGTGTTGTCGACCAGCCAGACGGCGGTCGCCTTGGGCATCAGGATCTGGGTCATGTTCTTGTCGCCCGGTTTTCTCTGGCTCGAAACAACGGCGCCCGGCCTTTCGGCCGGGCGGTGAGGTGTTTTCTATAGGCCGGTTATGCCGCTGTGAAAACGGGAAACTACGCGCCGAAGATCCAGCCGTCCGGCAGCGACGAGAGCTGGACGTTGGCCAGGATCATCTTGTCGGCCGACGAGCCCAGGGTGATCACCACGTCGGCGCCCACCTGCGCCACGCTGTAGGGCGTGCCCGGATCCAGCAGCACGCGGTCGCCCTCGGCGGCGTTGAAGTCGAACACGCTGTCGATGCCGGCGTCGGCCGAGGTGTGGAACAGGTCCGCGCCCGCGCCGCCCACCATCGAGTCGTTGCCCCGGTCGCCCGAGACGTAGTCGTTGCCGGAACCGCCGGAGAGGGTGTCGTCGCCCTGGCCGCCGCGCACGGTGTCGGCGCCCGCGCCGCCCTCGACCGTATCGTCGCCGAGATTGCCGAACACGACGTCCGAACCCTCGTCGCCGGACAGGCGGTCGTTGTCCTTGCCGCCGACCACCCAGTCGTCGCCCAGGCCGCCGGAGGCGGTGTCGTTGCCCATGTTGCCGTTGATGTCGTCGAACGCCGCGCCGCCCACGATGGAGTCGGCCCCGTCGTCGCCGCGCAGGTAGCCCGCGCCCGCCCCCCCGTCGACCGTGTCGTTGCCGGCCCCGCCGAACACGCGGTCGGCGCCCGCGCCGCCGTCGATGCGGTTGTTCAGGGCGTTGCCGTTGATGGTGTCGGCGCCGAAGCCGCCGATGGCGTTCTCGATCTGCGCGCCCTGGGCCACGGCGACGTTGCCCACCATCGAGCCCACGTTGGAGAAGAAGCCCTCGCGCAGGTCGATGAGCTGGTTGGCGGAATAGCCCGAGAAGTCGAAGGTGTCGTTGCCGCCGGCGTCCCAGACCGCGAAGATCAGCCGCGCCGACGAGTTGGCCGCCACGAACCAGTCGCGGCCGGCGTTCGAGTTGAAGCCGTAGACGGTGTCGCCCGTCCGCGTGCTCATGTTGGCGCCGTACTCGATCTGGGCGGCGCGGATGTCGTCGAGCTGCGGCGCCGCCGCGTAGCGCCCGTTGTAGGCTGCACCCGTGTTGGTCTCCGAGAAGTAGCTCATCACCGTGTACTGGCGGGTGTCCTCGTAATACTCCGCGTCCGCCGCGTAGCTGATCGGCCCCCCGTTGTCGGCGGCGTTGTATTCGCCCGGGTGGGCCAGGCCGATCGCATGGCCGATCTCGTGCAGCAGGGTGACGTAGCCGTAGTTGCCCGGGCTCGGGATCGCGTTGGTGCCGGAGCCGATGTTGACCCAGACGTCGCCGGCGCTGCTGATCGGGTTGGTGCTGCCCGGATAGTTCGCGAACGCCGCCGAGCCTGACTCGCCCGAGGCGTAGTTGCCGAACAGGATCGCGGCCTGGTCCGAATAGGCGGCCTCGCCGCTGTCGCCGGAGCCCACGCGGACGAAGGTGATCCGCGCCACGTCCGACCACGCCGCCATCGACTGTTCCGCGGCGTAGATCTGCTGGGCGTTGAAGCGCTGGAAGCCCTCGGTGTCGCTGGGCATCCGTTCGGGCGCGGTCGAGCGGAACGCGTAGGTGACGGTGAAGGCGTTGCCGGCCACGCCGCCCCAGCCCGGCGCCGGCGCCATCGTCTGCGCGTCGAAGCCGGTCATCTGCAGGCCGGCGCGGTCGATGGTGAAGCTGACCTTGCCGTTGACCGTCGCGCCCGCGCGCTCGTCGGCGTTCAGGTACGAGAGGCCGGCGCCGTCGTCGACGACGCTCAGCGCATGGCCGTGGCCATCGGACCCGACAGCGGCGTCGGACAGGATTTCGGGACCGGCTTCCGTGGGCATCTCTCAGACCCTACCATGGCCCATCCCCTTCTAATCCTTAATGGATCAGGTGAACGGGAACCACGCGACATTCGCACGCATAGGAGTCTACGCGCGTCTCCTCATCCCGGATTTCGGAGAATGCCGCAGTTTCCGCAGACCGGCTAGGCGTGGACCTCGCCGATCCGGCCGCCCGACGGTGGGGCGCGCCAGGCGCGCGGTCAGTCCAGCGGCATCCGGCCCACGATCTTCAGGCCGTAGCCGGCCGAGGCGGGCAGCACCGTCTGCGAGCTGGTCAGCAGCAGCATGTCGCGGACGCCCAGGTCCAGCAGGATCTGCGCGCCGATGCCGTAGTCGCGCAGGATGTTCGACGAGTGGTCGGCCTGAGGCTGGCCATAGCGCTCGCTGAGCCAGTGGGGGTTGGAGTCGCGGATGAACACCGCCACGGCGGCGCCGTCGTAGTCGGCCATCGCCTTCAGCGCGTTCGGCACGTACTCGCGCCGGGCCTCCACCGCGCCCAGCATGTCGGTCGCCAGGTCAACGCGGTGCATCCGCACCAGGGTCGGGCGGTCGGGGTCGATCTTGCCCCGGGTCAGGACCGCGTGCTCGGTCTGGTCGATGGAGTTGCGGTAGATCACCATCCGGAAGCGGCCGCCGTAGGCGCTGTCGAACGGCGTCTCCAGCACCCGCTCCACCTGCCGCTCGGTGCGCCGGCGGTAGGCGATCAGGTCGGCGATGGTGCCGATCTTCAGGCCGTGGAGCTGGGCGAAGGCCACGAGGTCGGGCAGGCGCGCCATCGACCCGTCGTCCTTCATGATCTCGCAGATCACCCCGGCCGGGTTCAGGCCCGCCATGCGGCTGATGTCGACCGCGGCCTCTGTGTGGCCGGCGCGGACCAGCACGCCGCCGTCCTTGGCGACCAGCGGGAAGACGTGGCCCGGCGAGACGATGTCGTCGGGCCCCTTGGTGGGGTCCACCGCGACGGCGATGGTGTGCGCCCGGTCGTGCGCCGAGATGCCGGTGGTCACGCCGTCGCGCGCCTCGATGGAGACGGTGAAGGCGGTGCCGTGGCCGCTCTGGTTGTCGGTCGACATCGGCGGCAGCCGCAGCGCCCGCGCGCGCTCGCCGGTGATCGACAGGCAGATCAGGCCCCGCGCGTGCTTGGCCATGAAGTTGATCTGCTCGGGCGTGGCGAACTGCGCCGGGATGATGACGTCGCCCTCGTTCTCCCGGTCCTCGGCGTCGACGAGGATGTAGGGCCGCCCGTTGCGGGCGTCCTCGATGATGTCCTCGATCGGGCTGATCGCGCCCGAGACGCTGTCCGGGTCGGGCGAGCCCGGCGGCACGAGATAGGGGCGCTTCATGGGGCGGCTGCCTTCATCTTCGCGAACTCCACGACCTGCTCGGCGACGGTGTCGAGCTGCCAGGCGTCCTTCTTGTCGCGGCACGAGCCGGTCTCGTCGAAACCGGCCCCCGCCGAATTGAGGGCTGCGCCGAACGGCGTCGGCCAGCCCCGGAGCGCATGTATGATGGCCCGCAGCGCCATCAAGGTGGTGCCCGCCGCCTGCCAGCCGTCGGCGGTGATGATCGTCCCCACCGGCTTGTGCGCGAAGTAGGGGCGGGCGTCGGTGCGGGTCAGCTCCAGGGTGTCGAGCGCGTTCTTGACCACGCCCGAGATCGAGCCGTGGTAGCCGGGGCTGGCCACGATGACGCCGTCGGCGCCGCGGATCGCCTCGGCCAGCGCCGCCTGCGATTCGTGCGGGCCGCCCGGCCGCGGGTCGAAGATCGGCAGCGACCCCAGGAACGCGCCGCCCAGGAGGCGGGTCTCGGCCCCCAGCGCCTCGGCGCGCCTCAGCGCGCAGATCAGCGCCTTCTCGGTGGACGAACCGTCGCGGACGGTGCCGCCCAGGCCGACGATGACGGGTTTGCGGGTCATCCCTTAGCGCTAGCGCGGCGACCTAGCGGGAGTCACGCGACTTCGGACTCCGGCGCGAACACCTTCTTCAGCTCGGTCTTCAGGATCTTGCCGTTGGCGTTGCGCGGCAGGGTCTCGGGCCAGAAGACCACCTTCACCGGGACCTTGAAGGCCGCGAGCCGCGCGCGGACGAAGTCGCGCAGCTCCTGCTCGGTCGCCGTCCCGCCCGGCTTCAGATGCACGATGGCGCCCGGCTCCTCGCCCAATGTCTTGTGCGGGATGCCCACGATGGCCGCGTCCATCACGTCGGGATGGTCGTAGAGGACGTTCTCGACCTCGACGCAGTAGATGTTCTCGCCGCCGCGGATCAGCATGTCCTTGGCCCGGTCGATGATGAACAGGAAGCCCTCGTCGTCGATCCGCGCCAGGTCGCCGGTGCGCAGCCAGCCGTCCTGGAAGGTCTCGGCGGTGGCCTCGGGCTTGTTCCAGTAGAGCTTCACCACCTGCGGGCCCTTCACCCACAGCTCGCCGACGCTGCCCGCCGGCAGGATGGTCTTGCCGTCGGCGGGGTCGCGCACGTGCATCTCGCCCACCGGGGCGGCCGGGCCGGCGCTGTCGGGCCGGTTCGAGTAGTCCGGGCCCATGTGCGAGGTGAAGGTGGCCGTCGTCTCGGTCATGCCCCAGCCGTTGCCCGGCTGGCTGCCGGGGAACACCTCGACGATCTTGCGCACCAGCTCCGGCGCCGAAGGCGCGCCGCCGTAGGCCACCGCCACCAGCGAGGAGAGGTCGTACTTCGCGCGCGCCGGATGCTCGATGAGCTGCCAGGCGATGGTCGGCACGCCGCCCGTCGAACTCACCTTCTCGTCCTGGATGAGCTTCATGGCGGGCTCGGCGTCCCAGCGGCGCATCAGCACGATCTTGCCGCCCGAGTTCATCGTCGGGCCCAGGGTCGCCGACAGGCCGGTGGCGTGGAACATGGGCACGACCAGCAGGGTGCAGCGCTGGGGAACCTTCAGCGGATCCATTTCGGGCAGCGGCTCGCCCGCGCGCAGGAAGTTCCGCGCCGCCGAGATGCCGCCGGCGCCGATGTTGGACGTCATGTTGCGGTGGGTGCCCAGGGCGCCCTTGGGCCGGCCCGTCGTGCCCGAGGTGTAGAGGATGGTGGCGTCGTCCTCGGGGCCCAGCGGCACGTCCGGCAGGGCCAGCTCCGGCAGGCTCCCCCAGCTGTTCACGACGCCGATGACGTCCTCCAGACGATGGCACTTGGCCGGCAGGCCCTGGGCGGCGTGGCGGGTGACGTAGACCTTCTCGAGGTCGGGGAGCTTGGTCAGGAATTCCTCGACCCGCTCCAGGCGCTCGTCGTCGACGAAGGCGACCTTGGTCCCGGAGTCGGCCAGGCCGTATTCCAGCTCGGCGCCCGTCCACCAGGCGTTCAGCGGCGTGACGATGGCGCCCACCAGCTGGCCGGCCCAGAAGCAGACGGCCCATTCCGGCAGGTTGCGCATGATCACGGCGACCCGGTCGCCCTTCTTCACGCCGTCGGCGATGAGGCGGTGGGCCAGGGTGATGGTGGCGCGGCCGAACGCGTCGTAGGTGGCGCGGTCGTCGTCGTAGACCAGGAACTCGCGGTCCTTGAACCGCTGGCCGTTGAGGAACACGTCGCGAAGGGTGGGCGGGGCGTTCTTCCAGGTCTTCGTCGGGATGCCGCGGATGACCTGTTCCTCGATCTCGAAGGGCGAACCCGGGCCGGTCAGGCGCGCATGCGCCTCGGCGATCGACATCACGGGCCAGGACTTATCGGTCACGGAAGAACCTCGAGAAACAGAAGCCAGAGAAGGGAGCGCGAACCTAACGGCCGTTTGAAGGCCGTTCCAGGTCCCCTAAAGGACCCCTCCGTTTGCGGCAGGATTGCAGGGCCGTAGCAGACGGCGTCGAGGACCGCGGTTCTACCGCCCTCCCGCTCAGCGCGCCGCAGGCGTTGTCCTGATTTTCCACGAATACACACGAATGAACACGAACGAGCTCGGCGCTATTCGTGTGCGTTCGTGTTTATTCGTGGTTGAATCGAGCGGCGCTGGCGCGCCATCGCGGCGAGCCCGTTCGCGCTAGGCCTTCTCCGTCCGGCGGCTGGCGTAGTGGTCGCGGATTTCGCCCAGTTCCTTGGCGAAGCGCTTCTTGGCTTCCTCCTGGAGCTTGGGGATGTGGTAGTTCGGGAAGAGGTCGTTGTCGGGCGTGTAGTCCTTCAGCACCTGCTTCGCGAGGGTCACCTTGTGGACCTCGGTGGGGCCGTCGGCGATGCCCATGACCAGAGCCGAGTTGACCATCCGCATGAACGGCATCTCGTTCGAGACGCCCAGCGCGCCGTGCAGGTGGGCCGCCTTCTGGGCCACGTCGCCGTAGACCTTGGGCATGGCCACCTTGATGGCGGCGATGTCCTTGCGGACCTTCTGGTAGTCCTTGTGCTTGTCGATCAGCCAGGCGGTGCGCAGCACCAGCAGGCGGAAGCTTTCCACCGCGATCCAGCTGTCGGCGATCTGCTCCTGCACCATCTGCAGGTCGGCGAGGCGCCCGTCGCGGGTGGTGCGCGACACGGCCCGCTGGCACATCAGATCCAGGGCGTGACGGCAGGCGCCGACCGTGCGCATGGCGTGGTGGACGCGGCCGCCGCCCA
>NZ_JAEUMO010000159.1 GCF_016793285.1 Phenylobacterium sp.
AAGGGCGTGGCCAGCGCGCTCGCCCGCTACGCCTTCGGCCACGCCCGCGCGCAGGGCCTGAAGGTCGTGCCGACCTGCCCCTTCATGGCCGGGTGGGTGAAGAAGCACCCGGAGGAGCACGACATCGTCGATGCGACCTGCAAGGCGGAACTCGGCATCTGATGGTCGCCTCCAGCGCCGCGCTCCCGCCGGTCGGCCGGGGCGGCTAGCTCCAGGGCAGGTCGGCCTCGCCGCGGAGGATCGCCTCGACCTCGGGCCGGTGCTTGGCCCCGCCGCGGTCGTGCAGGACCAGCGGCGGCAGCAGCCGCAGCGGCGCCTTGCCGGTCTTCACCGCCCGCACCAGGACGCGCTTGGCCGGCGCGTCGGCGAAGGGATGCACGCCGCGGATCTGGAAGGAGCCGGCCTTGGGCGCGAGGTGGGCGAGGAGGTCGCCCAGGCGGTCCGCGCGGTGGATCGCCGTGATCGTCCCGCCCTCGCGCACCGCCTTCAGCAGGAACTCGGCCCAGGCCATGAGCCCCTCGTCGGCCATCCACGCCGCCGCCTTCTCCGGCGCGGGTCCGCGGAGCGCCGAGGGATCGTCGAAGAACGGCGGATTGGCGATGGCGGCGTCGAAGGGCGGCAGGCCGGTGACGGCGAACCGCTGCGCCACGTCGCCGCGCACGGCTTCGACCCGGTCCGCCATCCCGTTGAGGGCGATGTTCTCCCGCGCCAGGGCCAGCGCGTCGGCCTCGCGCTCCAGGCCCGTGAACCGGGCCTGCGGCCGTCGCGCGGCCGCCGCCAGAAGCGCCGCCCCGGGCCCGCAGCCCGCGTCCAGCACCCGCTGCCCCGGCCTCGCGTCGCAGGCCGCCGCCAGCAGGGCCGCATCCAGCCCTGCGCGGTAGCCGCGGACCGGCTGCTTCAGGCGGATGCGCCCGTCCAGCAGGCGGTCTTCGGTGACGGCGTCCATCCGCGCGGGCCTTGGCGTGACGAAGGGTTTGAACGTGTTCGGCGTGGGCCGCTTGACCGTGCCCTATCGCGTCACCATTGTCCCGGCAAACGGCGGCCGGCAGGGCCCGGACGCCCCGGCAGTTGAGGAAATATCCGTCTTGGAAGTCGCCCAGGCCGTCGCCGCGCCGCCCTCGCTCGACCTGCTGCTGACGCTGGCCGGGCCGGACATGCGCGCCGTCGACGCCCTGATCCGCGAGCATATGGACAGTCCCGTGCCGGTGATCCCGGCCCTGGCCGACCACCTGATCGCGGGCTCGGCGAAGCGCTTGCGGCCCCTGCTGACCATCGCCGCGGCGCGCCTGTGCGGCGCGCGCGACGACGCCTGCCTGAAGCTCGCCGCCGCCGTGGAGTTCATCCACACCGCCACGCTGCTGCACGACGACGTGGTCGACTCCTCCGAGCTGCGCCGCGGCCGCGTGGCGGCCCACCTGATCTGGGGCGCGCCGGCCAGCGTGCTGGTGGGCGACTTCCTGTTCGCGCGCGCCTTCGAGCTGATGGTGGGCGCGGGCTCGATGGCGGCGCTGGAGATCCTGGCCCGCGCCAGCCGCGTGATCTCCGAGGGCGAGGTGCTGCAACTCACCCGCAGCCACGACCTGGACCTGACCCAGGACGTCTACATCGACATCATCCGCGCCAAGACCGCCGAGCTGTTCGCCGCCGCCGCCGAGGCCGGCGCGGTCTCGGCCGGCGCGCCGCCCGAACGCTGCCGGGCGCTGCGCCAGTTCGGCCAGGACCTGGGCCTGGCGTTCCAGCTCATCGACGACGCGCTCGACTACTCCAGCGACGCCGCCACCCTGGGCAAGAACCCGGGCGACGACTTCCGGGAGGGCAAGGTCACGCTCCCGCTGCTGCTGGCCATGCAGCGCACGGCCGCCTCCGAGCGCGACTTCTGGGTCCGCACCATCGACCGGCGCGAGCAGGAGCCCGCCGACCTCGACCACGCCATCGCCCTGATGCGCGAGACCCGCGCGCTCGACGACACCCTGGCGCTGGCCGTTAGCTACGCCGACAGCGCCAAGGCCGCCATCGCCGACTACGGCTCCAACGGCTGGCGCCCCGCCCTCCAGGACCTCGCCGACTTCGCTGTGATGCGCCGGGCCTAGAAGCCGGTGAAGATGCGCTCGAGGGCGCGGCGGATGTCGTCTTCGTGCTGGCGCAGGTTTCCGACGGTTCGCGTTAGGGTCCGCCGTTCAATGTTCGCAAGTTCTGCGAGCGCCAGCGCGTAGCGCCGGTCGTTGAAGTCGACCCGCAGACTCGCGACCGTGTATGCCGTTCGTCCGCCGTCGGAGATGAGAGGCGCAACGATGACGGTGGGCGTATCCTCGAGAAAGTGGGACTGCAGCACCATCAGATACGGGATCGACCGGCGACTTCGCTGCGACGGATTCTCGTAGACGTCGAACTGCCGCAACTACCAGGACCGAAAGTCTTCGCCGAACACGCCAAACTCGGCGATCCGCGCCTTGTGCGCCTCGATCGCCTCCGCGTTCTCGTCTCCCCAGAGCCGGGCCTTTTGCTCGTCGGAGAGCCCTCGATACCGCGCCAAGTCAGGGTCGAGGTCAGCGAGCGCGCGCCGCAGCTCCGCTTCGGCCAACTTCTCAATTGAGATGCCGGCCTCTTGAGCGCGCTCCAGAAGCCGCGCGTCGATCTCGATCTTCAGTTCGACC
>NZ_JAEUMO010000168.1 GCF_016793285.1 Phenylobacterium sp.
GAACGAACACGCCGCCCGGACCCTGGTCGAGCTCAACCGCGGCCTCGAGGAGCGCAAGGAGCTCATCCGCACCGGCGCCTTCGCCAGGATGATGGCCGCCATGCGCGCCGCCCAGGCCAAGGCCGACGCCGAGGCCTGACCGGGGAGGGCTTCCCTGACCCCACGGCGCCGGCGCGAGAGTGGCGGCGACGAACAAGGGAGCGAGACCACGATGACCGACATCCTCGACCTCGGGGGCCGCGTCGCCCTCGTCACCGGCGCCGGCCAGGGCGTCGGCCGCCAGGTGGCCCTGCAACTGGCGGATGGCCTCAACTCGGGCGGGGTCGTCGTCAACGACTACCACCTCGCCCGCGCCGAGGCCGTGGCCGACGAGATCAGGGCCGCCGGCGGCAAGGCGCTGGCGCTCCAGTGCGACGTCTCCGACCACCTGGCCGTCAAGGAGATGGTCGCCAGGGCCGCCGCCGACCTGGGCCCCGTCGGCATCCTGGTGAACAACGCGGGCAACGCCGGCGCCACGCCCTCGGCCGAGCTCGGCAAGCCGTTCTGGGAGACCAGTCCCGAGGTCTGGAACAGCTTCATCGGCGTCAACCTCTACGGCGTCATGAACTGCACCGCCGCGGTCATCCCCGGCATGCTCCAGCGCCAGGCGCCCGGCCGCATCGTCACCGTGATCTCCGACGCCAGCCGCTGGGGCGACGCCAGCATGGAGATCTACGCCGGCGCCAAGGCCGGCGCCGCCGGCTTCATGCGCTCGGTGGCCCGCACGCTCGGCCGCTACCAGATCACCGCCAACTGCGTCGCCATCGCGCTCACCGCCACGCCGGCCGTCGAACGCACGCTGAACGGCGACCCGGAACGCCTGAAGCGCACCCTCGAGAAGTACATCGTGCGCCGGCCCGGCCGCCCCGACGACGTGGCCAACATGGTCCAGTTCCTGGCCTCCGACGCCTCGCCCTGGATCACCGGCCAGGTCTATCCGGTGAACGGCGGCTTCACCTTCGCGCTCTGATCGCGCGGGCCGGGAGGGGAAGTCCGCTGGACTTCCCCGCCGTCCCGGCGCCACGCTCCCACCGACCTCCGGGAGAAGCCCATGAACGACGTGCCCGCCTCCAAGCTCGCCCGCGACCCGCGGATCGACCCGCGCATCAAGGCCGTGTTCGGCTGGCCCGACCGGCCGCCCGTCGGCGACATCGCCAGCCGCGAAGCCCTGGTCGCCGAGGCCAACACGCCCGCCGCGCTGGCCGCCGAGGCCGCCATGCAGGGCCTCTTCGACGCCTGCGACAGCGAGGCCAACGCGCCGTCGAAGGGCCTCTCCATCCGCCGCGAGACCTACGTCTCCCAGCCCGGCGGCCACACCATCCAGGCCGCCGTCATCCGCCCCGACACATCCGAGAAGCTGCCCGGCGTCGTCTACATCCACGGCGGCGGCATGCAGACCATGAGCGCCTTCAACGGCATGTATTCGTCCTGGGGCCGCATCATCGCCAGCATGGGCGTCACGGTGGTCATGCCCGATTTCCGCAACGCGCTGCGCCCCAGCTCCGCGCCCGAGGTGGCGCCGTTCCCCGCCGGCCTCGACGACTGCGTCAGCGCCGTGAAGTGGGCCCACGCCAACGCCGCCAGCCTCGGCTTCGACCCCGACCGCCTGATCGTCGCGGGCGAGAGCGGCGGCGGCAACCTTACCCTCGCCACCGGCCTCAAGCTCCTGAAGGACGGCGACATCGGCCTCGTCAAAGGCCTCTACGCCCTCTGCCCCTACATCGCCGGCCGGTGGCCGCACCCCGACAACCCCTCCTCCGTCGAGAACAACGGCATCCTCCTGGAGCTGCACAACAACCGCGGCGCCATGGCCTACGGCATCGACGCCTTCGAGGCGAAGAACCCGCTGGCCTGGCCCGGCTTCGCCACCGAGGCCGACGTCCGCGGCCTGCCGCCGGTGGTCGTCAGCGTCAACGAGTGCGACCCGCTGCGCGACGAGGGCATCGGCTTCTACCGCCTGCTGCTGCGCGCCGGCCAGCCGGCCCGCTGCCGCCAGGTGATGGGCACGATCCATGGCACGGAGATCTTCTCCATCGCCTGCCCCGAGATCAGCCGCGACACCGCCGCCGACCTCGCCCGGTTCGCCCGCGGAGGCTGACGGAGACCGCCGTGCCCCCCGCGCCCGACCTCCAGGCCGACCTCGCCTGGTGGCGCGCCCACCGCGCCGCGCCCGACGCCGCCCAGGC
>NZ_JAEUMO010000186.1 GCF_016793285.1 Phenylobacterium sp.
GGCGATGCACGCCGCCGCCCAGGTGCTGGTGGGCCACCACGACTTCACCACCTTCCGCGACCTGGCGTGCCAGGCGAAGTCGCCGATGAAGACCCTGGACGTCGCCGCCGTGCGCCGCGAGGGCGGCGAGGTCATCCTCGAGTTCGCCTCGCGCTCGTTCCTGCACCGCCAGGTCCGCTCGATGACCGGCACCCTGGCCGAGGTCGGCGTCGGCCGCTGGACCAAGGCCGATGTCGCCGCCGCCCTGGAAGCCCGCGACCGCAAGGCCTGCGGCCCCGTCGCGCCGGCCGAAGGGCTATACCTCACCCACGTCGGCTACTGACACCGAACCCCAACCGGAGACCTCCCCCATGTCGCAAGGCCCCTGGAACCATCACATGCGCAGCGCCGGTGTCGCCGACGACATCGACTTCGAGATCAAGGGCGAGGAGCTCCAGTTCGTCGAGATCGAGCTGGATCCCGGCGAGAGCGCGATCGCCGAGGCGGGTTCGTTCGTGTGGAAGGACGCCTCGGTCGAGATGACCACCGTGTTCGGCGACGGTTCGGGCCAGCAGGGCGGCTTCATGGGTTCGCTGCTGGGCGCCGGCAAGCGCCTGCTGACCGGCGAGAGCCTGTTCACGACGGTCTTCACGCATCAGGGCCGCGGCAAGGCCAAGGTGGCGTTCGCCTCGCCGACGCCGGGCGCGATCCTGCCGATCAAGCTGGACTCGGTGGGCGGCACGCTGATCTGCCAGAAGGACAGCTTCCTGGCCGCGGCCAAGGGCGTGTCGATCGGCATCGCCTTCCAGCGCAAGGTCATGACCGGCCTGTTCGGCGGCGAGGGCTTCATCATGCAGAAGCTCGACGGCGACGGCTGGGTGTTCGTGCAGATGGGCGGCACGCTGGTCGAGCGCGAACTGGCGCCGGGCGAGCAACTGCACGTCGACACCGGCTGCCTCGCGGCCTTCACCCCCAGCGTGGACTTCGACCTGGAGATGGTGCGCGGCGTGAAGAGCGTCTTCTTCGGCGGCGAAGGCCTGTTCTTCGCGCGCCTCACCGGCCCCGGGAAGGTCTGGATCCAGTCTCTGCCGTTCGCGCGCCTCGCGGGCCGGATGCTGGCGGCGGCCGGGCCGGGCGGCCAGAACCGTGGCGAGGGCTCGGTGCTGGGCGGCCTGGGCGACCTGATCGGCGGCAACAACTAGACGGGCAGGAAGCGGGGAGGCCGAGGATGCGGTGGATCGGGCTGGCCGGGGCCTTGGCCGTGGCGACGGGCGCGCAGGCTCAGGCGCCCGCGGCGCCTTCCGCCGACCCTGTCGCGGGCGTGTTCGCGCGGTTCGGGGCGGACGATCCCGGCTGCGCGGTCGGCGTCGAGCGGACGGGGCAGGCGCCCGTCCTGCGCGGCTTCGGTTCGGCCGACCTGGAGCACGGGGTCGCCATCACGCCCGACACGATCTTCGAGGCCGGGTCGGTCTCCAAGCAGTTCACGGCCGCCGCGATCCTGCTGCTGGCGGCCGACGGCAAGCTGGCGCTCAGCGACGACATCCGGAAGTACCTGCCCGAGATGCCGGACTACGGCCGGCCGATCACCGTCGACATGCTGCTCTCCCACACCAGCGGCCTGCGCGACTGGGGCGAGGTGGCGGCGCTGGCGGGCTGGCCTCGGACCAGCCGCATCTACACGCCGCAGGAGGTGCTGCTGATCGCGGCGCGGCAGAAGAGCCTGAACTACACGCCGGGCGAGGCCTACTCGTACACCAACACCGGCTACAACCTCGCCGGCCTGATCGTGCAGCGGGTCAGCGGCAAGTCGCTGGCCGAGTTCACGAAGGAGCGTCTGTTCCAGCCGCTGGGCATGACGCGGACGAGCTGGCGCGACAACTTCCGCCGCGTCGTGAAGGACCGCGCCGTCGCCTACACGCCAGGCCAGAACGGGAACTGGCTGCAGGAGATGCCGTTCGAGAACACCTACGGCCACGGCGCGCTGCTGACGACGGTGGGCGACCTCCTGATCTGGAACCGGGCGTTGAGCGAGGGCCGGCTGGGCGCCGGGATCGCCGAGAGGATGGCCGAACGCCCCAAGCTGACCGGCGGGCGGCAGATCACCTACGCGCGGGGCCTGATGGTGCTGCCGTGGAGCGGGCGCGAGGAGGTTTCGCACTCGGGCGCGACGGCGGCCTACCGCGCCTGGCTGGCCCGTGTGCCGTCGGCCGGCCTGTCGGTGGCGCTGCTGTGCAACCGTGGCGACGTCAATCCGACCCAGATCGGCCACCGGGTGGTCGACGCCGTGCTGCCGCCGCCCGCGACGCCCGGCGCGGCGCGGCTGGCCCCGGACCAGGACCTGGCGCGCTTCCCCGGCGCCTACGTGGACGAGCGCACGGGCAACGTGCTGCGCGTCGTCGCCGACAGGGGCGAACTGCGCCTGCGCGGCGGCGGCGCCTTCCAGCCGCAGGCCGAGGCGGGGCGTTACCTCGGCGGCGGCATGGACTTCGCCTTCGCCGGCGACACCGTCGAACGCCTGGACCCGGCCGGCGAGAGGGTGACCTTCGCCCGCAAGGCCGAGTGGAGGCCGCAGGAGCCCGAACTCCTGCCCCTCGCCGGCGCCTATTCGAGCCCCGAGGCGGGCGGCGTGCTGGTGGTGAGCGTGAAGGGCGGGCTCGCCGTGGCCGCGCCCGCGGACCGGCCCAGCGCCTCCTACGTCCTGCAGCCGCTCTACCAGGACGCCTTCCAGGGCGACGGGAACCTGATCCGCATCGTGCGCGACGCGAAGGGCCGGCCGACGGCGCTGCGCTTCACCAACAGCCGTGTCTACGCGCTGGACTTCCGCCGCGTGGAGGCGCGCTAGAAGCCATCCTCACCCCCCTTGCGGCGGCCGTGGAAGAGGCAAGCCCGCCGTCGGGGCCGCGTCGCGCTCCTCGCCGTCCCGGCCGCCCATGAACACAGATCCAGCCAGGCTCGCAGCGGCGCCCGCCGCGGGCCGTCTCGGCATGCCGCCCGCACGGGGGTCCCGCCCGGAGTTCGGCGAACGTGCGCCGGGACGACGCGTCGCCTCGCAACCGCGCCGCGGACGACTATATTGCGCCGATGCCTGATACGAACATTCCCGACGACGTCGTCGGCGCCTTCCAGATCGAGGGGGAACCCGTCCGCGGCCGCGTGGCGCGCCTGGGTCCTGCGGTCGACGAGATCCTGCGCGGACACGACTATC
This sequence comes from Phenylobacterium sp., assembly GCF_016793285.1. GTDB lineage: Bacteria > Pseudomonadota > Alphaproteobacteria > Caulobacterales > Caulobacteraceae > Phenylobacterium. The sequence continues at coordinate 3,185 of NZ_JAEUMO010000186.1, forward strand.
CCGAACCCGTGGCGAACCTGCTGGGCGAGGCGTGCGCTCTGGCCGCCCTCGTCGGCTCGAACCTGAAGTTCGAGGGCCGCCTGATCGTGGAGGCCCGCGGCGACGGCCCCGTGCGCTACGTGGTGGCGGACTACGACACCTCGGGCGGCCTGCGCGGCTACTGCCGGTTCGACCCGGGCGAGGTCGAGCAGGTGAGCGGCGGCTTCCAGCGTCCCGGCGCCAAGAGCCTGCTGGGCCAGGGCGTCTTCATGATGACGGTCGACCAGGGGCCGGAGATGGACCGCTACCAGGGCATGACCGCCATCGAGGGCGAGACGCTGGCGCTCTGCGCGGAGCAGTACTTCGCCCAGTCGGAACAAACCCCGACCCGGGTCCGTCTGGCGGTCGGCCGCGAGGACGGCGGGTGGCGGGCCGGCGGCTTCCTCATCCAGTACATCGCCGCCGACGACACGCGCGGCGAGACCCTCGAGGCCTGGAACCGCACGCAGGCGTTCTTCGAGACCATCGGCGAGGACGAGCTGCTGGACGCGGACCTCTCGTCGGAGACGCTGCTCTTCCGGCTGTTCCACGAGGACGGCGTGCGCGTGTTCGGCTCGCGGCCGCTGCGCGCCTTCTGCCGGTGCAGCCAGGAGCGGATCGTGACGGTGCTGAAGAGCTTCGACGCCGCCGAACGCGACGACATGGTCGAGGACGACGGCAAGATCCACGTCACCTGCGAGTACTGCAGCCGCGTCTACGCCGTGGAGCCCGCGTCGCTGGCGGCGTGACGGGCCCCCTTCTCGGACAGGAAGGACCTACGCTGCGTCCAGCGCCCGGCTGACGTCGCGAATGAGGTCGTTCGCGCCTTCCAGACCCACGCTCATGCGCACCCAGCCCTCGGTGAGGCCGATCTCCAGGCGCTCGGCCTCGGGCATCGAACGGTGGGTGGTGGTGCAGGGGTGCGTGGCCATCGACTTGGCGTCGCCGAGATTGTTGGAGATGTCGAAGATCTCCAGTGCGTCGAGGAAGCGCCAGGCGGCCTCGCGGCTGCCCAGGTCGAAGGCCACGACGCTGCCGCCGCCGGTCATCTGGTTGGCGACCACCGCGGCCTGCGGGTGGTCGGGGCGGCCCGGATAGATGGTCTTGCCGACCTTCGCATGCGCGGCGATGGCGTCCGCGATCCTGCCGCAGGTCTCGGTCTGGCGGCGCACGCGCAACTCCAGCGTCTCCAGGCCCTTCAGCAGCACCCAGGCGTTGAACGGCGAGAGCGCCGGGCCGGTGTGGCGGTGCATGTCCTTGTAGGCGTCGGTCAGCAACTGGGCGTCGCCGAGGATCGCGCCGCCGAGGACGCGGCCCTGGCCGTCGATGTGCTTGGTCGCTGAATAGACCACCACGTCCGCGCCGAGCGCGAGCGGCTTCTGGAAGATCGGCGTGGCGAAGAC
>NZ_JAEUMO010000188.1 GCF_016793285.1 Phenylobacterium sp.
CCCGGCGGCGGCGAACTGCGGCTCATGCAGCGGGGACAGGACTATTCGATCATGTCGGGCGGGATCGAGCTGATGAACAGCCGGCTCTACGGCTCGGAGGTCGCGCTGTGCGACCTTGCCGTCGCGAGGCTGCCGCCGACCAGGGCGCCGCGCATGCTGATCGGCGGCCTGGGCATGGGCTTCACCCTGCGCGCCGCGCTGGCCGCCCTGCCGAAGGACGCCGAGATCACCGTCGCCGAGCTGGTGCCGCAGGTGATCGACTGGGGCCGCACGCACATGGCCCGCCTCTACGGCGACAGCCTCGACGACCCGCGGGCTCGCGTCGTGCTGACGGACGTCGCCGACCTGCTGGCGGGGGCCAGGCCGCCCTACGACGTGATCCTGATGGACGTGGACAACGGCCCCGACGGCCTGAACCGCGACGCCAACGACGGCCTCTATTCCGTGGCCGGGCTGGCTGCGATGCGGCGGGCGGTGAAGACCGGCGGCGTGCTGGCCGTCTGGTCCGCCGGCCCGGACCAGGCCTTCGCCGGGCGCCTGCGCCGCGCGGGCTTCGCCGTCACCGAGCACCGGGTGGGCGCCAGCCCGTCGGGCAAGGGCCCGCGCCACATCGTCTGGGTCGGCGTCGCGCGGTGAAGACCTGCGGCCCCTGCACGATGTGCTGCAAGGTGCTGGCCGTCGCCGACCTCGCCAAGCCGGTCGGCAAGCTCTGCGACCACACGAAGCCGGGCGCAGGCTGCACGATTTACGAGACCCGCCCGCACGCCTGCCGCACCTTCGCGTGCGTCTGGCTGATGGACGAGGAGATGCCCCACCGCTTCCGCCCCGACCAGACGAAGGTGGTCCTCGACCAGGACGCCGAGGGCAAGTGGCTGATCGCGAGATGCGACCCCGCCAACCCCCACGCCTGGCGCCGCAACCCCATGTACGCGGCGCTGAAGGGCCGCGCCGAGGACACCTGGGGCTCCGGCCGCATCGTGCTGGCGACGGCGGGGCGGCGGACGTGGCTGATCACGCCTCGCGAAGACGTGGACCTGGGCGAAGTCGACCTCTCCGCCGGCCTGAAGGTCACCGAACGGCCGGACGGCTCCGTCGCCGTGGAGACGGGCGGTGGCTGAAATCGAGACCCCGCGCCTGACGCTCCACCGTTTCACCCTCGCCGACGCCGACGAGGTGTTCGCCGCGATCACCCCCGAGGTCACCCGCTGGATGAGCTGGGACCCGCCGTCGCGAGAGGCCTTCCAGGTCCGCGCGGCCGCGCTGGCGGTCGCCGATCCCGCGGCCGACATGAACCTCGTGATCCGCCGCCGCGACACCGGCGAGTGCCTGGGCGTCTGCGCCGCCGAACGCCTCACCGACGAGACGCCCGAACTCGGCATCTGGCTGAGGGTCACCGCCCACAGCCAAGGCTACGGCGCCGAAGCCGTGGCGGCCCTGCTCCGCTGGGCCTCCGCCGCTACCGGGAAGCCCGGCTTCCTCTGGCCCGTCGCCGTGGAAAACACCGCCAGCCGCCGCATCGCCGAACGCCTCGGTGGCCAGCTCATCGCCGAGCGTCCGGGCGCGAAGTACGACGCGGTCGTCTACCGGATTCCAGCGCGGGCCTATTGATGTTCGCTTATTGTTCTTGTCGAGCGCCCCGCGGTGTGAGAAGCTGATCTTGGCATGGACACGTTGTGGCGGACTTTGCAGGTCGCGCTGCTCGCCGTCGGGGCGGGAGCCGCTTACCTCGTTCTCTTGGCGGCCATCGCCTTCGTCGGCAGCGCCGTGATCTTGAGGCTGCGCCCTCGGCGCGCCGCCAAAGCGCGATCACGATCAGAAGCTTCGGCGATCAAGTCGCGCATGACGCGGATGGCGCTGCCGACTTTGCGCCTCATTCCCGCGAAGAGCCTGGCGTTCTCGAGGTTCGGCGGCGACCCTGAGCTGCCGATGACGGCCCTATGGCCGACCTCTCGTGGCCGCAACCGCGCATTCCTCGCCCAGATCGATCTCGCTGACGTGCGGGCCCACGGCGGACCGGACTGGCTGCCGGAGACCGGCCGCGTCTACGCGTTCCTGGATGGTGACGGTTACGGGTTTGCCGACCAGATCGAGATCGCGCTCCACCGCGATGAGCCCGTCGTCACCCGCGAGCCGCCCGCCGGCGTTCGGCGCTATCCCGAACGGAAGGTGACCTTTGAAACCTTCACGTCCCGGCCGAGTCTCGACTGGCTGGGCATCGACTTGCAGGAGATCGATGTCTCTGAGGCAGAACTCGACGAGCTCTCCGACATGACGGGCGCGCCGTTCGGTGACGGGCCGGAGCATCGCATCGGAGGCTATCCTTCAGAGATCCAGGGCGATCAAATGTGGATCTCATGCGAGCTCATTCGGCGCGGGCTGCCCGAGGGCGCTGACGTCACAGATGCGATCCGGCGCGCGGCGCGTGAGTGGCGCCTGCTTCTTCAGTTCGACTCCGACAACGCGCTCGGGATGAACTGGGGCGACGGCGGCCTCTTCTATGTCTTCGTCCGCGAGCGCGACGCACGCGCAGGCGATTTCTCGAAGACGATCACCCTATCGCAGACTCACTAGCTCTACGGTCCATAGCTCACCGCCATCCCCGCCCGCACGTCCTGCTGCACGCCGTACTGCGGGAAGGGGTAGCGGAAGCCGTTTTTCGCGAGCGCCTTCATGCCGGCGATGGCCTTGACCAGGTGCTCGCCCGGGAGCGCCATCAGCATCTCGTCGTCGAGGACGCCGCCGTAGCGGCGCTCGGCGAAGCAGGGGATGGAGAGGCTGGGCTCGCGCCTGGTGAGCGCCCGGCCCCAGCTGTCCGCGCAGGCGCTCTCGCCCACCACGCCCCAGTCGAACTTCTTGTAGCCCGACCACTGCAAGCCATTGATGAAATAGATCATCGCCCCGGGCGTCGCGTAGAAGAGCGCGATGTCGAAGTCGGCGATCTTGCCGGCGCTCAAGGGGCCGATGGCCAGCGCCTCATAGCGCCCGTCCGGCACGCAGTGCATCGCCGCCTGGTGGGCCGTGGCGTCTTCGATCGTCTCGAACCAGACGCCGGTCATGTGCTTGCCCGACTGCCACTCCGGCGTCTTGGCGCCGCCCAGGCCCACGACCGCGCGGCATTGGCTGCCGACCAGGTCGTCGGCGGTGACGCCGACCGTCCAGCCCAGCCGCGAGGCCTGCCCCACGAGCTGGTCCAGCGTGTGGACGTGCTGCGGCCGCCGGATGCGCGGGACGGCCTCCATCTCGGCGCGGTCCTCGTAGAGCTTCATCCCGAACGGGATCGACCGCAGCTTCAGGAGCTGTTCCAGCTCGGCGGTGATGACGGGCCAGTCCATGGCAGCCTCCGTGGCGGTTTTCGCCACGCTGAAGCCCTGACCTCCGTTTGTCATCCCCTCGCACGTCATCCCGCGGTTGTCCGCGGGATGACGTTTGGAATGGTGGAGCTACGCCTCCGCCGCCGCCTTCGCGCCGACATCGGCCCACGCCTTCCACAGGCGCTTCGCCTCGGCCTTGGCCGGGCCCACGCTGGCCTCCTTCACGTGGCCGAAGCCGCGGATCTGCTGCGGGACCGCCGCGAGCTGGACCGAGAGGTGGTGGTTGGCCTTCGTGAGGCCGGCGGCCAGCGTGTCGACGTCGGCTTCGAAGTCGGCGATCAGGCCGCGCTCCATCCTGCGCTCGGCGGTTTTGCCGAACACGTCGAGGGCGCCGCCGCGCAGGCCCTTGAGCTTCGCCAGCGTCGGGAACGCCAGGTCCAGCATCCAGGGCGAGAAGGCCACCTTCACCGGCTTGCCGTCCGGCCCCTTGCGGGCCAGCAGCGGCGGTGAGAGCCACACCTTGGCCTTGCCGCCCTTGAAGGTCTCGGCGCGGTATCTGGCGAAGCGGCCGTCGGTGTAGAGCCGCGCCACCTCGTACTCGTCCTTGTAGGCCATCAGCTTGTAGAGGCTGACCGCCACGGCGCGGGTGAGGTCGCTCGAGCCCAGGGCGGCCTCGGCGGCGCGCACCTTCTCCACGCGGGCGAGGTAGCGGTCGGCGTAGGCCTTGTCCTGGTAGGCGGCGAGCTCGGCCACGCGATGGGCGATCAGCTCGTCCAGCGGCATCGTCTCCGGCGTGGGCACGTCGTCCTCGCGCTTGCCCCGGGCCGACGGGTCGTGGGCCGCCTTCCGGCCCAGTTCGAAGGCCTGGAGGTTGGCCTCGGCCTCGACGCCGTTCAGATGGATGGCGCGGAAGAGCGCGCGGCTCGACACCGGGATCACGCCCTTCTGCCAGGCGAAGCCCAGCATGATCATGTTGGCGTAGATCGCGTCGCCCAGCTGGCTCTCGGCCAGGTGGCTGGCTGGCGCGGCGTCATAGCTCTGCACGGCCGCGGCGATGCGACGGCCCTGCTCGTCGGCGTCGAAGCGCACGTCGCGGTCGGTGACGAAGTCGGCGGTCGGCGCGAAGTCGGCGTTGCCCACCGCCACCGTCCGGTCCTTCGCATAGAGCGCCAGCGCGTCGGGGCCGGCGGCCGAGAGCAGGTCACATGCAATCAGCACGTTGGCGCTCGCCGCCGGGACACGCCCGCCGATGGTGGTGGTCTCGGTCTCGCCGATGCGCACGTGGCTGAAGACCGCCCCGCCCTTCTGCGCCAGGCCCGTCATGTCGACCACGCTGGCCGAGCGGCCGTCGACGTGGGCGGCCATGGCCAGGATCGACGCCACCGTGGTGACGCCCGTACCGCCGACGCCGGTGAAGACGATGTTCTGCACGCCCTTCAGGTCCCGGAACGCCGGCAGCGGCGTCGAGTCGGCCGTCAGCGCCGGCATCGCCTCGCGGTGCGCGTTCTCGGCGCCCTCCAGGGTGATGAAGCTCGGGCAGAAGCCGTCCAGGCACGAATAGTCCTGGTTGCAGGTCGACTGGTTGATCTTCCGCTTGCGGCCGAACGCGGTGTTCAGCGGCTCGACCGACACGCAGTTCGACGTCTTGGAGCAGTCGCCGCAGCCCTCGCAGACCAGCGGGTTGATCATCACCCGCTGCGGCGCGGTGGCCATCTTGCCCCGCTTGCGGCGGCGGCGCTTCTCGGTGGCGCAGACCTGGTCGTAGATCAGCACCGTGACACCTGGGGTGTCGCGCAACTCGCGCTGCACCTTCATCAGCTCGATGCGCGGGCGGACCTCGACGCCGGGGGCCAGGTCGGTGACCCCGGCGTAGCGCTCGGGCTCGGCGGCCACGACCACCACCCTGGCCACGCCTTCCGAGGCGAGCTGGCGGGTGATCTGCGGGACGGTGAAGCCGCTCTCCGCCTGCTGGCCGCCGGTCATGGCGACCGCGTCGTTGAACAGCAGCTTGTAGGTCATGTTCGCCTTCGCCGCGACGGCGGCGCGGATGGCGAGCGAGCCCGAGTGGTTGTAGGTGCCGTCGCCCAGGTTGACGAAGACGTGCTTCTCGTCGGTGAAGGGCGAGGCCCCGATCCAGGAGAGCCCCTCGCCGCCCATGTGGCTGTTCAGGTCGGTCGCCGGGTCGCTGAAGCTCGCCATGTAGTGGCAGCCGATGCCGGCCAGCGCGCGGCTGCCTTCCGGCAGGCGGGTCGAGGTGTTGTGCGGGCAGCCGGAGCAGAAGAAGGGCTTCCTCTGCTGGTCGGCCGAGAGCGTGACCGCGGCCATCGAGGCGGCCGAGACGCGGTTCAGGTAGTCGTAGACCCGGTCCATATGCCCGCCGGCCGGCAGCCGGTCGGCGATGGCCAGCGCGATTTCCGCCACCGACAGCGAGGTCAGTTCCGACAGCAGCGGTGCGCCGGTCTCGTCGGTCTTGCCGATGATGACCGGGCGCGCATGGGCCGGCAGGTCGTAGAGCGCGGCGCGGGCCTGGGTCTCGATCAGCGGCCGCTTGTGCTCGATCACCATCAGGGTCTCGAGGCCGGCGGCAAACCCGCGCAACCCTTGAGGCTCCAGCGGCCACGGCATGCCGACCTTGTAGATCGCGACGCCCAGCGAGGCGGCCTCGGCCTGGGTGATCCCCATCGCCGAGAAGGCCTCGATCACGTCCTTGTAGGCCTGGCCCTGGCAGACGATGCCCAGCCGCGGGCGCGCCGCGCCCAGCACGATCCGGTCGATCCGGTTGGCGCGGGCGAAGGCGAGCGCCGCCGGGATCTTCTGGGTGCGCAGGCGCCGCTCCTTGTCGAGCGGCTGGTCCTTGAGCCGGATGCCGAGCCCGCCCGCCGGGAGGCGGAAGTTCTCGGGCGCATGGAACCGGTGGCGCGACAGCGAGACGTCGATGGTCGCGCCCGAATCCATGGTGTCGGCCAGCGCGATCATCCCGACCCACAGGCCCGAGAAGCGGCTGAGCGCGAAGCCCATCAGGCCGTAGTCCAGCACCTCCTGCACGTCGGCGGGCGACAGCACCGGCATCTCGAAGTCCTGGAAGGCGTACTCCGACTGGCTGGGCAGGGTGGAGGACTTGCAGGTGTGGTCGTCGCCGGCCACAGCCAGCACGCCGCCCTTGGGCCACACGCCGGCGAAGTTGGCGTGCTTGAAGGCGTCGCCGGTGCGGTCCACGCCGGGCGCCTTGCCGTACCACATGCCGAAGACGCCGTCGTAGCGGGCCTGCGGGAACAGGTTGGCCTGCTGGCTGCCCCACACGGCCGTGGCGGCGAGATCCTCGTTTAGGCCCTCCTTGAAGACGACCTCCGCCGCCTTCAGGTACTTGCCCGCGCGCGCGGCCTGCTGGTCGAGCCCGCCCAGCGGCGAGCCGCGATAGCCCGAAACGAAGCCTGCCGTGTTCAGCCCGGCCGCGGAATCGAGCCGCTTCTGGTCCATCAGGACACGGAGAAGCGTCTGGACCCCGGTGATGAACACCCGGCCATCCGTGAGCAGAAATTTGTCGTCGAGCGTCACTTCCTGGTGGCGCATCGCAATTTTCTTCCTTTCGGGCCTCCCCACGTCGCCTGCAAGATCATATAAGTGCGCCGCAAATGCTTGCCAAAAGCATGCCCTGCGACCTCGCATCCGGGGCAAGAACCATATGCTCTCGTGGCGTCGACAGGAGGAAAAATTGTCCGAGGCTCTCGACGCGGTCGATGCCAAGATCCTGGATTTGATCCAGCACGACGCAGGTTTGTCCGTCGCCGAGATCGCCGAGCGGGTCGGATTGTCCTCCAGCCCCTGCTGGCGGCGCATCAAGAGGCTGGAGGACGCGGGCGTGATCCAGCGCCGCGTCACCATCCTCGACCGCGACAAGCTGGGCCTCGGCTTCGAGGTCTACTGCACCGTCAAGCTCAGCCTGCCGACCAAGGAGAACCTCGAGAGCTTCGAGACCGCGATCGGCAAGCTGGCCGAGGTCGTCCAGTGCGCCACAGTCACCGGCGCGTGCGACTACGAACTGCGGATCGTCACCCGCGACATGCACGCGTTCGACGACTTCCTGCGCGACAAGATCCTGGGCCTGGGCCTGGTCTCGAACATCGAGAGCCGCATCGTCATCCGCTCCGTGAAGAACACCACCGCCGCCCCGCTCGGCCTCGTCAGCCCGTATGTGAGCGCGCAGGGCTGAGCGGCCGCTCCGCCGGCCCGGCGACGGTTGCGCTCGCCATGGTCCGGCGCAATCCTGAGGCTCCGCACACAAGGAGCCCGACATGATCGACCTCGTCATCGACCAGCGCCGCAAGGACCTCGGCGGGTTCGAGGTCGGGCGGGTGCTGCCGTTCGCCAGGCGCAGGATGGTCGGTCCGTTCGCGTTCTTCGACCACATGGGGCCGGCCGAGTTTCAGCCCGGCTTCCCGCGCAACGTCGATGTCCGGCCGCATCCGCACATCGGGTTGTCGACCGTGACCTACCTCTTCGACGGCGCGATCACCCACCGCGACTCCACCGGCGTGACGCAGGACATCCAGCCCGGCGAGGTGAACTGGATGACCGCGGGCCGCGGCATCACCCATTCCGAGCGGTTCGAGACCCTTCGGGCCCGCGGCGGCGCCATCCACGGGATCCAGGCCTGGGTGGCCCTGCCCACGGAACTGGAGGAGACCGAGCCGGCCTTCGCGAACCACGGCCCCGACGACCTGCCCACCTACGAGGGCGGCGGCATGTGGGCCCGCCTGATCGCCGGCAAGGCGTTCGGCGCCGAGGCGAAGGTCGCGACCCACTCGCCGATGTTCTACGTCCACTGGCGCCTCGACGCCGGGGCCCGGGCCGAACTGCCGGCCGAGTATCCCGAGCGGGCCGCCTATGTCGCCCAGGGTCAGGTCGAGGTCGGGGGCCGCACGTTCCAGGCCGGCCAGATGCTGGTGTTCGCGCCCGGCGAGCCGGTGCTCTTCACGGCCGTCACGCCCGCCATCGTCATGCTGCTGGGCGGCGAGCCGCTGGGCCCGCGCTTCATCGAGTGGAACTTCGTCTCCTCGTCCAGGGAGCGCATCGAACAGGCCAAGGCCGACTGGCGCGCCGGTCGCATGAAGCTCCCCGACGCCGACCACGACGAGTGGATCCCGCTGCCCGAGCCCGCGCCGCCGGCGAGCCCGATGAGCTGAGCAAGACGCGGCGACCGCCGGCGCGGCTTGAAACCCGGACGCAAGGCGTCCAGAGAGCGCGCCATGCACGTCAGCGTCTTCGACCTCTTCAAGCTGGGGATCGGCCCGTCCAGTTCGCACACGATGGGGCCGATGACGGCGGCGGGCCGGTTCCTCGAGCGGCTGGGCGGGGACCTCGACCGCACGGCGCGGGTGCAGACCACGCTCTACGCCTCGCTGGCGCTGACGGGCCGCGGGCACGCGACCGACCGGGCGGTGATCCTGGGGCTCGCGGGCTTTCAGCCGCGGACCCTCGATCCGGATGCGGCCGACGCCGTGGTGGCCGCCGTGCGCGCGCACGGGCGGCTGATGCTGGCCGGCGCGCGCGAGATCGGCTTCGACGAGGCGCGCGACATCCTGTGGGATGGGCGCACGCGCCTGCCGCAGCATCCGAACGCGCTCGGCTTCGCCGCCTTCGACGCCGAGGGCCGGACGCTGGCGGCGCGCACCTATTTCTCCATCGGCGGCGGCTTCGTGCGCGACGAGGACGAGATCGCCCGCAACCTCGCCCCCGTCCGCGCGCTGCCGATCCCCTACCCGTTCGACAGCGGCTCCGAGCTGCTGGGGCAGGCGCAGGCCGCCGGGCTCAGCATCGCCGGGCTGATGGCGGCCAACGAGCTGTCGGTGCGCACCGAGGCCGAGATCGACGCCGGTCTCGATGAGATCGCGGCCGCCATGTACGCCTGCATCGAGCGCGGCATGAAGACCGAGGGCGTGCTGCCGGGCTCGCTCCAGGTCCAGCGGCGGGCGCACGGCATCTGGAGGAACCTGATCGAGAACGCCGACCGCCAGATCGCCGACCCGCTGTCGGCGCTGGACTGGGTGAACCTCTGGGCCCTGGCGGTGAACGAGGAGAACGCCGCCGGCGGGCGGGTGGTCACGGCGCCGACCAACGGCGCGGCGGGCCTCCTGCCGGCGGTGCTGCGCTACTACGACCGCTTCCACAGCGGCACGGCGGCGGGGCGGCGGACTTTCCTGCTGACCGCGGCGGCGATCGGGGCGCTCTACAAGCGCAACGCGTCGATCTCCGGCGCCGAGGTGGGCTGCCAGGGCGAGGTGGGCGTGGCGTGCTCCATGGCCGCGGCGGGTCTGGCGGCCGCGCTGGGCGCCACCAACGCCCAGATCGAGAACGCCGCCGAGATCGGGATGGAGCACAACCTGGGGCTCACCTGCGATCCGATCGGCGGGCTGGTGCAGATCCCCTGCATCGAGCGGAACGCCATGGGCGCGGTCAAGGCCATCGACGCCACGCGGCTCGCCATGCTGGGCGACGGGCAGCACACGGTCAGCCTCGACAAGGTCATCGCCACCATGAAGCGCACCGGCGAGGACATGAGCCACGTCTACAAGGAGACCAGCCTGGGCGGGCTCGCCGTCAACCTGGCGGAGTGCTGAGCGGCGCGTTCAGGTCGACAGCGCCTTGCGGGTCTGTTCCCAGTACTGGACGCCGGTGACCAGCGTCACCAGCGTGGCGATCCAGAACAGCGCGTGGGCGGCGATCTCGAAGCTTTCGCGGAAGGGCGTGCCGTCAGGAAGGCTGAAGGCGCCCCAGGCGGCCACGATCAGCTCCATGGCGAGTGCGGTGAGCTGCAGCGTCGTCTTCCACTTGGCGAGCAGCGTGACCGGCAGCTTCACGCCCTTGCCGGCGCCCACTTCGCGCAGCGCCGAGACGGTGAACTCGCGGAAGAGGATAAGGCCGGCCGGCAGCACCACCATCGGCTGGGGCCCCAGCGACAGCAGGCCCAGGATGGCGCCGCAGACCAGCACCTTGTCGCCGATCGGGTCCAGGATCGCGCCCCACACGCTCTCGGCGTGGAGCTTGCGGGCGAGCCAGCCGTCGAAGAAGTCGGTCACCGCCGCCACGACGAAGGCGTAGACCGCCCAGCGCTGGAGCGCGAACTGCGTCTCCGGCTCGATGCGGTTCGAGAGGTAGGGCAGCGCGCCCGCCGCCGCGGCGAACGCCACGAACATGAAGAGCGCCATGACCAGGCGGGACGCGGTCAGGATGTTCGGCAGCGACTTCATGCGGAGAATCGAGCGTCCAGGCTTGGGCTTCGTTCCCGAGCTTAGCTGGTTCGCGTCCGTTCCGCGCGGACTTCGTCGAAATCCGCGGCCTGCCTCGGCCGCCGGCGCGCCGCGACGGCCCTCGTCACGTCCGCACGCCGGGCCGGCGAACAGGTCCTAGTGTGCTGGATCTGAAGTTCGCCCAGCTTCTGGGTCGGAGCGCCGAGCGAACTTCAGGTCCAAAAAGCACACTAGAAACAAATATTTCTCTAGTGTCCTTATCGATTCCGAAGTTCGACCGTGTCCGCCTCACGCGCTTGCGAACTTCGGAATCGGGACACTAGAGCAGGCCGAAGCCCGTCGTGAGGAGCATGACGGCGACGGCGGCGAAGCCGGTCGAGACGACGAGCAGCGCCACGGCCCAGGGCGACGGGCGGGCGCCGGGCGCGGCCTTTGCGGTCTTGCGGGTCATCGGCGTCGGGCCTCCATCCTCGCCGCCGGTTTCCCAGCGTGGCCTTGAACCGCGCATGAACGCCGCCGTCAGGGAGGTTTCCGGCCCGGTAACCTTCCCCCTCCCCGCGCGCCTTCCCCTCCCCGCGTCCGGGCGGCGCCGGCGTCAGAGCCGGGCCGCGAGCTCGTCGGCGACGCGCTCTCCGGAGCGGATGGCGCCGTCGATGTAGCCGACCCAGGCGTCGGCGGTCTCCGTGCCGGCCCAGTGGATGCGGCCCACCGGCTCGTGGAGCGCCGGCCCGAAGGCGGTGATGACCCCGGGCGGCGGCGCGGCCACGTAGCCTCCCCGGTGGTTGGCCGCGCGGGTCCAGACCTCTTCGAGGTAGTCGACGGGCTTCAGCGCCTCGTCGCCGAAGTAGAGCGCGATGTCGCCCAGCACCCTGGCGCGGCGATCCGCCGGGGAACGATCCGCCCACCGCTGGGCCGGCCCGCCGTCGAAGAAGCCGACCAGGCCCCCGCCGCCGCCGCGCCTCGGGGAATGGTCGAACCAGGGGCCGAACTCGGTCCGGTCGGACAGCACCAGCCCGGTCAGGCCCCGCTCGCGCCAGAACGGCCGGGCGTAGGCGACGTGGACCTTGATGACGCAGCCCATGGGCATGCGCTGCGTCAGGCCGTCCCGCGCCGCCGGCATCGGCGGCTCGTAGTGGACGCGGCCGGCGAGCGGCGGGGGCGCCGTGACGACCGCGTAGCGCGCGCGCCATTCCGCGTCCGGCGTTCCGACCACGACCCCGGCGTCGCTCTGCCGGATCCGCTGCACCGGCGCGTTCAGCACCACGGCCGGGCCCAGGTCCGCGGCCATCCTGGCCGCCAGTTGCCAGGTCCCGCCCTCGAACAGGGCGTCCTGCGCGCCGCCGCGCGTGGAGATGAGCGCGCCGAACCCGCCCGCCGTGGCGGCATAGGCGGCATAGGCGAGCATCGAGACCTGGCTCGGCTCGGCCGAGAGCAGCGCCCGCGTCAGCACGCGCATCGCCGAGCGCACCGCCGGCGTCTTCGCGTTGGCCACGATCCACGTCTCGATGGTCTGGGAGTCGAGGTCCGCGGCGCCGGCGAAGGTCCACGGCCGCGCGCCCGGGATCTCGAGGGCCAGCTTTTCCAGCTTCCCGATCACGTCGACGAACTCGGCCATCGCGGCCGGCTCCAGCGTCGGCGTCTCGCCCTCGTAGTCGGCCCGCTGGCCGGCGATGTCGGCGATGTTCCGGCCGGTGGCGAACTGGGGATAGGTCGCCGTCCCGTACCGCCTGGCCAGGTCGAGCAGGCGCGTCTGCGACGGTCCGACCCACTGGCCGCCCAGGTCGATCACCTCCCCGGCGATCCTCCCGGGCTTGGTGCGGCCGCCCACCCTGTCGTCGGCCTCGAGGACGACGACGCTGCGGCCGGCCGCGCGCAGCCTGAGGGCCGCCGTCAGTCCGGCGAAGCCCGCGCCGACGACCACGACGTCGACCGACCGGCCCGCAGCGGCGGCCGTCGCCTCCGGCGCCGCCGCCAGGCCCGCCAGGCCCGCGCCCATCCCCGCGCCCAGCCCGATGGCGACGCGACGCGATGGACGCCCGCCGTCGATCCCTCTGTGTCCGGCCATCCCTTCCTCCCGTTGTTGTCCGGACCCGAAGAAGATCCGTACTTGTACGAATACGATATTCGTACTTGTACGGCAGCGTCAAGCAGGACACGAAAGGGGGCGAGGCTCTGCGAGGATGAGATGCCAGGAGCGGTCCGGTCGGCGACGCCGAAGGAAGAGCGGCAGGAAGCGGCGCGCGCGCGCATCCTCGAAGCGGCGCGCACGCTGTTCCAGACCGGCGGCGTCGCCGCCCTGAGCGTGCGCGCGATCGCGGCCCGGGCGGGCATGCCGGTGATGACGCTCTACGGCTACTTTCCCGGCAAGACCGCCATCGTCAGGGCGCTGTGGTCCGAGGCGTTCGAGCCCCTGTTCGCCGAGCTGGACGCGGCCGAGGCCGCGGAGGCGGATCCGAAGCTGCGGCTGCGCAGGGTGGCGCAGGCGCTGGTGGACTACTGGCTCCGGTTCCCCGACCGCTACCGGATGGTCTTCCTGATCGAGGACCGCCGCGAAGGCGACGGCGACAGGTGGTTCATCGAGGAGACCGATGTGGTGTCGGGCTACGTCCGCTTCGGGCCCCTGATCGCCGCGGCGCGCGGGACTCCCGAGGCCGACTGCGCGCGCGAGGGCGAGGCGCTGCTCTGCGGCCTGACCGGCATCGTGCATATGCTGGTGACGGTCAGCGAATACCCGTGGTCCGGCGGCGACACCTACGTCGACGCGCTCCTGCGCGCCTTCTGACGGCGGGTCGCGCCCCGCAGGGCTTGACGGCGCGGCCTGCATGTGTTCTCTTTTTGTTCATGGACACGACAGACGACGCCCTGCGCTCGCTGAACGAGCTGGCCAAGCTCGGGATGGACGTCGTGCGCCGTCTCCACGGCGCGGTGCTGGACGCCGGCGACGACCCGGCCACGCTGATCGCGCTCACCGACGCCTACTGCGACGCCGGCCGCGGCGTGCGCCAGTCGGTCGCGCTCATGCTCCGCATCCGGAGCGGCGGCTTCGCGACCTTGCGGGCCGTTCCGCACGCCGCCGATCCCGGGCCGGGCGCCGACGAGGACCCGCCCGAGCGGGAGGACCGCGAAGAGCGACCTGAACGCGCCGACTGGAACGAGTACGAGCGTCCCGACTATGAGACGCCGCTGCGCCTGGTGGGCGATGCGGAACTCGACGCCGCCGCCATCGAGGCCGCGGTGGCGGGCGCCGTCGTCCGCATCCGCCGCAGCTACGCCAAGGGCCTGGCGCTCCTGGCTCCGCAACCCGAACCCCCGCCCCGCGGCCGCAAGGCCCTCCTCGCCGGCGCCGCGCGCCTGGGGCCCGCCGACTCCTCCTGAGGCGACCGGCGTCGAGGCACCCTTCCGCCCTTCTCCTTCCCCTCCCCCTCTCACGAACGTCATGGCCGGGCTTGTCCCGGCCACCCATGAACACCGTCCCCGCCAGGATCGCTCCGACGCCCGCCCCAGGGCCGCCGGCGCATGCCCGCGTTCTGGATGGCCGGCACATGGCCGGCCATGACGTTCAGGGGAGGAGAGGCAAAGAGGAGCGAACCGTCAGCCGGCCCTTCGCCCCGAAGGGACCGGGACTTCAATCTCACGGGAGCCTTCCGCTCAGGCCAAGTCAAGGACGGCGCCCTCTCGGGTGCGGCCGGTTCTTGAGTTGGCCTGAGCGGAAGGCAAACTGGCCACCATGAGATTTAAGGCGGCGTGGGCCGTCGAGCGGCGAACTGGATGCGGGCCATGGACGTAACCCCGACCGAGTTGCCAGAGGGCTGGCGATGGGCTGCGGATCCGGAAGAGAGGCGTTCCCTGGAAGCGGAACTTGTTCGGGAAATGCCACTCGAACATGTGCTCTTCGGACGATCTGCGCGCCTCTTGGCCCGCCATGAGGGACGAGACGACTTCCTCTTCCGCATTGACGGCAGTGAGGTCGCGCAGGTCCACCTCACATGGAGCGTCGAGACTGACCCGTTCTTCCCGCACGCCGAAGTCCACTCGTCACTGGAGGCGTGGGCGAGGACCGGCGGCGTGATGAAATAGGGTGGAGCGCCCGCCTCACCCCTTCCGGAAGAACCCGTAGATCCGCTCGGCCAGCGCCACGTTCACGCCCTCCACCTTCGCCAGGTCCTCGACGCTCGCCCGGCTCACGCCGCGCGCGCTGCCGAACGCATGGAGCAGCGCGCGCTTGCGCCCCGGCCCGACGCCCTCGATCTCGTCCAGGGGGTTCTTCTTCAGGTCCATGGCGCGCCGGGTGCGGTGGGTCCCGATGGCGAAGCGGTGGGCCTCGTCGCGCAGGCGCTGGAGGTAGTACAGAACCGGCGATTTCGGCTCGAGCATGAAGTAGGGCTTGCCGGGGATGTAGAAGCGCTCGAGGCCGGCGTCGCGGTCGGGCCCCTTGGCGACGCCCACCACCGGGATGTCGTCGACGCCGAGGTCGGCCATGATCTCCATGACGACGCCTACCTGCCCCATGCCGCCGTCGATGAGCACCAGGTCGGGGCGGACCGCGCCCTTGCCGTCGGCGGCGATCCCCTCCTCTTCCTCCTTCACCAGGCGGCCGAAGCGGCGGCGCAGCACCTCCTTCATCATCCCGAAGTCGTCGCCCGGCGTGAGGTCGGCGCCCTTGATGTTGAACTTGCGGTACTGGCTCTTCTGGAAGCCCTCGGGGCCGGCCACGATCATGCCGCCGACGGCGTTCGTGCCCATGATGTGGCTGTTGTCGTAGACCTCGATCCGCTCGGGCGGCGCCTCCAGCCCGAACGCCTCGCAGACCTGGGCCAGCAGTTTCGTCTGGGCGGACCCCTCGGCCATCTTGCGGCCCAGCGCCTCGCGCGCGTTGACGAGGGCGTGGTCGACCAGACCCTTCTTCTCGCCGCGCAGGGGCCTGGCGATCTCGACCTTGCGGCCCGACTTCTGGGCGAAGGCCTCGGCGATCAGCTCGCGCTCGGCGGGCTCGACGTTGACCAGGATCAGCTTCGGGATCGGCTTGTCGTCGTAGAACTGACCCAGGAACGCGCCCATGACGTCGGCGTCCTCGTCGGCCTTGTCGGCGCCGCCCTGCGGGATCTTGGGGAAGTAGGCGCGGTTGCCCCAGTTCTGCCCGGCGCGGAAGAAGAAGACCTGCACGCAGGCCTGGCCGCCCGCGGCGTGCAGCGCGAAGACGTCGGCCTCGTCCACCGTCTCGGGATTGATCGAGGTCTCCTGGGCGACGGACGCCAGCGCGCGGATGCGGTCGCGCAGGCGCGCGGCGCGCTCGAACTCCATCTCTTCCGAGGCCGCGGTCATCTGCTCGGCCATCCGGGCGATGACGGCGCGCGACTTGCCACGCAGGAAGTCGCCGGCCTGTTCGACCAGGCCCGAGTAGTCCTCGATGGAGATCAGGCCCGTGCAGGGCGCCGCGCAGCGCTTGATCTGGTGCAACATGCAGGGGCGCGTGCGGCTTTCGTAGACGCTGTCGGAACAGGAGCGGAGCAGGAACGCCTTCTGCAGCGTGTTCAGCGTCTTGTTGACCGAGTAGGCGCTGGCGAAGGGGCCGAAGTAGTCGCCCTTGATGGTGTGGGCGCCGCGGTGTTTCCGGAGCTGGGCCGCCGGGTGCTCGCGGCGGATGACGATCTCCGGGAAGCTCTTGTCGTCGCGCAGCAGCACGTTGAAGCGCGGCTTGAGCTGCTTGATCAGGTTGATCTCCAGCAGCAGCGCGTCGGTCTCGGTCCGCGTGGTGACGAACTCCATCGACCGCGTCTGGTCGACCATGTGGGCGATGCGCTGGGTGTGGAACCGGCCCTGGGCGTACTGGATCACCCGCTTCTTCAGGCTGCGCGCTTTGCCGACGTAGAGCACCTCGCCGTCGTCGCCCATCATCCGGTAGACGCCCGGCTTGTCGGGCAGGCGCCTGACCTCGTCCTTGATGAGCGCCGCGCCGCGCAGGGCGGGCGCGCCCTCGTTCGATGACGGCGGCGTGTCGGGCATGGCGTCGAATATAGGCGAGTCCGCGGGTCGCTGCAGGGGTTGGGCGAGGCCGGGAACAACCTTGGCCACGCCGCGTTCCTGATCGAACGGGGAGCGTGCAGCGGTGACGAAGGCCGAACGACCGCAGCGGGCGGCGACGCCGGACTTCGAGGCGCTCTTCCGGGCGCTTCCCAGCCCCTACATGGTGCTCGACCGCGACCTGCGGTTCGTCGATGCGAACGCGGTCTACTGCGCGGTGACCGAGCGGCGTCCCGACGAGCTGATCGGGCGCGACGTCTTCGAGATGTTCCCCAACCCCGGCGAGAGCGGGCGGCTGCTGCGCGAGTCGTTCGAGCGCGTGCTGGAGAGCGGAAGACCCGATTCCATCGCCGTCCTGCCCTACCCGATCCAGCTCGCCGTGAGCCGCGGGGGCGGGTTCGAGATGCGCTACTGGTCGGTGAACCATACGCCGCTCCTGGATGCCGAAGGGCACACCGCGTTCATCGTGCAGAACACCGTGGACGTCACCGAGCTGCAACGGCTGAAGCAGATCGCCTACGGCCCGGGCGGCGAGACGCTGGTCAGCGGCGAGAGCGACCTCCTGCAGCGCGCGCAGGAGGTGCAGGCGATGAACCGGACGCTGACGCAGGAGACGCGGGGCCTGCGCGACCTGTTCATGCAGGCCCCCGGGTTCATGGCGGTGCTGACCGGGCCGGACCTGCGCTTCGCGCTGGCCAACCATGCCTACCAGCAACTGATCGGCCATCGGCAGGTGATCGGCCGGCCGATCTGCGAAGCGCTGCCCGAGGTGGAGGCGCAGGGGTTCGTGGACCTGCTGCGCCAGGTGATGGCGATCCGCGAGCCGTTCGTGGGCCGGGCGGTCAGCGTGCGGTTGCAGCGCGATCCGGACGGACCGCTCGAGGAGCGCTTCCTCGATTTCATCTACCAGCCGATCGCGTCCGACGGCGGCGAGGCGTCCGGCGTGTTCGTGGAGGGGTCGGACGTCACCGACCGCGTGCTGGCCGAGCGGCAGCAGAAGCTGCTGGTCGACGAACTGAACCACCGGGTGAAGAACACCCTGGCCACCGTGCAGGCGATCTCGGACCAGACGCTGCGCGCCTCGGAGACGCCGGAGGCGTTCCGCCAGGCGTTCGAGTCGCGGCTGATGGCGCTCTCGTCGACGCACGACCTGCTCACCCAGACGAGCTGGCGCAGCGCCGCCCTGGACGACGTCCTGCGGGCCGAGTTCCGTCCCTACCCCGCCGACCGCTACGCGCTCGACGGCGAGGACGTGGACCTGGCGCCGGCCGAGGCCCTGGCGCTCGGCCTGGTCCTGCATGAACTCGCCACCAACGCGGCCAAGTACGGCGCGCTCTCGGTGGCGGCGGGGCGGGTGACGGTGTCGTGGCGGGTGGTCCGCGGTGAGCTGGCGCTGACCTGGCGCGAGACCGGGGGCCCGCCGGTCTGGCCGCCGGTCCGCAGCGGATTCGGCACGCGGCTCATCGAGCGGAGCCTGAAGGGGCCCCTGGGCGGGGCGGCCGAGCAGACCTTCGCGCCGGAGGGCGTCGTGTGCCGGATCCGGCTGAGGCTGGCGGCTGTCGGTTAAAGCCGCACGGCGCCCGCCGCCAGCCGGTCGAACACCGACTTGGTCAGCTTCACGTAGCCCCGCTTGGGGTCGTGGAAGAACAGCGGGCTCTTGATCTTCGCCGGGTCGTAGCCGTCCTTCACCAGGTCCACCTTGCGCACCTTGAAGGTGCCCGTGGTGTCCATGGCGGGCAGCACCCGCAGGAACAGCGGCTGGGCGTAGCTCGGCAGCTCGCGCTTCACATGCTCGCCGAACGCCTTGGCGTCGAACGCGCCGTCGAGGACCAGGGCGGCCATGCCGGCGCGGCCCTCGGCGCCGTCCACCTGGACGCCGAAGACCGTGGCCTGGGCGATGCCGGGGAACGCCTGCAGGCGGCCCTCGACTTCGCTCGTGGAGACGTTCTCGCCCTTCCAGCGGAAGGTGTCGCCGATGCGGTCGACGAAATAGACATAGCCCTCGGCGTCCATCTTCATCAGGTCGCCGGTGGCGAACCAGGCGTCGCCGCGCTCGAAGACGTTCTGGATGATCTTCTTCTCGGAGGCGGCCTTGTCGAGGTAGCCCGAGAACTCCGTTCGCGCGTCGCCGGCGATCCGGCCGATGCACTGGCCCACCTGTCCCGCCCCGCACTCGATGCAGAGGCCGTCCGTCCCGCGGACCACCTCGCCCGACTCGACGTCGAACTGCACGAGGCGGAAGTTGACCTGCTTCTTCATCCACTTCGGGACGCGGCCGATCGCACCCTCGTGGCCGTCGAAGTTGAACGCCGAGACGTTGCCTTCGGTCGAGCCGTAGAACTCCAGGATGTCGGGGATCCGGAAGCGCTGCTTCATCTCCGGCCAGACGTCGGGCCTGAGGCCGTTGCCGAAGGCGAGGCGGATCTTGTGCCGCGTCTCGTTCTCGTCGGGCGCGTGGTTGACGAGGTAGCGGCAGAGCTCGCCGATGTAGACGAACATGGTGCAGCCCTGTTCGACGATGTCGCCCCAGAACTGGCTGGCCGAGAACCGCCGCTTCAGCACCACCGAGCCGCCGTTCAGCAGCGCCGCGCCCAGGGCGCAGAGCCCGCCCGTGGCGTGATAGAGCGGCAGCGCCACGTAGATCCGGTCGGTGGCCCTGGCCCCCGTCGCCCCGGCGAACCCGCGCATGTAGAGCTGGGCGCGCATGTGGGTGATCCGCGCCGCCTTGGGCAGGCCCGTCGTGCCCGAGGTGTAGATCAGCAGCGCGGTGTCGGCGGCCGTCATGTCTTCGCGGACGGAGCGGTCGGGCGGGAGCTGGCTGCAGCTCTTCAGCGCCTGGACGAGGTCGCGCTGGTCGCCGTGGGCGGCGCCCAGCACCCACTCGTGCATGTTGCGTTCGAGCAGCTTGCGCGCCTGCTCGAAGACGGACGAGGTCTCGGGATCTACGATGACGTGGTTGGCGCCCGAGATGTTCAGGCTGTGGGCCAGCGCCGGGCCCGAGAGCTGGTTGTTGATCAGCGCCGTCACCACGCCGACCTTGGACAGGCCGTACCAGACCGCGAAGTACTCCATCCGGTTGGGCATGAAGAGCGCCACCACATGGCCGCGCCGGATGTTCAGCCCCTTGGCCCAGTGCGCGTAGCGGTTGGCCATGGCGTCGAGTTCGCCATAGGTGACGGTCCGGCCCTCGAACGTCATCGCCGGACGCGCGCGGTGCTGCTCGACGGCGGCCTGCAGGTCGTCGCAGATCAGGTTCTCCGAGTCCCTGGCGATCGACTTGACGCGCTTCAGCGTGCGCTGGAGGCCCTGCCAGAACTTGAGGTCGCGCTTGAGCCGGGCCTGGAGCCGCATCCTCTCCCTCTCGGAAATCCCCGGGGAGCTTGGCGAGCGCCGGTCGGGGCGGTCAAGGACTGGTGAGACAAGTTGTTACGAGAACCGCTCCCAGGCGGCCTGGCGCGAGACGCCGAGCTTCTCGCCGATGGCCGCCCAACTGACCTTGCGGGCGCGGAGCTGGTCGACGACCCATCAAACACCTGACGCCCAGCGAACGTCAAGGAACGCCTGACACTCGGATTGTGGCGCCGGGGCGGCGACAAGTTGTAGAGAATTCGTCAGGTCAACGAAGTATTCCGAAGCTGAACCGTGAGCGATACCCGAATCGCTTGAGCTTTGGATGGAACCGCACCGAAATATCGCCGTTTGACACCTTCAACTGATGTTGAGGGAACCGTTATGAGCATGAGCTACGACGGCGACAAGCCGATCACCGAGCAGGAAGGCGTGATGTTCGCCGCCACGCCCGCGTGGGAACGCGGCAAGAAGCGGCGCGGCCTCGTCTCGAAGAAGGCCGCCCGCGCCGCGCCGGCCGTCACCGTGGCCCCCGAGGTGGCTCCCGAGCCCCGCAGTTTCGCCACGGCCCGTGAAGCCGAAGCGCGGACGGCGCCGAACGCAGACCGCATCGACCAGACCACCGCCTACGCCATGGGTGCGGCGGCGGCGGCCCCGACCATCGGCGAGACCCTGGACGCCGAGGACGCCGGCCTCGTGGCCCCGATCCATCGCCCGTCCGCCCGCAAGACCCGCTCGGCGACGTCGGGCGGGGTGAGCCCGGCCGCGATCGCGGCGGGCGCCGTCGCGGTCGTCGTCGCCGGCGGCATCGGCTTCTACGCCATGCGCGGCGGCGACAGCGGCATCCCGGAGCTGACCCCCGGCGCGGCCACCAGCGAGGTCGCGGTCGCGCCGCTCGAAGCGCCCCCCTCCGCGCCGGCGCCGGGCGAGCGCGCGCAGAACATCCTGCCCGAACGGGCGGCGCCTCCGTCGGCTCCCGCCCCGCGCGAGGTGGCTCGCGCCGAGCCGCGCGCGGCCGCGCCCCGGGTCCGCCCGGCCGCGGCGGCGAGCGCCGAGGCCAGCGGCACGAACGCCAGCGCGACCATCCCCGCGGGCCCGCAGCCCTACTCGACGTTGAATCCGGCGAACCCGGGCGCCGCGCCGACGATCGCGCCGCCGCCCGTCGAGGTCGCACCCGAGCCGATCCCGAGCACCCCGCCGGTGACCTCGCCCGAGCCGACCACGACGTCGCCCACGGCCCCCGAGACGGTGCTGCCGCCGGAAACGACGCCGCCGACCTAGGTGTGGAGGCTCAATAGGTTGTCTCGGTTGAGGCCGAGGCGGCTGATGGGCGTCTGGGATTTTATCCCGCCGTGCGGGCGATGCCAGTTGTAGCGGTGGAGCCAGATCGGCAGGTCGACGGCGCGACGGTCCGAGCT
>NZ_JAEUMO010000210.1 GCF_016793285.1 Phenylobacterium sp.
TCCGGCAGCCCCAGGATGCGCTTGCTGACGATGTTCGACTGCACCTCCTGGCTGCCGCCGAAGATCGTCCAGGCCTTGCCCGACAGCCAGCCGCGCACCGCCTCCAGCTCGTCGCGGGCGAAGTCGTCGCCCTCCCAGCCCAGGCCCTGGTGACCCATGATCTCAAGCAGCAGCTCGGCCCGCGTCTGGCCGATCCATGTGCCCGAGTTCTTCATGATCGAGGTGGCGGCCGAGGGATTCACATTGCCCTTGGCCTCTTCCCGCGCCCGCTCGATGGTCAGGCCGTGCGCCCTCGAGTCCATCTCGTTGCGCGCGATCCGCATCCGCAGGTCGCTGTCGGCGATCCGGCCGTGCTCGTCGACGCCGACGTATTTCTTGGCCAGGTCCGAGGCCTTGGCGCCGCCGGTCATCCGCCCGCCGCCCTGGCCCGACCGCTCGTGCTGCAGGAGGCGCTTGCCCACCGTCCAGCCGCCGTTCAGCGGCCCCACCATGTCGTCCTTGGCGGCGCGCGCGTCGGTGAAGAAGGTCTCGCAGAACGGCGAACTGCCCGCGATCAACTTGATCGGCCGAGTTTCCACGCCCGGCTGATGCATGTCGATGAGCACAAAACTTATGCCTTCGTGCTTTTTCGTGGTATCTGTTCTGACGAGGCAGAAGCACCAGTCGGCATATTGCGCTCCGCTTGTCCAGATCTTCTGGCCGTTGATCTTCCAGTGATCTCCGGCGTCTTCGCATTTGGTCGTCAGGGACGCCAGATCGCTGCCCGCACCCGGCTCCGAATACCCCTGGCACCAGCGCAGTTCGCCGCGCACGATCGGCGGAATGTGGCGCTGCTTCTGCTCTTCCGTCCCGTACTCCAGCAGCGTCGGGCCGAACATGCTGAGGCCCATCCCGACCATCGGGTTGTAGGCGCCGATCCGGTCCATCTCCTGCTGGAGCACCCGCGCCTCCGCGGGCGAGAGGCCGCCGGCGCCGTACTTCTTCGGCCAGGTCGGCGTGCCCCAGCCCTTGTCGGCCATGCGCTGCTTCCAGACGCCGTGGTCGCCCTCGAACTTGAAGCCGCCCATCATGGCGCGCTCGCCCGACTTGGAATCACCGCGCAGCGACTGCGGGTAGTTTTCCTCGAGCCACGCCCGCGCCTCGGCGCGGAAGGCGTCCAGGGCGCCGCCGGAATCCGCCATCACCAGTTCCTCCTTGAAGAGCGGCCTTCTCGATACCGCTTCTTCCAAAACCTTACTTCGCGTCCGGCAGTCCGAGAACCCTCTTCGACACGACGTTGAGGTTGATCTCCGAGCTGCCGCCCTCGATCGAGTTCGCCTTGGACCGCAGCATCGAGCGCATCGCCGCCAGTTCGCCCTCGCCGAAGCCCTCGCCGGTCCAGCCCAGGCCGCGGCCGCCGAGGCTCTCGATCACCAGTTCGTTGCGGTCCTGGGCGATCTTGGCGCCGGCGTACTTCATCGCCGCGGCCAGGTTCGACGGCCCGTTGCCCGCCTTCGCCTCGTCCTGCTGGCGGCGCACGGTGAGCTGGAAGGCGCGATTCTCCATCATGTGCTCGGTGACGCGGCGGCGCAGGTCCGGGTCGGCGAGGCGGCCGGTGTCGTCCAGGCCGACATAGTCCTTCGCCGCCGCGATCACCGTCGGCACGACCGCCGCCCCGCCGATGTTGCCCGCGCCCAGGCTGGCGCCGATCCCGTCCCGCTCGTGCTGCAAGAGCCGCTTGGCGATCGTCCAGCCGCCGTTCAGCGGCCCGAAGAGCTGGTCCTTGGGAACTTTCACATCCGTGAAGAACGTCTCGCAGAATGGGGACGTCCCGTTGATCAGCAGGATCGGCCGCACCTCGACGCCCGGTGCCTTCATGTCGATCAGAAGGAAGCTGATGCCCTCATGCTTCTTGGACGTATCGGTACGTACCAGGCAGTAGCATCGGTCGGCGTACTGCGCTCCGCTTGTCCAGATCTTCGAGCCATTAACGAGGAAGTGGTCGCCCTTGTCCTCGGCCCGGGTCTGCAGCCCGGCGAGGTCCGATCCGGCCCCAGGCTCGGAGTAGCCCTGGCACCACCAGACGTCGCCCGCGACGATGCCGGGGAAGTGCTCCTGCTTCAGCGCCTCGCTGCCGTATTCCAGCAGCGTCGGGCCGAACATCGACACGCCCATCCCGCCGATCGGATTGCGCGCCCCGATCCTGCCCATCTCCTCGGCCAGCACGCGCGCCTGCTCGCGGGTCAGGCCGCCGCCGCCGTACTTCACGGGCCACGTCGGCGTGCCCCAGCCCTTCGCGCCCAGGGCGCGGCGCCACTTCAGCGCGTCCTCGCTCTCGGGCCGCACCTGCAGCTTGGCCATCTGCGCGTTGACGTCGTGCGCCAGCGCCTTCGGGAAGTTGGCCTCCAGCCAGTCCCTCGCCTCGGTCCGGAAGGCGTCGAGATCCGCGCCGCCGAAGTCCGCCATCACGCCACTCCTATTTCGGGTCCGGGAGGCCGAGCACGCGCTTGGCCACCACGTTCAGGTTCACTTCCGAGGTGCCGCCCTCGATCGAGTTGGCCTTGGTGCGCAGCCAGCCGCGCGTGGCCACGATCTCCGGCGTCTCGAAGCCCGCGCCGTCCCAGCCCAGCCCCTGGTGGCCCAGCGCCTCGATCATCAGCTCGGACCGCTCCTTGGCCAGTTCGGCCGCCGCATACTTGATGATCGACGTGGTCGCCGATGGCCCGTTGCCAGCCTTCGACTCCGCCGCCGAGCGCGCGATCGTCTGGCGCAGCGCGGCGAAGTTCATCTTGTTCTCGGTGATCCGCTTGCGCAGGTCCGCGTCGTCGCCGACCCCGTACGTCGCCGCGATCGAGGCCAGGTCGCCCGACGCCCCGCCCGCCGAGCCGCCCTCGCCGAACCCGGCCGAGATGTTCTGGCGCTCGTACTGCAGCAGCCGCTTGGCGATCTCCCAGCCGCCGTTCACGCGACCGACCAGATTCTCCTTCGGGATCCTCACGTCCGCGAAGAACGTCTCGCAGAACGGGCTCTCGCCCGAGATCAACTGGATCGGCCGCGTCTCGACCCCCGGCGAGGCCATGTCGATCAGCACGAACGAAATGCCCTCGTGCTTCTTCGCCGCGTCGGTCCGCACGAGACAGAAGCACCAGTCCGCCTTGTCGGCATAGCTCGTCCAGATCTTCGAGCCATTGATCAGCCAGTGGTCGCCCTTGTCCTCGCACCGGGTCGCGAGGCCCGCGAGGTCCGACCCCGCGCCGGGCTCGGAGTAGCCCTGGCACCAGCGGATCCTGCCCTCGACGATTTTCGGCAGGTGCTCCTTCTTCTGCGCCTCGTTGGCGTACTCGAGCAGCACGGGACCCAGCATCCAGATGCCGAAGGCCAGCACCGCCGGGCGGAATTTCGCGATCTCGCGCTCGACCACCCGGGCCTCGGCCGCCGAGAGGCCGGCGCCGCCGTAGTCCCTGGGCCAGGCGGGCGCGGTCCAGCCCTTGGCCGCCACGCGCTTCATCCAGGTGATCTGCGGGTCGTCCGATCCTTCGAAGGCGCGTCCGCCCCAGACCGCCTCCGGGTCGGTCGCGGCGTTCGGGTCCCGGAGCTCGGGCGGATACATCGCCGCCAGGTCCGCGCGCACCTCGCGGGCGAACGCGTCGAGGTCCGTGGCGCCGAAGTCGGCCATACCGATCTCCCAAACTGGACTTGGACGCGCCAAGCTTAGCGCCCGGCGATGTTGTCGCAAGCGCAATCAAACATCCGTTTGAGCGGACCTGCCACAGCGTCGCCTATACAGTGAGAATCGATGCGCCTGCTTCGCCATCCCGCCATCGTCGCGTTCGCGCCCTGGACCGCCGCCCTGCTGACGGCGGCCATCGGCGCCCTGCTGCTCGCGTCGGGCGCGCGGCCGTCGCTCCCTGGCCGCTTCGTGCAGTTGCTGCAGTTCGAGCCGGTGCTGGCCATCGAGATCAGCCACTTCGTCTCCAGCGTCCTGGGCCTGGTGCTGGTGATGCTGGCCTTCGGCCTGCGCGCGCGCCTCGACGGGGCCTGGGCCGCGACCCTCGTCACCCTCCTCGTCGCTGCGCCGCTCAGCCTCGCCAAGGGCTTCGTCTGGGAGGAGTCGGCGATGCTGCTGGCGCTCGCCGCTGTGCTCGCGCCCTTTCACCACGCCTTCCCGCGCAAGGCGGCGCTCACGCGCATGGACGTCACGCCGGGCTGGCTGTTTTCGGCCGCGTGCTTCGTCGTCGGGGCCGGGATGATCGGGCTCTGGTCGTTCGAGAACGCCGACTACGGCGAAATGCCGTGGTGGCGCGTGATGGCCGACGCCGACGCCGCGCGCTCGCTGCGCGCCTGGGCCGGCGCCGCCATCGCCCTCCTCGCCTTCGGAGTCTGGCGCCTGCTGGGCTCGGCCGCGACCCCGCCCATCGTGGGCGAGGAAGACCCGGACTTCGACCGCGTCCGCGCCATCCTGGCCAAGGCGGAACTGGCCCGGCCCACGTCGAACCTCGCCCTCCTCGGCGACAAGCGGTTCCTGTTCTCCCCTTCCGGCGAGAGCTTCCTGATGTTCGGCGTGCGCAGCCGGAGCTGGATCGCGCTCGGCTCCACCGTCGGGCGGCGCGACGAGCGGCTGGACCTGCTCTGGCGCTTCCGCGAACTCGCCGATTCCCACGCCGCGCGGCCCGGCTTCTACAACCTCGAAGCCGACGACCTGCCCGACATCGTCGAGCTGGGCTTCGCGATCCAGAAGATGGGCGAGGGTGCGGTCTCCCCGCTGGAGAGCTTTACGATCGAAGGCACCAAGCGGGGCAACCTGCGCCGGGCCTGGCGCCGCGCGGGCGACGACGGGGCGACGTTCGAGATGGTCCAGCCCGCCGCCGTCCCCCCGCTGATCCCCGAGTTGCGGCGCATCTCCGACGCCTGGCTGGAGACCCACGCCGGCGGCGAGAAGGCGTTCTCGCTCGGCGGTTTCGACGAACGCTACATCGAGGAGTTCCCGGTCGCCCTCGTGCGCTGGGAAGGCCGCATCATCGCCTTCGCCACGCTCTGGCCGGTGGCCAACCGCACGGCCTTCTCCATCGACCTGATGCGCTTCGTGCCGGAGGGCCCGCCGCGGATCATGGACTTCCTGTTCGTGGAGCTGATCCGCTGGGGTCAGGCCGAGGGCTACGGCGCCTTCGACTTCGGCATGGCGCCGCTCTCGGGCCTCGACGACCGCCCGCTGGCGCCGGCGCTCAGCCGCGTGGGCCGGCTGATCTACGACCGCGGCGAGGAAATCTACAACTTCCAGGGCGTGCGCCACTACAAGTCCAAGTACGACCCCTCCTGGCAGCCCCGCTTCGTGGCCGCCCCCCGCAAGTGGGCGATCCCGCGCCTGATGGC
>NZ_JAEUMO010000218.1 GCF_016793285.1 Phenylobacterium sp.
GCAGGCTAAGTGGGCTTTGCCTGGGCGGTGGTCCAGGCCACGACGTCCCTCAGCACCTCGGCGACGGCCCGATCGTAGGCCGGCACGATCGCGCCGACGCGGTTGTCGGCGGCGCTGACGCGCTTTTCGAAGATCTGCTCGGCGACGACGCTGCGGTCGGTCCCGCGGGTCATGGCGGCGCGGACGCGGACGATGACGGTGGGCGCGGCCTTCGGTCCGCGCTCGTAGCGGGCTTCGAAGTTGCGGACGTCCAGTCGCAGCACGTAGTCGGCGGCCGCCGGCTCGCCGCGCGAGATCAGCCGCACGGGGCCGTGGTCCGCGTCGAACGCCGCCAGGACGGCTTCGTCCCACAGCACGGCGGCGGGCGCGACCCAGCGGGTCTCGGCGATGTAGGCGACGTGGCCGTTGGTGATGGTCAGCAGCCGGTCGCCGGCCGACTCGCGCTGGAAGGTGGCGTTGGTGCGGAACACGCCCACCTGGCCCTGCGGGGAGGTCAGCGCCTCGGCGGCCAGCGGCTGGCCGAAGCGGTACAGGTGCGCCTCCTTGGTCTTCGGCAGCAGGGAGATGCAGCCGCAGAGCGCCAGGGCCGCGGCCGCGACCGTGGCGAGGCGGAGAAGGGCGGTCGTGCGCGTCATTGGGGCACCTTCACCTCTTGGGCGCCGGCCTTGCCGAGCGCGCCGGTGGGGTTGGACTGGACCTCGTTGACCAGCCGCTCCAGCGACTCGGCCGCGCTCTGGAGCTGGATCACCGCGGCGGTCACCTGCGGCAGGCCGTTGGTGGCGAATTCGGTGGTCGGGCCCTGCAGCCGCGCGATCATGGCGCGGGCGTCCTTGGTGGCGGCGCGGGCCTCGTCGGCGGCGTCGGCCAGGTTCCTGATCGCGCGGGCCCCGTCGCCCTCGACCACGCCACGGGTCGATGCGGAGAGCTTGGCGATCTCGTCCGCGGCGGTGTCGATCCGCTGGACGGCGCTCTGCAGGTCGGCGACCAGCGCCTTGCGTTCGCGCAGCTCGGCGGTGACGGCCTGGGTGTCGGAGAGCGCCGCGGAGAAGGTCTTGATGTTCTGGTCCGACAGGACGCGGTTCACGCGGTCCAGCGCCTCGATGGTGCGCGTCAGCACCGTGCCGCCGCCCTCGAGCAGGTCGGAGATGGCGGACCGCTGGCTGTGGATCACCGGGATGCAGTCGCGGCCGAGGCCGAGGCGTTCGCAGCGCGGCTTGTCGGCTTCCTTCAGCAGCGGCTTGGTCGGCGTGCCCGAGCTGATCTGGATGTAGTTCAGCCCGGTGATACCCTGCGGCTCCAGCGTGCCGAAGCTGTCGGTGCGGATCGGCACGTCCTCGGTCACCCGCACGCGGGCGATGACGTTCCGCGGGTTCGTCTGGTCCAGCGCGATCTTGGTGACCTCGCCGACCTTGATGCCGTTGAAATGGACCTCGCCGCCTTCGTTCAGGCCCCGCACCGGCCCCTGGAAGACGATGTCGTACAGGTCATACTCCGCGTTGATGCGCAGCCGGGCGAGCCAGACGATGAACACCGCCAGCGCCACCGTCAGGATCAGCGTCGAGAGGCCCACCAGGGCGTAATTGGCGTTTCTTTCCATCAGGCGTCCTCGCCCATCCGGGCTTCGCGCGCGGTGCGGCCGCGCGGTCCGAGGAAGTACTCCCGGATCCAGGGATGATCGGATCTCTCGAGCTCGTGGACGGTGGCCGTGGCGACCACATGCCTGTCGGCCAGCACCGCCACCCGGTCGGTGATGGCGTAGAGGGAGTCGAGGTCGTGGGTGATCATGAACACGGTCAGGTCCAGGCTGTCGGCGAGATCCTTGATCAGTTCGTCGAACGCCGCCGCGCCGATCGGGTCGAGACCCGACGTCGGCTCGTCCAGGAACAGGAGTTCGGGGTCGAGGGCCAGCGCCCGCGCCAGGCCCGCGCGCTTCTTCATGCCGCCGGACAGCTCGGCCGGCTTCAGCCCGGCCGCCTCGGGCCGCAGCCCCACCATGGCGATCTTGAGGTCGGCCAGTTCGTAGGCCTCGCGGCGCGACATCCGCGTGTGCTCGAACATGGGCGCGGCCACGTTCTCGCGCACCGTCAGGTTCGAGAAGAGCGCGCCGCCCTGGAACAGCACGCCCCAGCTCTGCTCCAGCTCGCTCCAGTGGCGGCGCGACGCGCGGTCCAGCTCCTGGCCGAACACCTTGATCGTCCCCGCCTGGGGCCGGCGCAGGCCGATGATGGTGTTGAGCAGCACCGACTTGCCGGTGCCCGACCCGCCGACGATGCCCATGATCTCGCCGCGTTCGACCACGAGGTCGAGGTCTTCATGCACGACGTGGTCGCCGAAGGCGGAGGTGAGCCCGGTGACTTCGATGGCCGGGCCCTCGTCGGCCAGCAGGCTCTCGTCGGCCGGGTCGTTGCGGAACTCGGTCACAGGTCGAGCTCCATGTAGATGAGGGCGAACGCCGCATCGAGCATGATGATCGCGAAGATGGCATGCACGACGGAGGCGGTGACGCGGCGGCCCAGGGACTCGACGTCGCCGCCGGTGAGCAGCCCCTGGCGGCAGCCGATACTGGCGACCACGCCCGCCATGACCGGCGCCTTGGAGAGCGCGATGTAGAAGTGGGTCGCGCCGACGTTGTCGACGATGCGCTGGAGAAAGAACGTCGGCCCCAGGTCCAGCGTCGTCCACGTGACCATCAGGCCGCCGAGAAGGCCGGCCAGCGTCGCCACGAAGGTCAGCAGGGGAATGGTGATCAGCAGCGCCATGAACCGCGGCAGCACCAGGGCCTCGAACGGGTCGACGCCCATCACCTGCATCGCGTCGACTTCCTGCTGCATCTTCATCGAGCCCAGCTCGGCGGCGAACGCCGAGGCCGAGCGGCCGGCCAGCAGGACGGCCGTGATCACGATGTTGAACTCGCGCAGCACCGCCACGCCGATCAGTTCGACGACGAACACCTCGGCGCCGAACTGCCGCAGCATGTTGACGCCCAGCAGGGCCACGACGGCGCCGATGAAGAAGGTGGTGATCGCCACGATCGGAATGGCGTCCAGGCCGGCGCGCTCCATCTGCGCGAAGATCGGCGCCCAGCGGATCTTCCGCGGCGCGACCACGAGGTTCGCCAGCATCCGCGCGGTCACCACCAGCAGGTGGCCGAGGAAGGCCATGGTGTCGAGGAACTCGGCCTGGAGGTCGATCACGCCCTTGCCGATGCGGATGGTGAGGCTGTGGAACCCCTTGGGCTCGGGCCGCACCACCGGCTCGACGCGGATGGCGTTGTCCACCAGTTCGATCAGCCGGCGCTGTTCGGGACGCGCCTTGAGCCGCTCGATCGAAAAGCCCTGGCGCCCGGCCGCCCTGACGATGGCGAAGGCGCCCGCGGTATCCATCCGGCGCACGCCCGTCAGGTCCATCCACACGTCGCGGCGTCCGGCCAGTTCGGCGGCCAGCGCCTCGTCGGCGCCGTCGCCCACCATCCAGTGGGTCGTCCAGTCGCCGCTGAGGACCGCCGTGGGGCGCTCAGTCGCAGCGTCGATCTGGAATGCGGCGGCGTGCTGCATGCGGCCTTGTCCCGGTGTGCGGCGCGGCTGTCCAGCCTTCGCGTGCGGGATCGTCCTCCTCGATGACCTGCGCGCCGAGCCTGGCGGCGCCGCAGGCCAACGTGCATATGGCGAAGGTTGTTCCGGTAGACCACGTTTCGCCGAGGGCTCAAACTAAAGCCCAGCTAGGCCAAGATTTGGTCCAACTCCGCCGGGTAAGCATCGGGCGGGGGACAATTCAGAGTCTTGCGTTGGAGTGCAGCGTCGTGAGCCGCCAGATCGATTTCGCCGGGGCCTCCGGAGCCCGCTATCGCTACATGCCGATGGACGAGAGCCGCTTCCTGCCGCCGGCCGGCGCCAACTACGTGATCGCCGAACTCACCGAGGACGGGGCGACGGTGGTCTATGCGGGCGAGACCGACAACCTGGCCAGCCAGACCTGGCGCTCCGACCTCGAACGCGCGCGGAAGAAGTTCGCGACCGCCCAGGTGCTGACCCGCCTCAACGTCACGCGCGCGGTGCGCGAGGCCGAGCGGCGCGACCTGATCGACGCCTATCACCCGCCGTTGAACGGGTAGCCGGCCGCCGGCATTCTGGCGGCGTGAGCGCACCGCCCCTGATCGCGATCTTCGGCGCGGCGATACGCCCGGACGGGACGCCGTCCGAGGCGCTGCTGCGCCGCATCGGCTATGGGCTGGAGGCGGCCCGCCTCCATCCCGACGCGCCGATCCTCTGTTCGGGCGGGGTGGTGCGGCCGGGGCCGTCCGAGGCCTCGATCATGGCCGAGGCCCTGATCAAACGCGGTGTCGCGCCCGAGCGGCTGATCCTGGACGAGGCGAGCCTCGACACGATCCAGAACGCCGCCGCAGCCCAGGCCGAGGCGCGTCGCGGCGGCCACCCCTTCGTGATCGTCTGCAGCGACGGCTACCACGTGCCGCGGATACGCATGTTGCTGCACCTGCACGGCGTCGACAGCCGCCCCGGACCGTTCCGCCGCGGCCCGGCCGGCGCCCCGGTCCACGGCTGGCTGGGCATGAGCCTGCGCGAGAGCCTGGCGATCCCGCACAATCTCGCCGTCATGCTGACCCGGCGGCGCGCGCCGCGGTCATAGTCCTGTCCAACTCGGCCGCGAGGCTCCCGGCGATGGCTTCCGAACCGGACAACCCCTTCGCCCGCGCCAGCGCCTGGCCGAAGATGCCGCAGGCGCCGTTCCGCGTCGGCCCGCTCCCCAGGGCGACGGCTGACGCGCCGCGCGCGCCCGAGCCTCCGGCCGGGCCGGAGCCGCGACCCACGACGATCACGCCCGCGACGATCACGCCGGTGTTCACGCGGCCCACCGGCGCAGGTCCCGCGTTCCCGGGCCTCCCGATCGAGGCGCCCCGCGCTGCTCCGCCGCCTGCGCCCGCGCCCGCGCCCGCCGGGATCGCTCCGGAGCCGGCCGAGCAGCCGATCCCCCGGTCGCGGCCGGCGGTGGAGGTCGCGACGGTGATCGTGCAGCCGCCCTTGCGCGCGCGGCCCAAGGCGCGCCGGCGCTCGCCGATCCCGGCGATCGCGGCCGCCATCGTCGGGCTGGGCGGGCTCGCGGGCCTGGCCTGGCTGTTCGCGCAGGGCCGGCAGGCCGCGCCGCCCGCGCCGTCGCCAGCCGTCGTCGCGAGCCCGCCCGCGCCGCCCGTCGCCGAGATCGCGCCGCCCGAGACCGCCGTGTCGCAGCCGCCCGCGACGGCCGCCGCTGCGCCCCGGCGCCCGTCGACCGTGGCCCGGGCTGCGCCGGCCCGGCCCGCGCCGTCGCCGCGCCGCCCCGCGTCGCCGACGGCCGCCGCCGCGACGGAGGAGGCGCTCACTGCGCCGGTGCTGGCGTTGCCGCCGCCGGCGCCCGCCGCCGACCCTGCGCCGCCGCTCCCCGTGTACACGCCGCCGGTCGCGCCCGACCCCGGCGCCCCGGTCACGACCAGGCCGCGCTACTAGGCGGTTCGGCGCCTGGCCTGGTCCGGGCGAGGCTGCCGTTCCCGGCCATTGTCATGAGGACGCGGGTTCGTCCCGACCGAGCGCGGAGTCGACCAGGGCCGGGAACACCTTGGCGACCTTGCCCAGCAGGTAGTCGCCATAGGTCCCCTCGAAGTCATGGACGCTGGCCCCGTCCCAGCGGCCGGCGCGCTCGGCGGCGCGCGCCTCCGTCGCCATCGGCAGCGGCTGCATCCGCGCGGTGAAGTCGGGATCGAAGAACAGCGGGAACGACAGCCGGTCCTGGCCCGAGCGGTTCAACACCCGGTGCGGCGTCGACCTGAACCGCCCGCCGGTGAGCCGCTCCAGCATGTCGCCGATGTTGCAGACCAGCGCGCCCTCGATCGGCGGCGCCTCGATCCAGCCCGAGGGCCCCTTGACCTGCAGCCCGCCATGGCGGTCCTGCGCGAGCAGGGTGAGGAGGCCGTAGTCGGTGTGTTCGCCCACGCCCCACGACCGGCTCCAGTCGACGTCGGACGGGCCCGCCGCCGGATAGTGGAAGATGCGGAAGAGGATGGTCGGCCGGGCGGTGTAAGCGCGGGCGAACCAATCGGCGTCGAGTCCGAGGCTCAGCGACACGCCCTCCATCAGCGCCGCCGCGGCGCGGGCGGCAGCCTGCATGTAGGCGGCGACGGCGGCGCGCAGGCCGGCCGGCTCCGCCGGCCACAGGTTCGGGCCGTGCATCGGCAGGTGGGCGCGCGGATCGCCGGCCGGGATCTCGGTCCCGAAGTAGACGCCCTCCTTGAGGTCGGGCCGCCCCGAGGTGAGTTCGCCGCCGACGGGGAACCAGCCGCGCCAGGCCCGGCCGCCCCGGGCCATTGCGATCGCCATCTTCTGCTCGGCGGGCAGGGCGAAGAAGGCGCGGCTCTGCGCTTCGAGGTCGGCCAGGACCGGCGCCGTCACGCCATGGCCGACGAGGTAGAAGAACCCGTGCGCCTGGCAGGCCGCGGCGATCTCGGACGCCACCCGCGCGCGCCCGGCCGTGTCGCCCGGGTCGAACAGGGCGGCCATGTCGATGACGGGTAGGGTCTCGGTCACGCGCGCACCATAGCCCGCCGGCTTGCCGCGATCACGGCCGCCGTGGTCCCTTCAGGCAAACGGGGAGGGGAACGCGTGAGCGAGGGGCTGCTGGCGCTGCTGGGCTTCGCCATGGTGGCGACGTTCATGACGCTGATCATGAGCGGCCGCCTGGCGCCGCTCGTGGCGCTGATCCTGATCCCGGTGGCGTTCGGCCTCGTGGCGGGCCACGGGCTGGAACTCGGCGCCATGGCGCTCGCGGGCGTGACGAAGATCGCGCCGACCGGCGTGATGATCATGTTCGCCATCCTCTACTTCGGCCTGATGATCGACGCCGGCCTGTTCGACCCGGTGGTGCGGCGGCTGCTGGCGGTGGTCCACGGCGACCCGGTGCGGGTGGTGATCGGCACGGTCGTGCTGGCGGTGGTCGTCTCGCTCGATGGCGACGGGTCGACGACCTACATGGTGACGGTCGCCGCGCTGCTGCCGCTCTACGTCCGCATGGGCCTGGATCCGCGGATCATGGCCTGCCTGATCATGCTCTCGAGCGGTGTGATGAACCTGACGCCGTGGGGCGGGCCCACGGCGCGGGCGGCGGCGGCGCTGCAGGTCGACGCGGGCGCGATCTTCCAGCCGATGATCCCGGCGATGGGCGTGGCGATCGCCTGGCTGCTGGTCCTGGCGTGGCTCTATGGGCGGCATGAGCGGCGCAGGCTGGGCGCGATCGCGTTCGAGCCGGTGGCGTTCGACGCCGGGTTCACCGTCTCGTCGGAGCGGGCGGCGCGGCGGCCGCGGCTGCTGCTGGTGAACGCGGCGCTGACGGCGGGCCTGCTGGTGGCGCTCGTGGCGGGCGTCGTGCCCCTGCCGGCGCTGTTCATGGGCGGGTTCGCGGTGGCGGGCCTGATCAACTACCCGCACCCGGCCGACCTGCGCGCCCGGATCGCCGCGCACGCGCCGAACGTGATCGCGATGGCGGGGCTGATCTTCGCCGCCGGCGTGTTCACGGGCATCCTCGGCGGGACCGGCATGGTCGAGGCGATGCCGAAGAGCCTGCTGGCGGCGATTCCGCCGGGGATGGGCCCCTACATGGCCTCGATCACCGCGGCGCTCAGCCTGCCGATGACGTTCTTCGTCTCCAACGACGCGTTCTACTTCGGCGTCCTGCCGGTGCTGGCCGAGGCGGGCGGGCACTACGGCATCGGCAAGGCCGCGATCGGCTCGGCCGCGCTGGTGGGCCAGCCCTTCCACCTGCTGAGCCCGCTGGTGCCGTCCACCTACCTGCTGGTGAGCCTGGCCGGCGTGGAGTTCGGCGAGCACCAGAAGTTCACCCTGCGCTGGGCGCTGGCGACCTGCGCCGTGCTGGCGGCCGCGGCTATGATCGGCGGCGTGTTTCCTCTTCGCGCATGAGGACCTCGCGCTCGGCAGGGGTGTTGGCGCCGCGCAGACGCAGCGCCGCGCCGGGCGGGCAGGGCAGGCGCGCCACGCCGATGGCCTCCAGCATCCGCCCCAGCGCGCCGCCGGGCGGCTCCGCGGGCAGGGCCGCGGGGTCGACGACCAGCGGCATGTGCAGTCCCTCGTAGGCCACGGCGGCGCCATCGGCGGCCAGCAGGGGCGCGAGGTCTTCCGGCCGCAGCGTCGGAGCGTCCACGGCCAGGACGAGCATCCGCCCGCAGCCCCGCGCCGCCAGCGCCAGCCCGCCGGCCACGACCCCCGCGGCGGGGCCGCCGCCCGCGTCGGCGACGTCGGGCAGGCCGTAGTCGCGCCCGCCGACCGTCACCACCACCGACGCGCTGACCGCCCGCGCGAGGGCCGCGACGCGGTCGACGGCGCGCCGGCCGCCCCAGCCGAGCGCGGCCTTGTCGGCGCCCATCCGCGAGGAGGCGCCGCCGGTGAGGATCGCCGCCCCTAGCGTCATCCTTGCGCTCTGCCATGTCGAAGGCCGGTTGACGAGCGCCGCTCTGACCGCCTCTTTTGGAAGGAACGGTATTTCACAGCCGAGAACAGAGAGGGAGGGCGCGTATGGCCGCCAAGACATTTCCTATCGAGGCCGGGCACATCATGATGTTCGCCCGCGCCGTCGGAGACCCGAACCCGGTCTACTACGACGCGGAAGCGGCGAAGACGACCGAGGCCGGCGGCATCATCGCCCCGCCGACGTTCGTGCAGTCGTCCGCCCAGTTCGACCCCGACTACTTCCTGCGGCCGAAGATCGGCCAGCCCTGGTTCGGCTCGGGCAAGAACCCCACCGGCATCACCCGCGCGCCCGGCGGCGGCGGCGGCGGCGGCGGCGGAGGCGGCGGCGGCCTGCACGCCGAGCAGCACTACGAGTACCACCGCCCGCTGCGCGCCGGCGACGTGCTGACGGCCACGACCTTCCCGGGCAAGACCTGGGAGAAGGAGGGCAAGCGCTCCGGCAAGCTGGTGTTCTCGGAGAGCGTCACCGAGTACCGCGACCAGAACGGCGAACTGGTGGTCACCGCCCGCGGCGTCGGCGTGCGCACCGAGCGCCCCGTCGAACAGCCGGCCCCCTCTGCGGCTGGCAAGAAAGAGGAGGCCTGATCCATGGCGCTTTCCGCTGCCAAGCTGAAGGTGGGCGACGTCCACTCCGCGCGCCTGGTCGACGACCTGAAGCGCACCCAGATCGTCCAGTACGCGGGCGCCTCGGGCGACTACAATCCGCTGCACACCGACGAGATCTTCACCACCAAGGTCGCGGGCTACCCCGCGGTGTTCGCCCACGGCATGCTGACCATGGGCATGACCGGGCGCATGCTGACCGACCTCGTCGGCGACGCGCGCCTGACCAAGTACGGCGTGCGCTTCACCAGCCAGGTCTGGCCGGGCGACACCCTGGACTCGACGGCGACGGTGACCGAGGTGGCCGACGGCATCGCCAAGTTCGACGTCTCGACGAAGAACCAGAACGGCGTCGAGGTGCTGTCGGGCTACGCCGAAGCCCGGGTCGATCCGTAGGCGTCTGCGATCCGCGGCGGCGCGTGAGCGCCGCCGTCAGGGTTTCGGCAGCGTCAGTTCCGCGACGCCCAGGCCGTGCTCGCCCTTCACGGCGTAGAGCAGGTAGGTGCGGCCACCGTCCTGGAAGATGGCCGGGTCGCGGATCTGGTTGACCTCGCGGTTGATCGCGCTGCGGAGCGATGGAGCCGGCGCGATGTCCGCGCCCTCCCACGGCCGCTCCGCGCGCAGGACCTCCACCGGTTCGCTCGCCTTCCAGGCCATCCAGTCGCCCCGCAGGTCGAGGGTGGAGGCGTAGATCCGCTCGGGCGCGTCGCCGACCCGGGTCCAGAAGATGTGCAGCGTGTCGCCGCGCACCAGCACCGCGTTGTGCCGCTGGTTCGGCTCGAACAGCGTCGGGCCCTTCTCGAACGGCGTCAGCGGATCCTTCGTGCGCAGGAACTGGCCCGGCATGGCCATGGCGTAGGTCCAGCCGCCATGGTGGAAGAGGCGCATGTAGGCGGGCCCCAGCGTGGGGCCGTCCACCGCCTCGAAGTTCACCCCGTCCTTCGAGACCGCCGCGCGGGTGCGCTGGACGCCGAACTCGGCGAGGCCGTGGTAGTACATGACGATCCGCTTGCCGGCCTCGTCGACGTGGACGTCGGGCGAGGCGACATGCGGCAGGCTGGCGTCCTCCATCGGTGTCGGGAT
>NZ_JAEUMO010000225.1 GCF_016793285.1 Phenylobacterium sp.
CGTGGTCAGCGAGCTGCAGGCCATCGGCCACCAGGTCGAGGTGATCCACCCCGGCCAGTTCAAGACCTTCCCGCTGCCGACCTACGCCGAGATCAAGGTGGCGATCGGCGTCTACGAGCCGGTGCAGGAGCTGTTCAAGGCGTTCGAGCCCGAGGCCATCCACATCGCCACGGAAGGCCCGATCGGGCTGGCGGCGCGGCGCATCTGCGTGGAGTGGAAGCTGCCGTTCACGACCAGCTACCACACCCGCTTCCCGGAATACGTCTCGGCCCGCCTGCCGCTGCCGCTGGCGGCCGGCTATGCGTACATGAAGTGGTTCCACAAGCCGTCGGGCCGGATGATGGTGGCCACCCCCACCATGCGCAAGGAGCTGAGCAGCCACGGCTTCAGCAACATCTCCGAGTGGTCGCGCGGCGTCGACACCGAGGTCTTCCGCCCGCGCGCCGAGGGCGAGCCCGACCTCTTCGCCGACCTGCCGAAGCCGGTGTTCCTCTACGTGGGCCGCGTGGCCGTGGAGAAGAACATCGAGGCCTTCCTCGCCCTCGACCTGCCCGGCTCGAAGGTCGTCGTGGGGCCCGGCCCGCAGCTCGACGAACTGAAGGTGAAGTACCCGAAGGTGATCTTCACCGGCTCCAGGTCGGGCGAGGCGCTGGCGGCGCACTACCGCAGCGCCGACGTCTTCGTCTTCCCCTCGCTCACCGACACCTTCGGCCTCGTCATCCTGGAGGCGATGGCGTCCGGGACGCCGGTGGCGGCCTATCCGGCGCCCGGGCCGATCGACCTGATCCCCGGCTCGGGGGCCGGCGCCCTGGCGATCACCGCCACCGAGGGCCTGCGCGAGGCCTGCCTGCAGTGCCTGGACCTCGACCGCAAGGGCGTCCGCGCCTTCGCCGAGAAGTTCTCCTGGCGCGCCTGCGCCGAGGATTTCGTGAAGAACCTGGAACCCTACCCCGAGCCGGAAAAGACCCGGTTCTGGCGCAGGCTGCGGCGCCTGGCCCGCGTGCGCCGGCGGAGACCCGAGACGGCCTGAGCCGCGCGTCGTGTGACACTTTCATGACAATCCGGTTGGCGCGCCGGGCGGCGGCGCGTAAATCCCGCGGCTCGACCCTGAAGGCAGGGCGACTCACCAGGGAGCTTTGCAGCCGCGCCGATGGGCAAGAAGTCGGACAGGACCCGTCCCGAGCCCGACCGCGAGCCGCGCACCCAGTATGCCGCCCTGCCGTGGCGCAGGCGTGACGACGGCGCCGCCGAGGTCCTGCTGATCACCTCGCGCGAGAGCCGCCGCTGGGTGATCCCCAAGGGCTGGCCGATGGCGGACAAGGCGCCGGGCCCCTGCGCCGCTCAGGAAGCCTTCGAGGAGGCCGGCGTGGTCGGCGAGCCGCGGCGCAAGAGCCTGGGCGTCTATCACTACGACAAGCGCCTGCGCTCCGGCCGCCTGCAGCACGTCCGCGTGCAGGTCTACCCGATGCAGGTCACCGAGGAGCGCGACATCTGGCCCGAGATGGCCGAACGCGACCGCAACTGGACCACCCCTGCGGACGCCGCGAGCCTCGTCGACGAGCCCGAACTCAAGGCCTTGCTGGCGAAGTTCAAGCCTTAGCGGCCGCCGTCACGGCTTGCCGCTCGACGACGAAGCCGGCGCGATTTCACGGTCAAGCTGGCCCGTCGCGCGGCTGGACGGCGCCTTGACCCCATGAGCCGGCGCCCGGCTCGCAAGGGACTGGGGTTTCAGATGACTTTCCGACACGCGGTGATCGCAGCCGGCGCCATGACGCTTCTGGCCACGGGCGGCGCCCACGCCGCCAACCTCGTCACGAACGGCGATTTCGAGGCCGGGAACACCGGTTTCTCGTCGGCCTATACGTTCAGCAGCAACGGGCTGCCCGCCAAGACCTACACCGTCACGGACGACCCGTACGACTTCAACGCCAACTTCATCCACGCAGAGGACCACACGACCGGCGACGGCCTGATGTTCGTCGGCAACGGCGGGCCGAACGCGGGCGACATCGTCTGGCGCTCGCAGGCCATCGCGATCGATGCGATGCAGGACTACTTCTTCGAGGCGTTCCTGATGAACGTCTACGCCAGCGCGCCGCCGATCCTGACCTTCACCGTCTCATTGGACGGCGGCGCGGAGGTCGTCCTCGGCGCGCCCACGATCCCGACCGGGACCGGCGTCTGGAACGGGCTGTCGACCACCTTCAACAGCGGCGCCGCCACCACGGCGACCCTCTTCCTGCGCAATGCGCAGACGGAGGCCACGGGCAACGACTTCGCGCTGGACGATATCTACCTGGGCACGACCTCGGTCGTGAACCCACCCGTGGGCGGCGTGCCCGAGCCGGCGAGCTGGGCGCTGATGATCCTGGGCTTCGCCGGCGCGGGCGCCATGCTCCGCCGACGCGCGCCGCGGCAAGACCTCCAGCGCCGATAGCGGCCGGGGACCGACAGCCGGCCGCCTAGAGCAGCCGGCTGCGGATCGCCTGGCTCAGCATGTCGATCA
This sequence comes from Phenylobacterium sp., assembly GCF_016793285.1. GTDB lineage: Bacteria > Pseudomonadota > Alphaproteobacteria > Caulobacterales > Caulobacteraceae > Phenylobacterium. The sequence continues at coordinate 2,507 of NZ_JAEUMO010000225.1, forward strand.
GGGTCACCGCCGCGATGATCACCACCACGATGGCGGCGGTGCGGGCGTAGGCGAAGCCGTTCAGGCTGTCGAACAGGAGCTGGCCGATGCCGCCGGCGCCGATCAGGCCCAGCACGGTGGCGCTGCGGCTGTTCGATTCGAAGCGGTAGAGGGCATAGCTGGTCCACAGCGGCGCGACCTGCGGGATGACGCCCCAGATGATCTCGTGCAGCTTGCTGGCGCCCGTCGCGCGCACGCCCTCGACCGGCCCGCGGTCGATGGACTCGACGGCCTCCGAGAACAGCTTGGCGAGCACGCCCGAGGTGTTGACCGCCAGCGCCATCACGCCCGCGAACGGGCCCGGACCCACGGCCACGATGAAGACGGTGCCGATCACCAGGTCGGGCGCCGAGCGGATCACGTCCAGCACGCGGCGGATCGGCCACTGGGCGTAGGCCGAGGTCATGTTGCGCGAGGCCAGCAGCGACAGCGGGACGGCCAGCAGGATCGCCAGCGCCGTGCCCCAGAGCGCGATCTGAATCGTCAGCCACATCTGGCCGACGTAGAGCTTCCAGTCGGTGAAGTCGGGGTGGGCGAACTCGCGCCCGAACGTCTGCATGTTCTCCGAGCGGGCGAACAGCAGGGGCAGCTTCTTGATCTCGGCCGGCCCGAACGCGATCAACAGGAGCGCGATCACCCCGCCCCAGACCAGGAGGTCCGGGAGCCGCTGCATCAGCGTCTTGCGCGGCGGCGGCGGAACGGCCGTGGTGGCGGCAGGCAGGCTCATTGGGCGGTCGCGGGCTCGATGGCCTGGGCCTGGGCGATCTCGGCCTTCACCTTGTCGTACTCGGCCTGGGCCTTGGCGATCTTGCCCTGGTCGCCCGCGCGCCTGGCGGCCGCCAGCGCCTCGCTCGCCTCCATCTCGCGCACCGGGTTCAGGTAGCTGTTGTCGGCCGGCCGGAAGCCGCCGTAGGCGAGGCCCTTCAGCACCTCGCGCTGCTTCTGCGCCTTGGCGTCCGTACCGGTGCCGTAGGTCAGGAAGAACTGGCGGATCTTCTCCTTCAGCGCCGGGTCGAGGTCCTTGCGCACCACGATCGAGCTTTCCGGCAGCGGCGGGCTCTCCCAGATCACCTCCAGCTTGCCGGCCTGCTCGGGGCTCTGCCGCTTGAAGAAGATGAGGCCGACCGAGTTGTTCGTGGCCGCGTCGAGCACGCCGTTGGCCACCGAGAACGAGTTGGCCTGGTGGCTGGCCGCGCGGACGGCCTTGAAGCACTTGTTCGGCTCCACGCCCTTGGGCGTGAAGAGATAGGTCAGCGGCGCCAGCGTGCCCGAGGTCGACTGGGTGTCGCCCATGCCGAACGAGAGGCTCTTGTCGCAGGCGAGCAGCTTGTCGAGCGTGATGCCGCTGCCCTTCCGGACGATGATGATCGACTTGTAGGTGGCGTCGCCGCCCGCATCGACCACGCGGCCCAGCACCTCGCCGTCCGACCGGCGCACGGCCGACAGCGCCGGCGAGGCCGAGAACCAGCCCATCTGCACCTGGTTGAAGCGCATCGCCTCCACCAGCGAGGTGTAGTTGGTGGCGAAGAACGGCTTCACCTTCACGCCGATCGACTCCGAGAGGTCGGCCAACAGCGGCGCCCACAGGGGCTCCATGGACGACTGGTTCTCGGCCGACAGGATCGAGAAGGTGAGCTCGCTCGGCGCGCCGCCGGCGGCGGCCTTCTCGGCGGGCTTGCCGCACGAGGCCAGGGCCAGCGCGGCCCCCAGCAGCAACGGGGTGGCGGTGAGGATGAGGGTGCGGCGGATCATGTGGGCGCTCCTTCCCAGAAGACGTCCTCGAATTCGGGGCCGTAGATGTCGATGAGCTTGTCGCGCTTCAGGCCGCCGGACGGGCCGTCGTAGACGATCTTGCCGGCCTTCAGCGCCACCACCCGCTCGCAGTAGCGCAGCGCGTAGTCGACCTGGTGCAGGGTGACGATCACCGTCAGCCCGTCGGCCTGGTTCAGCTCGCGCAGGATCTCCATCACGCGGCGCGCCGAGACGGGGTCGAGGCTGGCCACCGGCTCGTCGGCGAGGATGATCTTCGCCTTCTGCACCAGCGCGCGGCCGATCGCGGCGCGCTGCTGCTGGCCGCCCGAGAGCGTGTTGGCGCGCTGGGCGGCATATTCCGAGAGGCCGAAGCGGTGCAGGGCCGCCATGGCCGCCTGCTTCGTCTCGGCGGGCCAGAGGCCGAAGGCGGCCCGCCAGAAGCCGATCCGGCCCAGCGAGCCCAGCGCCACGTTGGTGAACAGCGACAGCCGGCCCACCAGGTTGAACTGCTGGAAGATCATGCCGATCCGGGTGCGTGTCTTGCGCACGTTCGGGTCGATCTTGCCGTCCTTCTGCACATGGCCGTCGAAGGCGACGATCTCGCCCGGGCCCGGGTCGATGGTCTGCAGCGCGCTGATCGAGCGCAGCAGCGTCGACTTGCCCGACCCCGACGGGCCGATCAGGGCGATCATCTCGCCCTTCGCCACGTCGAGCGAGACGCCGTCGAGGGCGCGGCGCTGGCC
>NZ_JAEUMO010000245.1 GCF_016793285.1 Phenylobacterium sp.
TGGTGGAGCCGAGGGGAGTCGAACCCCTGACCTCCTCATTGCGAACGAGGCGCTCTACCAACTGAGCTACGGCCCCAGGAAGGCGCGGAATAAGTCGATTGCGGGCCATCCTGTCAAGCGGGGAGCGACAGCGTCGCCTTGTCACGGGCCCAAACGCCGCTACTTAGGGGTCATGACCGGCTTCATCCTGTCGATCGCCCAGGGCATTCTGCAGCTCGCGATCTTCGCGATCATCATCAGCGCCGTCCTTTCGTGGCTGGTGGCGTTCAACGTGATCAACCTGCGCAGCCAGTTCGTCTACGGCGTGGTCCGCTTCCTCGACGCGGTGACGCGGCCGATCCTGCGTCCGTTCCAGCGCTTCATCCCGCCCCTCGGCGGCGTGGACATCAGCCCGATCATCGCCATCCTCGTGCTCTCGGCCGCCCAGACCTACCTGCTGCCTTGGCTCGCGCGGCCCCTGTTCAACCTCATCGGCTGACGGTCCGCGTCACGCCCAGGGGCGGACGCGACGCCGTCGACGGCTGGACGGCCGACGAGGCCGGGCGGCCCGTGCTGAGGGTGCGGGTGAGCGCGGCCGCCAGCGATGGCGCGGCCAACGCCGCGGTCGTCGCCCTGGTCGCCCGGACGATGGGGTTCCCGAGGTCGGCCGTCCGCATCGCCGCCGGCCAGACCTCGCGGACCAAGCGCCTGGAGATCGACGGCGCCGCGCCGGCCGACGTGGAGCGCGCGTTCGGGCCAGCTTGACCGGAGGAACCGCGTTCTTCCAACGGAAGTTGTACAGGCGATCGTCCAACGACTTGCCTGTCGGCCACGGACGGTCCCGATCGGCCCGGCCCCTACCCCTGGCATCCCCTGACCGCGGCCGGGCCGATCCCCTCCCGAAGTCCCGGACGCCGGCTCCCGGCGCGCCGGAACGCCTCGCGCGTTCGCATGTTCTATGATTGCTTAGCTTTGCGAGGACATTCCCATGAACGACTCCCATGGACCCCATGCCGGCAAGGGCCCGCAGGCCTGGACGCGCGACGACGCCCGCCTGCGCGAAGACGTCTCGGACCGCCTGATGGAGGACCGGCTGATCGACGCCCGCGGCGTCGAGGTCCTGGTCGACGGCGCGGTGGTCACGCTGGTGGGCCATGTGCCGGGCGCCTCGGATGTCGCCCACGCCGAACTGCTGGCGCGCGCCACGCCCGGGGTGGAGGAGGTGCGCAACCGCCTGACCGTCGAGCCGGGCGAACGCGCCGTCGACCGGCTGGGCAAACCCAACCCTTACGATCACTACGAAGGCCGCTGGGGGCGCTGGGTGCCGCCGGTCAGCACCTGAACCGACGACGAGGGGGCTCCACGGGATGGCGACACGCTCCGACCTGGGCCGGCTGATCGCCGACGCGCGGCGCATGGCGGTCTTCACCGGCGCCGGCATCTCGACCGAGAGCGGCATCCCCGACTTCCGCAGCCCGGGCGGCGTCTGGAGCCGGATGAAGCCCATCTACTTCCAGGACTTCGTGGCCAGCGAGGAGAAGCGGCGCGAGGCCTGGGACCGCGCCTTCGGCGGCCGCGCCGGCTGGACGGGCCGCGAACCCAACGCGGGCCATCACGCCGTCGCCCGCCTCGTCGCCTCGGGCAAGTGTTCGGCCGTCATCACCCAGAACGTCGACAACCTGCACCAGGCGTCGGGCGTGCCGCCGCAGAAGGTGATCGAGCTGCACGGCAACGCCAGCTACGCGACCTGCCTGGACTGCGGCCAGCGGCACGAACTGGACGAGCTGAAGGCGCTCTACCAGGCCACCGGCGACCTGCCCGCCTGCCGCCTCTGCGGCGGCATCGTCAAGACCGCCACCATCTCGTTCGGCCAGGCGATGCCCGCGGGACCGATGGCGCGCGCCGAGGAGGAGACGCTCTCCTGCGACCTCTTCCTGGTGCTGGGCTCGTCCCTGGTGGTCTACCCCGCCGCAGGCTTTCCGGTGCTGGCGAAGAAGAACGGCGCGGCGCTCGCCATCGTCAACCGCGAGGCCACCGAGCTCGATCCCTACGCCGACCTGGTGCTGCACGACGAGATCGGGCCGGCGATGACCGAGGCGGCGCCGGCCAACTAGTTTGGCCGCTCGTCGATTTCGTCACACCGTCGCCCTGTTTTTTGGGCTATGCGCTCGCCCGCATCTTCGCCGCAAGCTCCCGGGACCGCTACGTGATCCGAACTGTCGCCCTCGCGGGCCTCTCCCTCCTCGTCCTCACCGCCTGCAGCAAGGGCGGCGACTCCGAAGCCAAGGCCGAGGATCCGAACGTCGCGCTGCGCCCGCTGATCGCCCAGTGGAGCAAGGACCTCGAAGCCACCCATCCCGCCTGCGGCGTGAAGGTGGAGGGCAAGGGGTGCCAGGACTTCCAGGTGACCTGCAAGGCCGTCCACGAGGTTTCGCCTGAGGACGCCAAGAAGGGGATCACCGACCAGGTGGTCGCCGCGATGACCTTCGCCGCGCGCAACCCCGACGGCTCCACGGGCAAGTCCGGCTCGGCGTTCGCGCTGTTCTCGAAGACCGGCGACACCTGGAGCCAGGGCGGCTCCGACCCGGTGAACCTGCAGACCTGCGCGCCCGTCTGAGCGGATCGCGGACCGCCGCCTCGCGGCCTCCGCGGCGCCCGGCCCTTTCGTGTCGTTCCGGCTTCCTGACGGTCAGCCGCGGTTGCCGACGATCCTGCGGACCTGCGCGGCCTGGCGCCGCGCGACGGGCACCTCGGCGCCGGATTGCAGCACCACCGCCGACGGCCCGCCCGGCCGGCGCGCCAGCCGCACGATGCGGTCGCGGCGCACCAGCGCGCCACGATGCACGCGCAGGAAGTCGGCCGGATCCAGCTCGGCCTGGAGCTTGCGGATGGCCTTCCTGACCAGGAAGCTGCGGCCGCGGCTGTGGATGCGCACGTAGTCGCGCTCGGCCTCGACCCAGTCGATCAGCGCCACGGGCAGCCGCAGGCGGTCGCCGCGGTCGGGCACCCAGATCTCGTCGGCGAAGCCGCTGGGCGCCGCCGGCTCGGCCTCGGCGGCGCGCAGCGCGGCCACCACCTCCTCCAGCTCGGCGATGCGCGAGCGGGCCGCGCGCGACTGCAGGGCCTTGCGGGCCCGCTCGAGCGCCGCGTGCAGGCGATCGAACTCGACGGGCTTCAGCAGGTAGTCCACGGCCGCCAGTTCGAACGCGTCGGCCGCGAACCGCGAGAAGGCGGTGACGAAGATGAACACCGGCGCCCGCTCGGGGTCGATGGCGCGCGCCAGGTCCAGGCCCGAAAGGCCCGGCATCCGGATGTCGAGCAGCACGACGTCGACCCCGCCGCGGCCCAGCAGCGCCAGCGCCTCCTCGCCGTTGCCGGCCTGGCCGACCACCTCGGCGTTCGGCGCCGCCTCGATGGCCATCTGCAGGCGGCGCAGGGCGGGCGGCTCGTCGTCGACGAGCGCGACCCGCAACGGCGTGACCGCCTGGTCCCTGGGGGCGCTGCCCTGGATCATGCCCGCTCCGCCATCACGCTCTCTCAAGGGGGATTTCGACCGAGGCCAGGAAGCCGTGCGGCTGTATCGGGCCGCAGGTGAGTTCGGCGGTCTTGCCGTAGATGAGTTCCAGCCGCCGACGCACGTTCTCGAGGCCCAGGCCCAGCTTGGCCGTCGACGGCAGGCCCGCGCCGTCCGCGCCGTCGTCGGCGACGGTGAGCTTCAGGCGGCCGCCGGCGGCCTCGGCCTTGATCTCGATGGTCACCGGCGCGTTCGACCGCGCCACGCCGTACTTCACGGCGTTCTCGACCAGCGGCTGCAGGATCAGGCTGGGGGCCAGCGCGTCGCGCAGCTCGGCCGGGATGGTCTCGACGTAGTTCAGCCGGTCCTCGAACCGCGCCTGCTCGATCAGCAGGTACTGGCGCTGGGCCTCGATCTCGTCGGAGAGCGGCGCCTTGTCGGGCAGTTCCTTCTCCAGCGTGTGGCGCAGGAACGACGACAGCGACAGCACCACCCGCTCGGCCCGCTCGTTCTCCTTCGCCAGGATCAGCGAGGAGAGCGCGTTCAGGGTGTTGAACAGGAAGTGCGGGTTGATCTGGTAGCGCAGCATCCGGTTCTGCGCGTCCATGGCCAGCGCCTGGGCGGCCACCAGCCGAAGGTTCTTCTCCTTCAGCTCCTCCTCGTAGCGGATGGCGAAGTAGAGCGCGCACCAGGCGATGAAGGTCCAGAAGAACATTGAGGCCGTGAACGCCAGCGAGATCGGCGACAGCGGCTCGACCCGCCACAGCGGCGCGACCAGGTAGAAGACCACGTAGTTCAGGTAGGAGTAGGTGAAGCCCCCGATCACCGACAGCAGCACGGCCACCACCAGCCGCCGCCAGATGGGTTGTTCGGCCAGCGCCGACAGGATCCGGCCCACCAGCAGGCAGGCGAGGAATCCGAAGATCGCCATGCCGAGGCGTCGCCACGCCATCGCGCCGGCGTGCGGCATCGGGTCGGCCGCCACGCGCGCGGTCACGATCACGTAGGTCAGCGTCCACAGGACGAAGTTCGCGACCAGATAGTTGTTGAGCCGCGGCAGCCGCATCGTCGCTCCCCTGCCGGCCATTCTGACGCCTCCCGCCGCGCGACCAAGGCCGCTTGTCGACGCACCAGCGCCGTTCGCCGCAAATCGACACGGTCCGCCGCGCCGCGCGCGCGACGAGCGGGCGTCCCGGGGCGCGGCGTCGCCGGATACCGCCGGTCGCCCTGCCCCGCCCGTCCGCCGCAAATTCGGCCGCCTGCGGCGTCAGAGCGCGCCCTTCGCCGCAACACCCGATGCCTCTGCGGTCATCGCTGGCATCCTCCCGCTCATGACCTGCCGTCCTTGGGGGAGGATAGACCGTGCCTGTGCGCCCGCCGAGTTTGAGGGCCATCGCCGCCTTCGAGGCCGCCGCGAGGCATGAGAGCTTCACCAAGGCGGCCGACGAACTGAACCTCACCCAGAGCGCCATCAGCCACGCGATCCGTTCGCTGGAGCTGCGCCTGGGCGTCGACCTCTTCGATCGGTTCGGACGCACCGTGGCGCTGACCGAGTCCGGCCGCGCCTTCGTGAGCCGGCTGCGCCTGTCGCTCAACCTCATCTCCGAAGCCTTCGAGGCGCCCGCGCGTCCGGGGCGCGCCCGCCTGGTCGTGGCCGCGACCGCCGGCATCGCCGAGCGGATCCTGGCGACCCGCCTGCCCGGCTATCTCTCGGGCAACCCCGACCGCGAGATCGAGCTGCGCACCGTGACCGGCGCCGCAGAGGTCAGCGCCGGCGAGGCCGATGTGGCGGTGCTCTACGGGGCGGGGGCCTGCGCGGGGCTGACCCAGCGCCGGCTCGCCGGCGAGGCGCTGTTCCCCGTCGCCGCCCCGTCGGCGGACCTGCCGCGGCGGCCCGAGGAGTTGATCCGCGCCGCCCTGATCCACCAGCCCGAGCATCCGTGGCGGCTGTGGCTGGAACAGGTGGGCCTCTCCGACCTGCCCACGCCCGCCACCCTCACGGCCGACAGTCCGCTGGCCGCCCTCGAACTGGCCCGCAACGGCGCCGGCGTGTGTCTCGCCCGCGGCCTCCTGGCGCGCGACGACCTGCGCGCCGGCCGCCTCGTGCGGCTGTTCGACGCCGAGGCGTCGCTGCGCGAGGACTACACCGCGGTCTGGAACCCGGCCTCGCCACGCGCCGACATGATCCGGCCTTTCGTCGACTGGCTGGCCGCCGCGCTCGACCCCGGCCCGGCGCCCGTCCTGCACGCCGCCTGAGCGGCCTACGGCGGAAACGCGCCCGGTTCGAGTTCCGATTCCGGTTCCGGCAAGGCGTCGTAGTACGCCGCCAGGTCGCGGTACTCGGCCGCCGCCTCCAGGAAGACTTCGCGCCCGCGTCCCGGCTCGGCGGCCTCGCCCAGCCTCTGCACGCGCTCGGCCTCGGCGCGGTAATAGGCGGTCGGATCGGAGGCTACGCGCTGCACGCTCATGGGCGGGGAAAGCCCCGACGCGCCGAAGCGGTTCCCCGGAACGGAAGCAGGCCCCCGCTCGCGCGAGGGCCTGCCGTCTCCCGGACCTTGACGGCCGCGGGCCCTAGAAGTCCGCCGTGAGGCCGATGAAGAGGTAGCGGCCGAGCACGTCGTAGACCTGGCTGTAGGCATTGCCCGAGCACGAGGCGTTCGGGATGCAGTTCGTCTGGCCCACCAGCGGCGGGTCCTTGTCGAACAGGTTGTTGATGCCCGCGCGGAAGTTGAGGTTGTCGCGGACGGTGAACGAGGTCAGCAGGTCGAAGTAGTCGCGCGTAGCCAGCTTCAGGTCCGACGCCGGCGGGTTCGCCGCGTTGAGCGCCGGGTCGCTGGAGAGCGCGTCGAGCTTCACGCTCGAGAAGTGCCGCCACTGCAGCGACACCGACCAGCTCTTCACCCAGTCGCCGTATTCGAACGGCGTGTTCCAGGTCAGGCGGGCCTTGTGGCGCCACTTGGGGTTCGGGATGGTCGAGCCCGGACGGCCGTTGCAGAGCGAGCCGTAGTAGCCGGCGCAGTCCACGAAGGGATCGCCGGGCAGGATCGCGCTCGAGAGCTCGTTCAGGTAGGTGCCGACGAAGCTGACGTTGACGCCGCCGGCGTTCGACATGCCGAACCGGTCGAGATCGGTGCGGTAGGCCGCGCTGAAGTCGAGCCCCGAGGTCTTCAGCGAACCCGTGTTCTGCGTCAGGTCGACGACGTGCCCGTCGGGGCCCGACGAGTTCAGGTACAGGCTGCGGGTGCGCGCGTCGCGGACGATCAGCGGGCAGTAGCTGTCGTCGTTCTGCAGGTAGCACTTCGCCAGGATGGTGTCGGCGCCGATGTTCGAGATGTAGTCGTTCACCTTGATGTTGAAGTAGTCGACCGTCAGCGTCGCGCCCGGGACGAAGTCGGGCTGATAGACGAAGCCGACCGAGTAGGTGTCGGACTTCTCCGGATCGAGGTTCGGGTTGCCGCCGAGCAGGCCGTAGTACTGGTTGGCGACGTTGGCCTCGATCGAGAGCACCTGGGCCTTGGTGTAGCCGTGGACCGCGCCGCAGCGGGCGATCAGCGCCGCGTTGGCGGCCGTGTCGGGCAGCGCCGCGCACGGGTCGGTCGAGCCGTCCAGCGCGTGGATCTGCGGGCCGAACAGTTCGACCAGGTTCGGCGCCCGCACCGCGCGCTGGTAGCTGGCGCGGAAGCGCAGGCCGTCGATCGGCTCGTACTCGCCGGCGATCTTGTAAGTGTCGGTGGTCACGTCATACGAGTAGTCCGAGTAGCGGTAGCCGAGCTCGAGGCTCAGCGACTTGGCCAGCGGCGCGTCCTGGACGATCGGGATGCGCGCCTCGCCGTACACCTCGTAGACGTCGAAGCTGGCGTTGATCGGCGTCGAGGCGGCGCCGCCGCCGTTGAGCTGGCCGGGCGTGCGCGACACGAAGTCGCCGTCGAAGTCGATGTGCTCGCGCCGGTACTCGGCGCCGAAGGCCACGCCGACGCCGTCCCTGGCCCAGGGCGACTTGACGCCGTAGGCGCTGAGGTCGCCGCCCAGCGAGAAGTTGACCACCCGCTCGGCGGTGTTGCCGAAGGTCGAGGCCGGCACCTGCAGGTAGTCCAGCATCGCCTGGGTGACCGCGCCTTCGGAGAAGATGTTGTAGGGCACGCAGGCCGCGTCGGTGACGGTGACCTGGTTGACCCCGCAGACGATCTGGCCGGCGGCGTTGCGCTTGGCGATCAGGGCGTTGTCGATCCGCGACTTCAGGAAGTAGGCGGTCTGGCGCGCGTCGAACTTGGTCGCCGCGTACTCCATGTAGCTGTCGTAGTTCCAACTGTCGTTCAGGTCGCCGCGCAGGCCGATGACGTAGCGGTACGTGTTGTGGCGGAACTCCGACTGGCGGCCGCCGCCTTCCACGTTGCGCTTGGCGACCGTGCCGGTGAACAGCGCCGCCGTGCCCGCGTTGGCGCCGCAGAGCTGGGTCTGCTGGGCGGCGGTCATGAAGGCGTTGTCGCAGTTGACCGAGAAGGTGCCGGCGAAGATGCCCCCCGGCGCGATCTGGGCGACCGAGCGGTCGTCCATGAACATCATCTCGGCGTAGGCCTCGGCCCACGGGGCGATCTCGTAGTGCGCGAAGGCGCCCAGGCGATACCGCTCGTCGGGGCGGATGTAGTAGTTCGACGGGCCGAAGTTGTAGACGTCGGTCGTGGCGTTGCGGACCCGGAACGTGTTGCCCTGGACCGTGAAGTTGCCCACGCGGGCGGGCGTGGCCGTGCCCGAGCCGCCGCAGGCGGCCAGCGAGGTGAAGTCGGCGCCCGAGTTCAGCGTGCAGGCCGAATAGTCGCGCGCGCCCTGCAGCACCGCGTTCTGCTGGATGAAGCTGGCGAAGGCGGTGATGTTGCCCTTGCCGTCGGCGGCGTTGACGCCGAACGTCAGGGTGACTTCCGAGGCCTCGCCGTCGCGCACGTTGCTCTTCGGGATCGCGAACTGCGGCGCGTTGGCGCCGGCCGCGGCGGCCTTCAGGCGCAGCGCGTCCTGCACGAAGCTGTCGTTGTGGTGCTGGTAGATCGAGTAGTTGGCGTCGACGCGCACGCCCTCGAAGTTCTGCGTCATGATGAAGTTCACGACGCCGGCCACGGCGTCGGCGCCGTAGACGGCCGAGGCGCCGCCCGTCAGCACGTCGACGCGCTCCACGAGCGAGCTCGGGATGAAGTTCAGGTCGGCGACGGGGTTGTTGATCGACGTCGGGTTGCCCGCGCCCATCCGGCGGCCGTTGATCAGCACCAGGGTGCGCGAGGCGCCCAGGCCGCGCAGGTTCACCGTGGCCGTGCCGTTCGAGCCGTTCGACACGTTCGAGCCCTGCGAGGCGAAGGCCTGGGGCAGGGTGTTGATGATGTCTTCGACGCGGGTGATGCCGGCGGCCTTGATCTCGGCGGCGCCGATGGCGGTCACCGGGCTCACGCTGGTCAGGTTCGGCGTCGGGATGCGCGTCCCGGTCACCACCACTTCGGCGACGGCGTCGTCCTTATCGTCCGCCTGGGCGGCGGCCGAGTTGGCGAGGCCCAGGAAGGCGGCGCCACAGATCATGGAAGACGCCAGAAGGCGCTGCCGCATGCTTCGGATGTTCAAGGTCAAGATCCTCCAGCGGCCGGCGGCGACGCGCGCCGCGGACCGAGCCCCACATGAAAAGCCGGCGCCGGCGCACCCCGACTCCCCGGGCCTGCGCGCGGCGCTGCTGGAGGAAAACTATTGTCGCGCGCAGATCGCCTTTACTGAATTTGTCTTGGCCTATCCATGAACTCGACTCATGCGTCAGCGGCGCTGGGCATTGCGAAACGCTCGAAGACGTCTGTAATTTATGTGTATATTCAGTGAATTAGATCGCTTCGGCGTCCGACCGAGGCGACGGGAGCAAAGGCTCGGCGCGCGGCGGAGCGCCCGGTTGATCCTGGTAGAATGTTGCAAAAACAAAACAGCCGCGGCCCTGGTTACAATTGTCACGGCCGCGTGACACATGAGCATTCTTCATGAGAAGTATGACGAGAAGTCGTCACAGATATTCGAGGTTTCCGGCTTAGATTTCGCAGGCGCCGGCTCGGCTTCCGGTTCCGATTGCACACGAGGCTCTCCGATGACCGCCGTCGCCTTCGAATTCGCCGCCGGCGCCGCGCCCGCCCGCCCGATCGCTGCGCAAGGATCGCCCCGCGTCCTGTGGATCGACGCCGACCCCGCCGACAACGAGTCCGGGGTCGACATGCTGCGGCGTCACGGGTTCGAGGTCGAGCGCGCCGAGTCCGCCGCCCAGGCCCAGCCCGCGCTCGACGCCGCCAGCGCCGACCTGGTCATCCTCGAGACGGCGCTGCCCGACGCCGACGGCCTGGCGCTCTGCCGCAGACTCTCCGAGTCCGAGGCGGCCCCCGTCCTGGTCGTCGCCAGGGCCGCCGACACGCTGGACCGCGTCGCGGGCCTCGAATTCGGCGCCGACGACGTGCTCGCCAAGACCACGCACCCGCTGGAACTGCTGGCCCGCGTCCGCGCACTGCTGCGCCGCGCCGCCCGCCACGCCCGCAAGGCCGCGGAGGCGGCGCTGGAGACCTGGCGCTTCGACGCCGAGCTGGGCTACGTGACCTCGCCCTCGGGCCGGACGGTCCGTCTGTCGCCGGCCGACGCCGCGCTCCTGCGCGCGCTGGCCGCGCGGCCGGGCGAGGTGCTGCCGCGCGACGCGCTGGTGCGGCTGCTGCACGGCGACGGGGCCGCGGCCGGCGGCCGCTCGATCGACGCGCGGGTCGCGCGCCTGCGCCGCACGCTCTCGGCGTGCGACGGCGCCGGCGACATGATCAAGACGCTGCGCGGCGGCGGCTATCTCTTCCAGGCCCAGGTCACCGCGCGCAGCGGCCTCGCCGCCTAGAGCATCGCGCCGAAAACCGGCCGCCGGCTTTTGGCGATACGATGCGAAGTCAGGACCCTGGAGGCGCCCGCCGTGCAGGGCGGCCGCAGCCGCCCCGCACGCGGGTCGTCGTCCGTCAGGCGGCGGCGCGCGCCTGCGCCGAGCGGCGGCGGAGCGCCCCGCCCAGGCCGAAGAAGCCGCCGATCATCAGCGCCCAGGTAGCGGGCTCCGGGATGCCGGCGGAATGGGCGTTCGCCGTCGAGAACCGACGGTGGTCCTGGGCCATCACGTCGAACGCGATGTTCCAGCCCATGGCGTCGTAGGCCGCGAGATCCAGCGAGGTGATCTCCTGTTGCTGGCCCCGGGCGCTGGTCGGGTCGAGGATGCCCAGTTGCGGCTGGCCGGCAGCCGAGTCGAGCCAGTGCGACGCCTGGCGGCCGTTGCCGAGGGTCGCGCCCGTGGAGAAGCGCGAGTCGGCGCCGTACATCGTCTGGCCGTCGATCGAGAAGTAGGGCGTGCCGCCGATCCGCCAGTCGTTGACGCCGAGCGCGATGCTCTGGTCGCTGTAGCGGAAGATGTCCCAGATGGACATGATCGCGAAGTCGTTGAGGTTGCCCGCGAAGTTCGAGTTCGCGTCATAGACGTCGACGCCCGAGCGGAAACCCAGCGCGTGGCCGATCTCGTGGATCGCGACGCCGACGAAGTCGAACGATGTGGCGTCGATCCCGTCGGTGGGGTCGAAGTCGAAGGCGAACTGGTTGCTGAAGGTGATCGAACCGTCGGCCTGGATGGCGGCGTTCGCGCCCGTGTAGGTCGGCGTGATGCCGAGGGCCTTCAGCAGCGACGTGTTGGCCGAGAAGGCCGAGTTGTTGCCGCTGGCGTCGTTGTCCAACCGGGTGGTGAGCGGCGTCTGCACGCCCGTCCCGTTGGACTTCGCGCCCGAAACCAGGGCGTCGATAGCTTCGCCGCCGATGAACGGCGAGGCGCGCGTCGTGGGCAGGTTGGCGGCGACGATCGCGTCGAGCGCCGAGTTGCCGGCGCCTTGCAGCGCCGGGAAGACGTTGCCGACGTAGGCGACGTTGGTCGTGCTCCCCGTCGAACCCAGGATGCCGGCGCCGAGCTGCTGGAAGCCGACGTTGAACTTCACGCTGACGTCGTTGGTGATCACCTTTTCCCAGAAGTGCGCGGCCACCTCGAAGCCCGCGCGGGCCTGGGTGCCGACTTCGGCCCCCCCGGTGTTGCGCAGCTCGATGGTCAGCGCGGTCGCGGAACTCGCGCCCACAATCGCGGTCATGGCGCTCGCAAGCGCCAGGGCTGTCTTCAGTCTCATGCAATACCCCATTCGCGCTGGCCGTCCCCACGGCCAGTCCCTGGCGCGACCACGGACCCGTCGTTTAACCATGTCAATCGGACAATCGCGTTATGCGAGCATTTTCTGTGCATTGGTTGCGCCTCGCGCGCCGCTCGCCGACTCGGGCACACGCGGGGCGCGAGTTTCGGCGCCTGGCTCGCGTTCCAGGGACAGGGACGCAAGCTCACCCGGCCGTCGGCTCTGCGATCCGATGAGAGGGAGGAAGGAGTGGTGCCGCCAGGGTGACTCGAACACCCGACCTACGCATTACGAATGCGCCGCTCCACCGGCTGAGCTATGGCGGCCCGTCTCCGGGACGCGGGCTTTTACGCGAATGGTCTCGATTTGCAAAGCGCCCCGCGCCCGCGCGGGCCTTCCGGCCGTCAGCCCGCCAGCCGCGGGAGCACCCAGGCCACGGCCGCCCCG
>NZ_JAEUMO010000005.1 GCF_016793285.1 Phenylobacterium sp.
GCCGTGGTCGAGGTCGCCGTCGACGATGGTGCGGTCGCCGAGGGTTCGGACGGTGAGCGGCAGCCTGGGGTGCGGGCGCACGATGTCCACCTTGATGTCGGCCCGGTCCTCGGGGACCACGGTGACCCGCGCCACCGCATCCTTGATCTCCACCGACGCGGCCTGCGCCGGGCCCGCGGCGGCCAGGGCGCCCAGAGCGGCCAGAGCGGCGGCGCCCGCGGCGATGAGGGCGATCTTCGGCTGCATGTCCCGGTCCCCGTTGGGTGTGACGCGAAGCTAGTCGCCCACGCCGCGCCCCACAGCTTAAATGTCGGTCATGAAGCCGATGTCATCCGCCCGGGGGCCCCAACGAAGAAGGCCGCCGGGTCGCCCCGACGGCCTTCCGTAGAAACAGTCGTCCCGGCCAGCAGAGCGGCCAGGCCGGGTTCAGGCTACTTGATGATCTTGCTCACCACGCCCGAGCCCACCGTGCGGCCGCCTTCGCGGATCGCGAAGCGCAGGCCCTGGTCCATCGCGATCGGCGTGATCAGCTCCACCGTCAGCTCGGCGTTGTCGCCGGGCATGATCATCTCCACGCCTTCCTTCAGCTTGATGATCCCCGTCACGTCCGTCGTGCGGAAGTAGAACTGCGGACGGTAGTTCGTGAAGAACGGCGTGTGACGACCGCCCTCTTCCTTCGTCAGGATGTAGGCCTCCGCCAGGAACTCCGTGTGCGGCGTGATCGAGCCCGGCTTGCACAGCACCTGGCCACGCTCCACGTCCTCCCGCTTCGTGCCGCGCAGCAGCACCCCCACGTTGTCCCCCGCCTGGCCCTGGTCCAGCAGCTTGCGGAACATCTCCACGCCCGTGCAGGTCGTCTTCTGCACCGGACGGATGCCCACGATCTCCACTTCCTCGCCGACCTTCACGATCCCCTTCTCGATCCGGCCCGTCACCACCGTGCCCCGACCCGAGATCGAGAACACGTCTTCCACCGGCATCAGGAACGGCAGGTCCACAGGACGCTCAGGCTGCGGAATGTACTCGTCCACCGACGCCATCAGCGCCAGGATCGCGTTCTCCCCGATCTCCGGCGTCTTGCCTTCCACCGCCGCCAGCGCCGAGCCCTTCGTGATCGGAATGTCGTCGCCCGGGAACTCGTAGCTCGACAGAAGCTCGCGCACCTCCATCTCCACCAGGTCCAGCAACTCGGCGTCGTCGACCATGTCCACCTTGTTCATGAACACCACCAGCGCCGGCACGCCCACCTGACGCGCCAAAAGGATGTGCTCGCGCGTCTGCGGCATCGGACCGTCAGCGGCCGACACCACCAGGATCGCGCCGTCCATCTGCGCCGCACCCGTGATCATGTTCTTCACGTAGTCCGCGTGACCAGGGCAGTCCACGTGCGCATAGTGACGGTTCGCCGTCTCGTACTCCACGTGCGCCGTGTTGATCGTGATCCCCCGCGCCTTCTCCTCAGGCGCCGCGTCGATGTCCGCATACGACTTCGCCGTCGCGCCACCACTCTTCGCCAGCACCATCGTGATCGCCGCCGTCAGCGTCGTCTTCCCATGGTCTACGTGACCAATCGTACCGATGTTGCAGTGCGGCTTGTTGCGTTCGAACTTCTCTTTGGCCATTTCAAGCTCCAGCCCTGTCCGGGCTTGTCCTCTAAACTAGGGTTGGGATTAGGCGTACTTCTTGATGACTTCTTCGGCGACCGCTTGCGGCACCGGATCGTAGTGATCGTACTGCATGGTGAACTGCGCCCGGCCTTGCGACATGCCGCGCAGGTTGTTCACGTAGCCGAACATGTTCGCCAGCGGGACGAAGGCGTTCACCACCGTCGCGTTGCCGCGCATGTCCTGACCCTGGATCATCCCCCGGCGGCCGTTCAGGTCGCCGATGACCGAACCCAGGTACTCTTCCGGCGTCACGACCTCGACGGCCATGATCGGCTCGAGCAGCTTCGGGGCGCCCTTCTCGCGCAGTTCCTTGAAGGCCGCGCGCGAGGCGATTTCGAAGGCCAGGACCGACGAGTCGACGTCGTGGAACGCGCCGTCGATCAGGGTCGCTTTGAAGTCGATCAGCGGGAACCCGGCCAGCAGGCCGTTGTCCTTCGCCGACTCGATGCCCTTCTGGACGCCCGGGATATATTCCTTGGGCACCGCGCCGCCGACGATCGCGCTTTCGAAGACGAAGCCCGAGCCCGGCTCGCCCGGCTCGAACACGATCTTCACGCGGGCGAACTGGCCCGTGCCGCCGGTCTGCTTCTTGTGCGTATAGTCGATCTCGGCGCGCTTCCCGAGGCTCTCGCGATAGGCCACCTGGGGCGCGCCGATGTTGGCTTCCACCTTGTAGGTGCGCTTCAGGATGTCGATCTTGATGTCGAGGTGCAGTTCGCCCATCCCCTTCAGGATGGTCTGGCCGCTCTCGTGGTCGGTCGACACGGTGAAGGACGGGTCCTCGGCGGCCAGCTTGGCCAGCGCCACGCCCAGCTTCTCCTGGTCGGCCTTCGACTTCGGCTCGACGGCGATCTCGATCACGGGCGCCGGGAACTCCATGCGCTCCAGGATCACCGGCGACTTGTTCGGATCGCACAGCGTATCGCCGGTCCGGGTTTCCTTCAGGCCGGCCAGGGCGACGATGTCGCCGGCGTAGGCTTCCTTGATGTCTTCCCGGTTGTTCGAGTGCATCAGCAGCATGCGGCCGACGCGCTCCTTCTTGTCGCGCGTCGAGTTCATCAGGCCCATGCCGGTCTCGAGCTTGCCCGAGTAGATGCGGCAGAAGGTGAGCGAGCCCACGAAGGGGTCGTCCATGATCTTGAACGCCAGGACCGACAGCGGCTCATCGTCGGACGCGCGGCGTTCGACCTCTTCTTCCGTCCGGAAGTCGATGCCCTTGGTCGGCGGGATGTCCACCGGCGACGGCAGATAGTCCACGACCGCGTCGAGCAGGGGCTGAACGCCCTTGTTCTTGAACGCCGAGCCGCAGAGGATCGGATAGAACGCGCCGGTCAGCACCGCCTTGCGGATGCACTTCTTGATGACCTCTTCCGACGGCTCTTCGCCCGAGAGGTAGGCTTCCATGGCCTCGTCATCGAGTTCGACCGCGTTCTCGATCATGTAATGGCGCGCGGCTTCGGCCTTTTCCTTCAGGTCGGCCGGGATCTCTTCGTCGCGATAGTTCGCGCCAAGGCCGTCGTTGTCCCAGACCACCGCCTTCATGCGGACGAGGTCGACCAGGCCCTTCAGCGCCGACTCCGCGCCGATCGGCAGTTGGATCGGAACGGCCTTCGCGCCGAGACGGTCGCGGATCGACTCCACCGACTTGTCGAAGTCGGCGCCCAGCTTGTCCATCTTGTTGACGAACACGATGCGCGGGACGTTGTACTTGTCGGCCTGGCGCCAGACGGTCTCGGTCTGCGGTTCGACGCCGGCGTTGCCGTCCAGCACCGTCACCGCGCCATCGAGCACGCGCAGCGAGCGCTCGACTTCGATGGTGAAGTCGACGTGCCCGGGGGTGTCGATGATGTTGAGACGCTTGTCCTTCCAGAACGCGGTCGTCGCGGCCGACGTGATCGTGATGCCGCGCTCCTGCTCCTGCTCCATCCAGTCCATGGTGGCCGCGCCATCGTGGACTTCGCCGATCTTATGCGACTTGCCGGTGTAATAGAGGATCCGCTCCGTCGTCGTCGTCTTGCCGGCATCGATGTGGGCCATGATGCCGAAGTTGCGGTAGTCCTCGATTTTATGCGTACGGGGCATAGCGGATCGCCTTGGAAAAGGGCTGTTCGGGAGTAGCTGAACGAACGGCGCGGGCGGTTTATCTCAAACCGCCCGCGCCGGAAAGCGTGACTGAAGTCGGGCTTACCAGCGGTAGTGCGAGAAGGCCCGGTTGGCTTCCGCCATCTTGTGCGTGTCTTCGCGCTTCTTCACCGCGGTGCCGCGGTTCGAAGAGGCGTCCAGAAGTTCGCCGGCCAGCTTCTCGGTCATGGTGTTCTCGCCGCGCTTGCGCGCCGCGGTGATCAGCCAGCGGATGGCCAGGGCCTTGCGGCGCTCGGGACGGACTTCCACCGGCACCTGATAGGTGGCGCCGCCGACCCGGCGGGACCGGACTTCGATGGCCGGAGCCACGTTGTCCAGCGCGGTATGGAAGACCTCGAGCGGGCCCAGATCCTTGCGGCGGGCCTCCAGGAGATCGAAGGCGCCGTACACGATGTTCTCGGCGACGGCCTTCTTACCTTCGTACATCACGTAGTTCATGAACTTGGTGACGACGAGATCCCCGAACTTGGGATCGGGGAGCACTTCACGCTTGTCTGCTTTACGGCGACGGGACATCTCGGAATTTCCTTACTTCGGACGCTTGGCGCCGTAGAGCGAGCGGCGCTGCTTGCGGTCCTTGACCCCTTGCGTGTCGAGCACGCCGCGGAGGATGTGATAGCGGACGCCCGGAAGGTCCTTCACGCGGCCGCCGCGGATCAGCACGACCGAGTGTTCCTGCAGGTTGTGGCCTTCGCCGGGGATGTAGCACACCGCTTCGATGCCGGTGGTCAGGCGCACCTTGGCGACCTTACGCAGAGCCGAGTTCGGCTTCTTCGGGGTCGTGGTGTAGACCCGGGTGCAGACGCCGCGACGTTGCGGGCACCCCTTCAGGGCCGGGACCTTGTTCCGCGAGGGCTTGTCCTGGCGCGGCTTGCGGATGAGCTGGTTGACTGTCGGCATCTACTCTCGCTTCGTGGAGGCGTGTGCCGTTTGGCCGTGGCGCCTCAGTTGGGATCTTCGTGGTCATGGTTCGACGCCGACCCATGAAACGCAAAACACGCCGGTCACCCGTTCGGGCGGTCCGGCGGTAGCGGCTCATCGGAGCTGGGAAGAATCCCCGGCCTCGAAAGAGGGCGCTACATAGTCGCGAAGCGGCGTCCCGTCAATCTGCGTTCCCGGCGACGGAAGGGCTCGGCGGGACGGCCATGAATTCGCCTTTCGCGCGTTCTCTCTCAAGGCGCAGCTTGGAAGACGGGAGCTCGAATGCCGGCGACGGCGCGGCAGGGCCGGAAGGTTGGGATCGTGGCGGCCTCGCTGGCCGTCCACGCCGTGCTCCTGACCCTGGTCTGGATCCAGGCGCCGCGGCTGCGCACGCCGATCCCGCCGTCCGGCCCGCCCGAAGCCATCATCCCGGTGCTGATCATCCCGCGCACCCCGCCGCCGGCCGCCGCGCCGCCCGGCGCGAAGCCGACGCCGATCCGCCTGCACCGCCGCCCCCAGCCCTTCTCGGACCAGCCGCCGCCGGTCGCGCCGCTCGTCACGCCCGCCGCGCCGGAGACGCCGCCGCCCAAGGCCGCCCCCTCGCCCGGCGCGATCCGGCCCATCATCGGCCCCACGGCCGACGACGCCCTGGCGCGCAACGCCCGCAATGCGCTGAAGAGCCGCCTCGACTGCAACAGCCCCGCCCTCTCCCGCGCCGAACGCGAAGCCTGCATGGACCGGTTCGCCGATCGCTTCGGCGACCAGCCGTTCCAGGGCCTCGGCGTGGAGCGCGGCAAGGCGAGCGGCTTCGAGGCCGAGGGCCGGCGCAAGGAGCAGGACTTCGTCTACAAGCGCTCCGCCGGCGGCGGCCCGGGCACGTCGGGCACGGGCTACAACGCGGGCAACATCCGCCAGCCCGACAAGCCCAGCACCGGCATCGGCGCCACCGCCGAGGACCTCGGCCGCGTCACCGGCAACGACAGCCGGCGCGAACTCAAGGTCCCCTTCTAGACCATTCGGCGCCCAGGCCGGTCCGAGGCCGGGAAGCCGAATGGTCTGTCCGGAGGCAGAGGTGTCGAGCCTTCGACGGTTCAGGCGAACCGCCGAAGGCTCTAGGCGACGAGCCGCGATCCGGTCTCGAGGGGCGCCTCGAGACGGACCCAGTCGATCTCGCCGTCGTGCCGCAGGTTCTCGAACGAGAGCACGCCGAGTTCCTCGAACTTCGGCCGGATCGCGTCGGTCAGCAGGCCCACGCGCTTCAGGTTCGGGATCATCCGTTCGAAGAGGAAGGTGCGGAAGGCCTCGCCGCCCTGGCTCTGGGCGTTGATCTCCAGCGCCTCGTCGCGGGTGAAGCCGAACTCCTCGGCGACCGAGGTGGAGATCAGCCGGTTCTTCATCACCACGCAGGCCTCGTAGGCGAACTGCGCCCGCTCCTCGATCTGGTCCTGCGGAAGCGCGCGGATCCAGTCCTCGAGGTAGTTCACGCCGAACGCGACATGGCGGCCCTCGTCACGCATGACAAGGCCCACGACCTGCTTCAGCAGCGGATCGGGCGTCTGCGCGTGGATCGTCTGGAACGCCGCCAGCGCCAGGCCCTCGATCAGGATCTGCATGCCGATGAACTTCAGGTCCCAGCGCTCGTCGGTGAGCACCTTGTCGAGCAGGAACTTCAGGTTCGGGTTGATCGGATAGATCATGTGGCAGCGCTCCATCAGGTAGCGATGGAACACCTCGACGTGCCGCGCCTCGTCGAAGGTCTGCGATGCGGCGTAGAGCTTGGCGTCGTGCGTCGGAGCGCAGGTGACCAGTTGCGACGCCACCATCAGCGCGCCCTGCTCTCCGTGCAGGAACTGGGAGAGCGTCTGCGCCGAGGTGCGCGCCATGAAGTCCGCCCGCTGCTCCGGCGTCAGGCGCTTCCACTTGGGATGGTCCTTGAAGCCCTCGGGCCCTTCATCCTCCGAGAAGCTGCGGGGCTCGCCCCTCAGCGTCCAGTCGACGTCCAGTTCGGAATTCCAGTTGAAGCGCTTGCCCAGCTCGTAGAGCCGGCGGATGCGCGCGTTGGCCGCTTCGTAGTCCCAGTTGTACGAGCCGGTGAGCGGCGTGCGGAAGATCTCGCGGATCACCTCCACGTCATGGTCGGTGAGACGATGGGCGAGGTCATCCTCGTCGAAGTACTGGACCTCGGTCGGCGGACCCTTGACCTCTTGGACGTGCAGCATGGCGATCTCCCTTGCCCGGCATCTTCCGGACCTGGGGCGATCATAAAAATGACGCAGGCGTCATCTTTGACTCAGATCAAACCGGCGCACGTCAGTCGAAGATGTCGAAGATGTCGAAGCCCTTCTTTTTCTTCCGGTAGTGATAGTCGTCGTCGTAGCGGTGACGCCGCTCGCGGTCGTCGTAGGGATGGCGCTTCTTCCAGTCGTCGGGGTCGCGGTGGAAGTCCTTCACCTCGCGATCGAACTTCTGGCGGTCCTGCTCGTAGCCGCTGCGTTCGTCGCGCTGGCCGGTCATCAGCTTTTCGAGCTCGCCCCGATCCAGCCAGACGCCGCGGCAGCTCGGGCACATGTCGATCTCGACGCCGCCTCGGGCGACGTTCTGCATCGAGGTGTTGCAGTTGGGGCAGAGCAGCAGCGGCAAGGGATCCTCCTATCGGCCTGCCGTCTGATCTAAGCGCTCATCGCGCTCCGCCAAGGCCCCTGCCCCACTTCCCGCTCAGTTCACCGGCAGGTTCTTCGCCAGGAACGCCTCCAGCGCCTCCAGCGTCCGGGTCCGGTTCGCGGACTTGGTCAGGTAGTGGTTCTCACCCTCCAGCACGACGAACTCGTACGGCTTGCCCGCGGCCTTGAGTCGATCGGCCATCAACTGAGATTGGGAAAGCTGCACCACGGTGTCCTTGTCACCGTGGATGAGCAGGACCGGCGCCTTGACCGATCCGGCGCGGCGGGCCGGCGACGCGGCATCGAGGTTCGGACGAGTCGCGCCGCCGAGCATTTCCCGCAGCTCTCTGGAACTGCCGCCGTCACGACCGTAGAGCCGTCCTTCTTCCACCAGGAACAACCCCAAGTCAGAAATGCCGGCAATGGACGCCGCGCAGCGGTAGGCCTCTGGGTGCAGCGAGGCGCCGGCCAGCGCGGCGTACCCGCCGAAGTCCATGCCCACGATGCAGACCCGGTTCGGATCGACGAGATTCTGCGAAGCGAGCGCCCGGACGCCATCGAGCAGGTCGGTCTGCATCTTCCCGGCCCACTCCCCGTTGCCCGCGTCCTCGAACGCCTGCCCAAAGCCCCAGGAACCACGATACTGAGGTTGAAGAACGGCGTAGCCCCTGGTCGCCAGGAACTGGGCGAAGATGTTGAAGTCGTAGGCGTCCCGAACGGCCGGGCCACCATGCGGAAGGACGACGAGAGGTAGTGGCTTCCCGCTCGGATCCGCGTTGGGCGGCAGGGTCAGATATCCTGGGATCTCCAGCCCATCTGCAGCCTTATAGGTGATCCATCTGGTGGACCCGAGTTGTGCGCCCTTCAGTTCGGGGTACTCCTCACCGAGTGGCGAGACCTCCTTGCGAGCCCGGTCATACAGAAACCACGTGGGGGGAGACGTCGGCGAACTTACCCGGGCGAGGAACCGGTTGCGATCGCGCGACCAGCCCCAGAGTCGTACTGACTGCGACTTGAAGGCGCGAGCGAGCACGCCGTGAGCCGACCCGATCTCCGCATCGAACCATTCTATGTTTGGCCGCTCGGCTCCTGTGGAGAGGCCAACGGGCGCATCGGTGTACTCGTCCCAGATGATCGATGGCGAAGGTTGCGACGACGTCTGGCCAAAGGTCGTCTCGGCGCCGTCGTCCAGACGCTTGGCAACTAGCTTGTCGTTCATGCCCAGGTAGATAGAATCGGTCGCCGTCGAGTATCCGTGATAGTAGCGTCGGCTCTTGAAGCTATTTCCCGACCAGACCTGCTTCCACTGACCTTTTCCATCGGCCTTGCCGTAGACGGAAAAGCGATGGTTGATCTGGTCGATGTCGAGGCGGACGCGCGGCTGCCCTGCCGGGTCCACCGACCACGCGACGGTATCATAGTCGCCACGCTCCAGAAGGATCCCCTTTCCGCTCGCCGGGTCGGCGCGCCAGAGAGCGGTGAGGAACTCCCCCTCCTTCCGCTTCATGCGGCTGTCCTTGGTGGTGTTGTCTCCACTGCCCTCGATCAGCCCCAGGACGATGGCTTGCGGTCGGTCGCCGGCCGTCACCCGAAACACGGGCTGTTCGAGGAGGAAGCGGGACAACGTGTCGCTTTCCAGCAGGCGCGTGATGGCTCTCCCGTCGGTCGACACCACCACGTTGCGTTCAAAGCGATAAGCCTGCCGCGGGCCAAAGCTGTCCCAGAACGCGATCCTCGCGAGGACGTGATCGTCCCCCGCCCAGCGCACGCTGACGCCTTCCACGTCGCCGAGTTCGAGTCTAGGCAGGTTCGGCTGGTCGATCGTGGCGATCGAAACCGCTCTTCGATCAGGGGCGCCGCCGAGGATCGCGATGCGTTGCCCACCGGGCGAGATCGCCGCATCCACCACCGCCGGGACACGCCCGAAGGCCGAGGCCGGCGGCGGCGCGGCGTGAGCCGCCATGCCGAGAGAGACGGCCGCCGCGGCCGCCATCAGATACGCTTTCACAGTCCACCCCCGCGTGGTCCCCACGAGTCGCAACCTAGCCGCGACCGGCGCCGGGCGCCTAGGGCCGGGCCAGACTTCGCATGCGAAAACGGCCCGGGATCGCTCCCGGGCCGTTCGTACGCGTGACGTTACCGGAGTGCTTTACGACTCGACCGTCTCGGCCACGGCCGCGTCGGCGATCTCGGCCGGCAGCGGCTCCATGGCTTCCTCGCGGCTGGCCGTCAGGGCCTCGTCGCGCTTGGCGGCGATGCGCTGCAGGTTCCGCAGGTACGAGCCCGTGCCCGCCGGGATGAGGCGGCCCACGATCACGTTCTCCTTCAGGCCTTCCAGGGTGTCGTTCTTGCCCTGGACCGCCGCTTCGGTCAGCACGCGGGTCGTTTCCTGGAACGACGCGGCCGAGATGAAGCTGCGGGTCTGCAAGCTGGCCTTGGTGATGCCCAGCAGAACCGGCTGGGTGAGCGCCGGGCGACCGCCTCGGGCTTCCGCCTTGGCGCTCTCCTCTTCCACTTCCAGCTTGTCCAGGTGGTCCCCCTTGAGCAGGCCGGTGTCGCCCGGCTCGAGGATCTCCACCTTCTGCAGCATCTGACGCACGATCGTCTCGATGTGCTTGTCGTTGATCGGCACGCCTTGCAGTCGGTAGACCTCCTGGATCTCGTTCACCAGGAAGTCGGCCAGCGCCTCGATGCCCTGGATCCGCAGGATATCGTGCGGGTCCGGGTTGCCGTCGATGATGTACTCGCCCTTGCGGATCACGTCGCCGTCGTGGACCGCGATGTGCTTGCCCTTCGGGATCAGGAACTCGACCGCTTCACCGTCTTCCGGGGTGATCTTGATGCGGCGCTTGTTCTTGTAGTCGCGCCCGAACTCGACGCGGCCGTCCATCTCGGCGATCACCGCGCAGTCCTTCGGACGCCGGGCTTCGAACAGCTCGGCCACCCGCGGCAGACCGCCGGTGATGTCGCGGGTCTTGGCGCTTTCCGTGGGGATCCGCGCCATGATCTCGCCGGGCTTCACCTCGTCGCCGTCGCCGATCGAGAGGATGGCCCCGACCGGCAGCAGGTAGCGGGCTTCGCCGCCGTTCGACAGACGCTTGTAGGCGCCGTCCTCGCCCAGCACCGACATGGCCGGACGCAGGTCCGAACCCTTCGAGCTGGCGCGCCAGTCGATGACCACGCGGTTGGAGATGCCGGTGGCCTCGTCGGCCTCCTCGCGGAACGAGAAGTTCTCGACCAGGTCCTCGAAGCGCACCTTGCCGCCCACTTCCGTGATGATCGGCGTGGTGTAGGGGTCCCAGGTGGCAAGGCGTTCACCGCGCTTCACCTTGCCGCCGTCCTTGACCTGCAGGCGGGCGCCGTAGGGCACCTTGTAGGACTCGCGGTCCTTGCCATCGACCTGGACGGTCAGGGTCAGGTTGCGGCTCATCGAGATGAGGCCGCCGTCGGCCGCGACCACGGTGTTGCCGCCGGAAATCCGGGCGACGCCCTCGTTGGCGCTTTCGAAGAACGACTGCTCGGCCACCTGTGCGGTGCCGCCGATGTGGAAGGTCCGCATCGTCAACTGCGTGCCGGGCTCGCCGATCGACTGGGCGGCGATGACGCCGACCGCTTCACCGATGTTCACCGGCGTGCCGCGGGCCAGGTCGCGGCCATAGCAGGCGCCGCAGACGCCGACCTTGGTCTCGCAGGTCAGGACCGAGCGGATCTTGACCGACTGGACGCCGGCGCTCTCCACGAGATCGCACATGTTCTCGTCGAGATAGCTGTCGGCCGGGACGATGATCTCGTTGGTGCCCGGGTCCTTCACGTCCTCGGCCGCGAAGCGGCCCAGGATGCGCTGACCGAGGCTCACGAGCACGTCGCCGCCTTCGACCACCGCGCGCAGCGTGATGCCGCGCGTGGTGCCGCAGTCTTCCTCGGTGATGATGCAGTCCTGCGCCACGTCGACGAGGCGGCGGGTCAGGTAGCCCGAGTTGGCGGTCTTCAGGGCGGTGTCGGCCAGGCCCTTGCGGGCGCCGTGCGTGGAGTTGAAGTACTCCTGAACGGTCAGGCCTTCCTTGAAGTTCGAGATGATCGGCGTCTCGATGATTTCGCCCGACGGCTTGGCCATCAGGCCGCGCATCCCGCCGAGCTGCTTCATCTGCGCCTGCGAACCGCGGGCGCCCGAGTTGCTCATCATGAAGATCGAGTTGATCTCGCCCTGGCGGCCGTCCGGCCCCACGGGCGCCGAGGAGACCTCGGCCATCATCTCGTCGGCGACGCGGTCCGTGGCCTTGGCCCAGGCGTCGACGACCTTGTTGTACTTCTCGCCCTTGGTGATCAGGCCGTCCGCGTACTGCTGCTCGTACTCTTCCACGAGCTTGCGGGTCTCTTCGACGATCGGCGCCTTGCGGGCCGGGATGACGATGTCGTCCTTGCCGAAGCTGATGCCGGCCTTGGCCGCCTCGCGGAAGCCCAGGCCCATGACCTGGTCGGCGAAGATGACCGTCGCCTTCTGACCGCAGTGCCGGTAGACGGCGTCGATCAGGTTGCCGATCTCCTTCTTGGTCAGGTTCTTCTCGAGAAGACGGTGACCGATCGCCGGGTTGTGCGGCAGCAGGGCCGCGATCTTCATCCGGCCGGGCGTCGTGTCGATGATCTTCCGCACGACGTTGCCGTCGGCGTCCATCTCGGTGTGACGCGCCTTCACCTTCGAGTGCAGGGTCACGACCTTGGCGTCGAGCGCCTGGTCGATCTCGGCCAGGTCGGTGAAGACCTTGCCCTCGCCCGGCTCGCCGTCCTTGGCCAGCGACAGGTAGTAGAGGCCGAGCACGATGTCCTGCGACGGCACGATGATCGGGCGACCGTTCGCGGGCGACAGGATGTTGTTCGTGCTCATCATCAGCACGCGCGCCTCAAGCTGGGCTTCCAGCGAGAGCGGCACGTGGACGGCCATCTGGTCGCCGTCGAAGTCGGCGTTGAAGGCGGCGCAGACCAGCGGGTGAAGCTGGATGGCCTTGCCCTCGATCAGCTTCGGCTCGAACGCCTGGATGCCCAGGCGGTGCAGGGTCGGCGCGCGGTTCAGCAGCACCGGGTGTTCGCGGATCACCTCGTCCAGGATGTCCCAGACCGCCGGCTGCTCACGCTCCACCATGCGCTTGGACTGCTTCACGGTCCCCGAGAGGCCCTTGGCGTCCAGACGCGCGTAGATGAACGGCTTGAAGAGCTCGAGCGCCATCTTCTTCGGCAGGCCGCACTCGTGCAGCTTCAGCTCGGGACCCACCACGATGACCGAGCGGCCCGAGTAGTCCACGCGCTTGCCGAGCAGGTTCTGGCGGAACCGGCCCTGCTTGCCCTTCAGCATGTCGGCGAGCGACTTGAGCGGGCGCTTGTTGGCGCCCGTGATCACGCGGCCGCGGCGGCCGTTGTCGAACAGGGCGTCGACGGCCTCCTGCAGCATCCGCTTTTCGTTGCGGATGATGATGTCCGGCGCGCGCAGCTCGATGAGGCGCTTCAGGCGGTTGTTCCGGTTGATGACCCGGCGATAGAGGTCGTTCAGGTCCGACGTCGCGAAGCGGCCGCCGTCCAGCGGCACCAGCGGGCGCAGTTCCGGCGGGATGACGGGGATCACCGTCAGCACCATCCACTCGGGCTTGTTGCCGCTCTCGATGAAGCTCTCGATGAGCTTCAGGCGCTTGGACGCCTTCTTGAGCTTCATTTCCGAGGTGGTGGTCTTCAGGTCCTCGTGCAGGCCCTCGGCCGTCTTGGCCAGGTCGATGCCCTTCAGCAGGCCCTGGACCGCCTCGGCGCCGATCTCGGCGGTGAAGCTGTCGTCGCCGAACTCCTCCTGGAAGCGCAGGAAGTCGTCTTCCGAGAGCAACTGGTGCTGCTTCAGCGGCGTGAGGCCCGGCTCGGTGACGATGTAGTTCTCGAAGTAGAGGACGCGTTCGATGTCCTTCAGCGCCATGTCCAGCATCAGCGCGATGCGCGAGGGCAGCGACTTCAGGAACCAGATGTGGGCGACCGGCGAGGCCAGCTCGATGTGGCCCATCCGCTCGCGCCGGACGCGCGCCAGGGTCACTTCGACCCCGCACTTTTCGCAGATGATGCCCTTGTACTTCATGCGCTTGTACTTGCCGCACAGGCACTCGTAGTCCTTCGTCGGACCGAAGATCCGCGCGCAGAACAGGCCGTCACGCTCGGGCTTGAACGTGCGGTAGTTGATGGTCTCGGGCTTCTTGATCTCGCCGAACGACCACGAGCGGATCTTTTCCGGCGAGGCCAGGGCGATGCGGATGCGGTCGAAGGTCGGAGCGGCCTGGACCGGATTGAAGATGTTCAGGACTTCCTGGTTCATCTTGGTTCCTTCTGCGGGGTGAGCCCCGCGAATAAATCTAAAGAAAGCAGGCGGATCGCCCTCCCCCGTCCGAGGGAGGGCAAGGTGTCCGTCAGCTATTCTCCAGCTCCACGTTCAGGCCGAGGGAGCGCATCTCCTTGACCAGCACGTTGAAGCTTTCCGGGATCCCGGCCTCGAAGGTGTCGTCGCCACGGACGATGCTCTCGTAGACCTTGGTCCGGCCGGCCACGTCGTCCGACTTCACCGTCAGCATCTCCTGCAGGGTGTAGGCGGCGCCGTAGGCTTCCAGAGCCCAGACCTCCATCTCCCCGAAGCGCTGACCGCCGAACTGCGCCTTGCCGCCCAGCGGTTGCTGGGTGACCAGGCTGTACGGACCGATCGAACGGGCGTGGATCTTGTCGTCGACCAGGTGGTGCAGCTTCAGCATGTAGATGTAGCCGACCGTCACCGGACGCTTGAACCGCTCGCCCGTCTGGCCGTCGTACAGGTACGACTGGCCCGACCGCGCGAGGCCCGCCTTCTCCAGCAGATCCTCGATGTCGTTGATGTGGGCTCCGTCGAACACCGGGGTGGCGAACGGGATGCCCTTTGACAGGTTGCGGGCCAGTTCGAGCAGCTCGCCCTCGTCGTCGGGCAGCTCCTCGTCCTTGCCGTAGGCGTCACGCAGGTAGTCGATCAGCGCCGCCTTCTGGCCGCCGTGCTGCCAGGCCTCGAGCAGGTCGGCGACCTGCTTGCCGAGACCGGCCGACGCCCAGCCGAGGTGGGTTTCGAAGATCTGGCCGACGTTCATCCGCGACGGCACGCCAAGCGGGTTCAGCACGATGTCCACGTGCTGGCCGTTTTCCAGGTAGGGCATGTCCTCGATCGGCAGGATCTTGGAGATGACCCCCTTGTTGCCGTGACGGCCGGCCATCTTGTCGCCCGGCTGCAGCTTGCGCTTCACCGCCACGAACACCTTGACCATCTTCATCACGCCGGGCGGCAGCTCGTCCCCGCGCTGCAGCTTGTCGACCTTGTCCTCGAAGCGGCGGTCGAGGCGCTTGCGGGCGTCGTCGAACTGCTTGCGCAGCGCTTCGAGCTCGCCCATCGCCTTCTCGTCGTCGAGCGCGATCTGCCACCACAGGCCGGGCGCGATCTCTTCCAGCTTGTCGGCCGTCACTTCGCCGCGGCCCAGGCCCTTCGGACCCGAGACGGCGGTCTTGCCGACCAGCAGCTCGCGCAGGCGGCCGGTCATGTTGCGGTTCAGGATGCCGAACTCGTCGTCCCGGTCCTTGCCGAGGCGGTCGATCTCGGCGCGTTCGATGGCCAGCGCACGCTCGTCCTTGTCGACGCCGTGACGGTTGAACACGCGGACTTCCACGATCGTCCCGGCGACGCCCGGGGGCAGGCGCAGCGAAGTGTCGCGGACGTCGGAGGCCTTCTCGCCGAAGATGGCGCGCAGGAGCTTTTCTTCCGGCGTCATCGGGCTTTCGCCCTTCGGCGTGACCTTGCCCACCAGGATGTCGCCCGGCATCACCTCGGCGCCGATCGCCACGATGCCCGCTTCGTCGAGGTTGCGCAGCGCCTCCTCGCCGACGTTCGGGATGTCGCGGGTGATCTCTTCCGGGCCCAGCTTGGTGTCGCGGGCCATGACCTCGAACTCCTCGATGTGGATCGAGGTGAAGATGTCGTCGCGCACGATGCGCTCGGAGATCAGGATCGAGTCTTCGAAGTTGTAGCCGTTCCAGGGCATGAACGCGACGAGCGTGTTCCGGCCCAGGGCCAGTTCGCCCAGCTCGGTCGACGGGCCGTCGGCGATGACGTCGCCGGCCAGGATCTTGTCGCCCACCTGCACCAGCGGACGCTGGTTGATGCAGGTCGAGGTGTTCGAGCGCTGGAACTTCTGCAGGCGGTAGATGTCGACGCCCGGCTTCGAGGGGTCGAGCTCCTCGGTCGCGCGGATGACGATACGCGTGCCGTCGATCTGCTCGACGACGCCCGCGCGGCGGGCCGTCACGACGGCGCCGGAGTCCACCGCCACGATGCCTTCCATGCCGGTGCCGACCAGCGGCGCATCCGACTGGATGAGCGGCACGGCCTGCTTCTGCATGTTCGAGCCCATGAGGGCGCGGTTGGCGTCGTCGTTCTCGAGGAACGGGATCAGCGAGGCGGCCACCGAGACGACCTGCTTCGGCGACACGTCCATCAGGTCGACCTGGTCGCGTTGCAGCAGGCCGGGTTCGCCGTTGATCCGGCCGGGCACCAGGTCTTCGACGATGGCGCCGTTGTCGAGCTTGATGTTGGCCTGGGCGATGACGTGCTTCGCCTCTTCCATGGCCGACATGTAGACGACCTCTTCGGTCGTCTTGCCGTCCTTGATGCGGCGGTACGGGCTCTCGATGAAGCCGTACTTGTTCACCACCGCGTGCGTGGCGAGCGAGTTGATCAGGCCGATGTTCGGACCTTCCGGCGTCTCGATCGGGCAGATCCGGCCGTAGTGGGTCGGATGCACGTCGCGGACTTCGAAGCCGGCGCGCTCACGCGTCAGACCGCCCGGGCCAAGGGCCGACAGGCGGCGCTTGTGGGTGATTTCCGACAGCGGGTTGGTCTGGTCCATGAACTGCGAGAGCTGCGAGCTGCCGAAGAACTCGCGCACGGCCGCGGCCGCGGGCTTCGCGTTGATCAGGTCGTGCGGCATGACCGTGTCGATGTCGACCGAGCTCATGCGTTCCTTGATCGCGCGCTCCATGCGCAGCAGGCCGACGCGGTACTGGTTCTCCAGCAGTTCGCCCACCGAGCGGACCCGGCGGTTGCCGAGGTTGTCGATGTCGTCGATCTCGCCGCGGCCGTCGCGCAGGCCGACCAGGGTCTTCAGGACCGCCAGCACGTCTTCCTTGCGCAGGATGCGCACGTCGTCGGGGCAGTCGAGTTCGAGGCGCATGTTCATCTTCACGCGGCCGACCGAGCTGAGATCGTAGCGTTCGCCGTCGAAGAACAGCGACTTGAACATGGCCTCCGCGGCTTCCACCGTCGGCGGCTCGCCCGGACGCATCACGCGATAGATGTCGAACAGGGCGTCCTCGCGGACGGTGTTCTTGTCCACGCGCAGGGTGTTGCGCATGTAGGCGCCGACCGTGACGTGGTCGACGTCGAGGACGTCGAGGGTCGTGAAGCCCTGCTCTTCGAGGCTGGCCAGCAGGCCGGCGTCCAGTTCGTCGCCGGCCTCGGCGTAGATCTCGCCGGTCTGGAAGTTGACCAGGTCCTTGGCGAGGTAGCGGCCGTTCAGGGCCTCGGGCGCCAGCAGCAGGGTCTTCAGGCCGTTGTCGGCGAACTTCTTGGCGTTGCGCGCCGAGATCTTGGTGCCGGCCGGCGCGATCTCTTCGCCGCTGTCGGCGTCGACGAGCGGGAACTCCGGCTTCACGCCGCGCCAGCGTTCGGCCTTGTACGGGGTGGCCCAGCCCCCCTTCCGCTTCTCGTACGGCACGGTGTCGTAGAACGTCGAGAGAATCTCCTCGCCGTCCATGCCCAGCGCCATGAGGAAGGTCGTCGCCGGCAGCTTCCGGCGGCGGTCGATGCGGACGTAGACGATGTCCTTGGCGTCGAATTCGAAGTCGAGCCACGAGCCGCGGTACGGGATCACGCGCGCGGCGAACAGGAGCTTGCCCGAAGCGTGGGTCTTGCCCTTGTCGTGGTCGAAGAAGACGCCCGGCGAGCGGTGCATCTGGCTGACGATGACGCGCTGGGTCCCGTTGACGATGAAGGTGCCCTTCTCCGTCATGAGCGGGATGTCGCCCATGTAGACGTCCTGCTCCTTGATGTCCTTCACGGAGCGGGCGCCGGTCTCTTCGTCGGTTTCGAAGACGATGAGGCGCAGCTTCACCTTCAGCGGCGCCGCATAGGTCATGTCGCGCTGAACGCATTCCTCGACGTCGTACTTGGGCTCTTCGAACTCGTAGGAGACGTATTCGAGCACGGCGCGTTCGTTGAAGTCCTTGATCGGGAAGACCGACTTGAAGACCGCCTCGATGCCCTCGTCGCGACGTTCGCCGGCGCGGACTTCGCGCTGCAGGAACTGTTCGTAGGACGAGCGCTGAACCTCGATCAGGTTCGGCATCTGCACGGCTTCAGGGATGCGGCCGAACGAGAATCGGATCCGCTTCTTACCGGTGAAGGATTGCGCCATTTTGATCCCTTGAGGACGCCAGGACGGGAATCCGGGCGCCGAGTGCTTCCATTCCGGGTCCGCCCTGTCGGACTCCCGCGGACGGGAGCCGGACCCTGGAATGCTCCCCGTGTCGTCGGGAGCGCCCCTTCGCATGGTCGGAGGGCGACGGACCATGCCTCGGGGCCTGCACGCGCGAAGGCCGCATCTCGGGAGATGTGAATCGGGAGGTGTTTCGCGAACGGCGGGAGATAGTCCCTTTGGGCAGGTTTGTGAAGTCCCCTGCCGCGCGAAAACGAAGAGGCGACGCGGAGCCGTGTTCTCCGCGCCGCCCCTCGGTCGACCTGGGGGTCGTGCCCGGGCGTATCCCGGGTGGTCTGCTGGCTTTCGTCTCGCCCAGGATCAACCGGCCAGGCGGCGCGGTTGTTCCGCCGCGTCGGAGCCGTCCGGCCTGGCTGCCCGCCCCGCCGGGGCGAGGTTGCCCTCGCCTCCCGAGCCGCCCCTTCGCGACCCTGCCGAACAACGGTTGGCGAACGCGTGGCGCCGTCCTATCCATTCTCATCGCGGAGGGTCATGCCATGACCGGACTTCTGTTCACGCTCTACGGCGTCGTCGCCTATCTCGTCTTCTTCGCCACGTTCCTCTACGCCATCGCCTTCGTGGGCGACCTGCCCGTCCCCCGAACCATCGACAGCGGCCTTCCCGGCCCCCTTGTCCCATCGCTCCTGATCGACGCGGCGCTGCTCGGCCTGTTCGCCGTCCAGCACAGCGTCATGGCGCGCCCGGCGTTCAAGCGGGTCTGGACCAGGATCGTGCCCAAGCCCATCGAACGCAGCACCTACGTGCTCTTCGCCAGCCTCGCGCTGATCGTGATGTTCGTCTTCTGGCGGCCGCTGCCGCAACTCGTCTGGGAGGCGCCGGCCGGGCTTGCCGCCACGGCGCTCGCCGTACTCTTCTGGGCCGGCTGGGGCGTGGTGCTGGTCTCGACGTTCCTGATCAGCCACTTCGAGCTCTTCGGGCTGCAGCAGGTCTGGAACCGGCTGCGCGGCCGGCCCCCAGCGCCGATCGCGTTCCGCACGCCGGGCTTCTACCGGGGCGTTCGTCACCCGATCTACCTGGGTTTCATCGTGGCCTTCTGGGCGACGCCGGCCATGAGCCTGGGCCACCTGGTCTTCGCGGTCGCGACGCTGGGCTACATCCTGATCGCCATCCAGTTCGAGGAACGCGACCTGATCGCGGTCTTCGGCGACCGCTACCGCGCCTACAGGGCCCAGGTCGGCATGCTGATCCCGAAGCTGGGCGCCAGGGGCAAACCCGAACGGGCGGCCTGACGCGGCAAGGGCCGGGCTCGCGTCCGGGCCCTTGTCGCCGCGCCGGCGCCGCTCATGCTCAGCGCGGCGCGCCGCCGTTCAGCAGCGGCAGGCACGATTGCCAGTTGCCCGGATTGGCCGCCGCACAGGCCTGGTAGCTCTGTCCGGCCTGGTAGGTCGCCATCGCGGCGGCGTGACCGTTGGCCACCGAGGGCAGCGCGCCGGGCGGCAAGGCGGCTGCCGGCGACTGCGCCTGATAGGCGCCGATGCCCAGCGACGGGCGCGGCGTGGCGACCGCCGCGGCGGGCCGGGCCGCCGTCGCGATCTGCAGGCAGGCCTGGATGGCCGTCGCATTGCCGCCGGCGTTCTGCACGCAGGTCCTGATCGCCTCCTGCACGGCCGCAGGGTTCACGGCCGGCGCAGCCTGGATCGCCGGCGCAGCCTGGCTGCGCGCCTGGGCCTGGCCGATGATGCCCAGGATGCCCGCCGCCGCGGCCGCCTTGTTGCCGCCGGCCAGGCCGCTCAGCCCACCGCCCGGCAGATTGATCGACGGCCCCGCCCCCAGCCCCATCTTGGCGCGGAGCTGCGCGCATTCCGCCATCGTCGCCCCGGCCGGCGAGTTGCAGATCTGCATCGCCGCGTTGAGCCGGTTGATGTCGTAGGCGCTCTGCGCCCGGGCCTCCGTCACGAAGGCCAGCCCCAGCACGGCGGCCGCGCCGCCCAGCATGCTCAGTCTCATCGTCGTCGCGCCCCCCAGACACGGCTCTCCTGAGGTTGACGATGCGCCGGCGCGGCAGTCCTGCCCTCCCCCGATCGGGGGTACGAAAAAGGGCCGGGATCGCTCCCGGCCCTTCGATCGCTTGAAGCGTCGTCGTCGACGCCGGCCAGACTACTTGATCTGGACGGTGGCGCCGGCTTCTTCGAGCTTCTTCTTGATCTCTTCCGCTTCCTGCTTGGAGATGTTCTCCTTCACGTTCTGCGGAGCGCCTTCGACGAGGTCCTTGGCTTCCTTCAGGCCGAGGTCCGGACGGACGCCGCGGACTTCCTTGATCACGTTGATCTTCTTGTCGCCGCCGGCGGCGAGAACAACGGTGAACTCGGTCTGCTCTTCGGCGGCTTCGGCCGGAGCGGCGGCGCCACCGGCGCCCGGAGCGGCGGCGACGGCGACCGGAGCCGCGGCGCTCACGCCCCACTTTTCTTCCAGCAGCTTGGAGAGCTCAGCAGCTTCCAGGACGGTCAGGGCGGAGAGGTCGTCCACCAGCTTTTCGAGATTGGCCATTCTTAGATTCCTTGATCTTCAGGGATGTTTGTCGGGAAGTGACGATCAGGCGGCGTCTTTGGCGGCGTAGGCGCCGACGACGCGAGCCAACTGACCAGCGGGCGCCTGCAGCACACCCGCGATCTTGGTCGCGGGCGCTTGCAGCAGTCCGATGATCTTGGCGCGGAGCTGGTCCAGCGAAGGCAGCGTGGCGAGGGCCGTCACCGACGTCTTGTCCAGCACCTGCTGACCCATGAAGCCGCCAATGACGGAGAACTTGTCGTTGTCCTTGGCGTACTGGGTCGCGACCTTGGCGGCGGACACCGGGTCGGCCGCGAAGGCGATGGCGACGGGACCCTTGAAGAGGGCGTCGCCCGCCTCGCCGATCGAGCCGCCCAGAGCCTTCTGGACGAGGGTGTTCTTCACCACCTGCAGCTTGGCGCCTTCGGTGCGAAGGCGGCCACGCAGATCGGTCATTTCCGCAACGGTCAGACCCTTGTAGTGGGTCACGACCACGGCGCCGGCGTCAGCGAAAACGCCTTTGAGCGCTTCGATGGCGTCCTGCTTTTGAGCGCGGTCCATTGCGGTCTCCATACTCAGGTTCCGCGCGCACGAGACTGCGCACGCGGGTAAGCACCTGTCCTTGTGAGAGAAGCCGCAGCCGCCGCCCCCGCCGCGTTGCGGTGGAACGATCGAGCCGTCATCTTCCCGTCTCCCTGCGCCTGAGGAGGGGCCCCTCCTCGCGTTACGGCCTCCGGTGACCCCGGCGGCTGCACAGTTCTTGGACAGGATGGGAAACCCGCCCCCGGTGAAGAGTGGGGCCTCCCGTCCTCGCAACTCCCGAAGGAGCGGCGAAGCGCGGGCGTTTACAGGAAGACCCCCGCCAGTTCAACCCGCCGCGAGCCACGCCTCCGGCCACGTCGAGCTTGCCTCAGGGCGAGGTGCGAACATAATAAGAACATTCAGGCTTAGGCCGGGAATGCACTACCAAGCACACGAAGGCCACCAAGCAATGCCGGCGACGCTCGACCGGATCGCGCGGAGCGTCGTCGACGCGGGCTTGAAGGTGCATCGCGCTCAAGGACGGGGTTCGGCGCATCGCGCTCTAGCTTGGTGCGCTTCGTGAGCTTGGTGGTTCAAGCTGACCTTCTCACGCCGCCTCGAAGATGGCCGCGATGCCCTGGCCGCCGCCGATGCACATGGTCTCCAGGCCGTACCTGCCGTCGCGGCGCTTCAGCTCGCGCAGCAGGTTGGCGAGGATCCGGCCGCCGGTGGCGCCGATCGGGTGGCCCAGCGAGATGCCCGAGCCGTTGACGTTCAGCCGGTCGCGCTCGTCCCAGCCCCAGCCCTTCAGCACGGCCAGCACCTGCGGCGCGAAAGCCTCGTTCAGCTCGACGAGATCGATGTCGTCCCAGCCCATGCCGGTGCGCTCGAAGAGGCGCTTCACCGCCGGCACCGGACCGATGCCCATGCGCGACGGATCGCAGCCGGCCGCGGCCCAGCTCACGAAGTAGCCCATCGGGTCGAGGTTCAGCTCGGCCAGCTTGTCCTCGGCCACCACCAGGCAGGCGGCCGCCGCGTCGTTCTGCTGGCTGGCGTTGCCGGCCGTCACCACGCCGTCCTTCTCGATGGCGCGCAGCTTGCCCAGGCTCTCCATGGTGGCGTCGGCGCGCACGCCCTCATCCTTGGCGAAGACGACCGGGTCGCCCTTCTTCTGCGGCACCGAGACCGGCACCAGCTCGTCGTCGAACTTGCCCTCGGCCCAGGCCCTGGTCGCGCGCTGGTGGCTCATGACGGCGTATTCGTCGGCCTGCTCGCGGCTGATCTGATAGTCGCGCGCCAGATTGTCGGCGGTTTCGATCATGCCCGAGATCACGCCGAAGCGGCTGATCGGCTGGCTCATCACCCGGCCGCGGGCCAGGCGGTCGTGCATGGTCACCGAGCCCGCGCGGGCGCCGTTGCGCATGTCGAGCGAGTAGTACTCGGTGTTGCTCATGCTTTCGACGCCGCCGGCGATCACCACGTCGGCGACGCCGGTCTGCACCATCATCGCCGCGTCGATCACCGCCTGCAGGCCCGAGCCGCAGCGGCGGTCGAGCTGGTAGCCGGGCACCTCGATCGGGAAGTCGGCCGCCAGCAGCGACCAGCGCGCGATGCACGGCGCCTCGCCGTTGCCATAGCCCTGGGCGAAGATGACGTCGTCCACCTTGCCCGGGTCGATCTTCGTGCGCTCCACAAGCGCCTTCAGGACCACCGCGCCCAGGTCGCCGGCGGTCATGCTGGCGAGGCTGCCCTGGAACTTGCCCACGGCGGTGCGGATGGGGCTGACGATGGCGGCGCGTCTCACGGGGCATCTCCTCGGCTTGTCGGCTTCGTCCCTGGGGCCGTTACGCTGCGTGCGTCAAGGGGGCGCGCGTCAAGAGGCGGCTCACCCGGACCAGGCCGGCGGCCGCTTCTCCATGAAGGCCTTCACGCCCTCCTTGTAGTCGGGCGTGCGGGACATCTCGACCAGCAGCGCCTCGGCGACCTTCACCGAACTGGCCGCATCGCGATGCAGGTCGCGGTAGATCTGGCGCTTGCTCTCGCGGGCCGAACCGGGGGCGACCGAGGTCGCCAGCATTCGCGCATAGGCCATCACTTCGTCCATCAGCCGATCCGCCGGCACGATCCGGTTCAGGAAACCCATCCGGTCCGCCTCTTCGGCCGTGAATACACGGCTGGAGAGAAGGATGTCGTTGGCGTGGGTCAGGCCGATGATCCGCGGCAGCACCCAGGAGAGCCCGTACTCCACCGGGAAGTTGTAGCGCCCATGCGCGGCCGTGAACTTCACGCCCGGAACGCAGAACCTCAGGTCGCAGAAGGCCGCCAGCACCAGACCCACGCCGGCCGCCGCGCCGTTGATCGCCGCGATGATCGGCTTCCCGACCCCGAAGTGGTAGGCGAACGTCGCGTCGAAGGCGGGGTCCACGCCGTAGCCCGGTTCGGCGATGTCGTCCTGCGTGCCGGCGTCGTACTGGCCGCGCTCGGAGTGTCCTTCCAGCGCCTGGAGGTCCGCCCCCGGGCAGAACGCGACGCCCTCCGGGTCGCCCGTCACCACGATCACCCGCACGGCCGGATCGTTGTCGGCCTCGCGCAGGATCCAGCGGTACTCGGTGTGCATCCGCCCGGTCCAGGCGTTGCGGCGTTTCGGACGGGCGAGTGTGACGACGGCGATCCCGTCCGTCACGTCATAGCGGGTGGCCTTGAGCTCCATCAGGCCACCATGAACCGGACGATCAGCCCGTTCCAGAGATCGTCGTCGTGATCGCGTTCCTCGACCGTGCCCGGCGCGCCGAGTTCGGCCGCGACGCCGCGCCAGAACAGCTGAGCGGCCGCGTTCTTCCGCGCCACGGCAAGCTCCCACTGGCCGGGCCGGCTTGCGATCGCCGCGCGGGCGGCGGCTCGCCCGACGCCGCCGCGCCGGTGTTTCCGCACCACGAAGAACTCGGCGACGCTGAAGTCCAGCGGCCGGCCGGAGTGGGCGAAGTCGTTGATGAGTACGAAGCCGGCGACATGGCCGTCGACGCGCAGCAGATAGGGCCACCGGTTGGGCTCGGACCAGTAGCTGTCGAGGTAAGGGTAGTCCGGAAAGCGCCCGTCCTCTCCGAGCTCGCCGCGGTCGGTTCCGGCCCAGAAGTCGCTGAAGTCGTGGGTGTAGAGCTGGAACAGGGCCTCCAGCGCGGGCTTGTGGCGGGCCTCGCAGGCCTCGAGCGCGATCGTCGGCATGGGTCCCTCCCCTTCGCCGCCGTCCTGACCGCGCCGCCAGCCCCGGTCAACCGCCGCGCCGCCGCCCGGGACGCGCGGTCAGGTTTCGCGGACGCAAAGAAAAAGGCGCGGGGATCGCCCGCGCCTTCAACTCATTCGACTTTCGATCTGCGCTTAGGCGCCGACCGAACCGCCGTCCACCTTGAAGCCCGGGCCCATCGTCGACGAGAGGCTGATCTTCTTGATGTAGGTGCCCTTGGCGCCCGACGGCTTGGCCTTGTTGAGCGCGTCGATCAGCGCCTTCACGTTGATCTGCAGGGCTTCCTCGGTGAACGAGGCCTTGCCGATGCCGGCGTGGATGATGCCGGTCTTTTCGGTGCGGAACTCGATCGAGCCGCCCTTGGCGTCTTTCACGGCCTGGCCGACGTTCGGCGTCACGGTGCCGACGCGCGGGTTCGGCATCAGGCCGCGCGGGCCCAGCACCTTACCCAGACGGCCGACGAGGGCCATCATGTCGGGCGTGGCGATCACGCGGTCGAAGTCCATGAAGCCGCCCTGGATCTTTTCGACCAGTTCCTCGGCGCCGACGATCTCGGCCCCGGCCGCCTTGGCTTCCTCGGCCTTGGCGTCCTTGGCGATGACCGCGACGCGCACGTCACGGCCGGTGCCGGACGGCAGGGCCACGACGCCACGGACCTGCTGGTCGGCGTGACGCGGGTCGACGCCCAGGTTGACGGCGATCTCGACGGTCTCGTCGAACTTGGCGTTGGCGTTGGCCTTCACCAGCTTCACGGCGTCGTTGAGGGCGTGGGTGGCCTGGGTGTCGCCGGTCCACGTCTTCGTGCGCTTGGGTTGCTTGGCCATGTGCTCAGGCCTCCACGATCTGAAGACCCATCGAGCGCGCAGAGCCCTCGATGATCTTGGCGGCGGCCTCGACGTCGTTCGCGTTGAGGTCCTTCATCTTCTTCTCGGCGATCTCGCGGAGCTGGCTGCGCGTGATCTTGCCCGCGCTGTCGCGGCCGGGCGCCTTGGAACCCGACTTCAGGTTCAGCGCCTGCTTGATGAAGTACGACGCCGGGGGCGTCTTGGTGATGAAGGTGAACGACTTGTCCTGGTAGACCGTGATCACGGTCGGAAGGGGCGTGCCCTTCGCTTCCTTCTCGGTGCGGGCGTTG
>NZ_JAEUMO010000008.1 GCF_016793285.1 Phenylobacterium sp.
CGGGGCGCCGTTTCGTTTGGGGCGCAGCGTCATCCTGCGGCGCACGTCGAAGAGGTGAGGTACAGCGGACACTCTTACTGGATCGGTCGTTGCTGATTGCTCGCGTTGCGCTCGTCTTCTGTTCTCGCAATAGGAGAGTGCTGCTTTTCTCTGTTTCCTGGTTGTATGGCGCGTTCGATGCAGATAATGACGGCGCACTGATCTTATGAATCACTCAGCGCCCTCTGTTGGCGCGAAACCTTTGGAACCCGATAAATGGACGAGAAGTCGGAAGTCATCGAGATGACGGCGGACATTGTTTCCGCCTACGTCGGCAACAACACTGTCGCGGCGGCCGACCTGCCAGGCCTGATCCAGAGCGTCCACCGGGCGCTGGCCGGCGTCTCGTCGGGCGTCGAAACCGTGGAAGCCGCGCCGAAGGAACCGGCCGTGCCGATCCGCCGCTCGATCACGCCGGACTATCTCGTCTGCCTGGAAGACGGCCGCAAGTTCAAGTCGCTGAAGCGGCACCTGCGCACCAAGTACAACATGAGCCCCGAGGAATACCGCTCCAAGTGGAGCCTGCCGAAGGACTATCCCATGGTCGCCCCGAACTACGCCAAGGCGCGTTCGGACCTGGCCAAGCAGATGGGCCTGGGCCAGGGCGGCCGCCAGGCGCCGAAGAAGAAGCGCTAAGCTTCACCCAAGGCTGAGATCGAAACGCCCGCCGGACCTCCGGCGGGCGTTTTCGTTGCGCGCGGCGGCGCGCGCCCAACGCCCCCACCACCACTTCGTGGTCCCCCTCCCCCGCTTCGCAGAGGGAGGTTGAGCGGCGGCGCCACGTCATTGGACTTTCGCACCGCGTTAACCACTTTCGGCTTGCCGCCGATTCGCGGGTCAGCGATTGTGATTCGTCATGAATCCAAGCGATTACCGGCGTAACTGAAGATGGCGGCGCAGATCGGACCTCCGACGGCTGCGATCCGGGCTCATGAGGAGCTCTTCGCCTACTGGCGCTCGCTGTGCGAGGCGAACGCCGCGCCGCCGCGCC
This sequence comes from Phenylobacterium sp., assembly GCF_016793285.1. Taxonomy (GTDB): domain Bacteria; phylum Pseudomonadota; class Alphaproteobacteria; order Caulobacterales; family Caulobacteraceae; genus Phenylobacterium. The sequence goes on from NZ_JAEUMO010000008.1 coordinate 1,031, forward strand.
GCAAAGTCGACCCGGCGCACATGAAGCGCCTGCTGCCCACCGTCAGCCTGATCGAGACGCCGGAGACGACGGGCGAGGACTACCGCGTGCGGCTGGCGGGGACGGGGCTTTACAGCGTCTACGGCCGCGAGATCACCGGGCGCTCGTTCGGCGAAGTCTACAATTCCGCCGCCGCCGACTACTGGCGCTGCGAGCTGGACAAGGTGGTGAGCGACCGCAAGCCCGGCGTGGGGGTGCACAGCCTAGCCTGGCGCGGCGCGTCGCACCTGTCGATCGTCTGGATCCGTCTGCCGCTCGCCAATGACGGCGACGGCGTGGGGATGATCCTGGGCTACGATGCGGTGGTCGGCCACGTCGGCGGCGCCGCGACCGGAATCCGGCCGGCGGCCTAGCCGCCTCTCCCTCTCCCTCTCCCTCTCCCTCTCCCCCCTCTAGGGCGCGGGCTTTGCCGGCGGCGTCGGGGCGGGCTGGTTGCCCTGTCTGGCGGCGGCCAGGATGCTGGTCAGGGCGTAGTTCCCCTCGTGGCAGGCGTACTCGAAGATGCGGCCGGGCGCCGGGGTCAGCATCTGTTCGCCGCGCCAGCGTGAGGCGTAGAGCGCCGGGTCGTCGACCGTGAACTCGTAGAAGATTTCGTGCGGGCCGGTGCGGGTGAACCGCTCGACCACGATCGCGCTGTCCGAGAGGAAGACGTCGTCGGTACGCCGGGTGACGCCGGCGCGGAAGCCGCGGGTGGTGACCACCAGGGTGTCGCGGTCCCAGCGGCCCAGCGACTGGCCGAACCAGTCGGGCGCGGCCTTGGGCTCGGCGCCGATCTTGATGATGCGGACGTCGTGGTAGCGCTCGGCGACGAGGGCGATCTCATCGCGGGTCTGGACGATCTGGATCAGGTTGGCGTCCTGCTCCGGAACGAACGGGGCGCCGGCGTTGCCGGCGGTGAGGCAGCGCTCGTTCTCGGGCCGCTCCTCGACGTTGTCGTAGGTCCAGCGGCGGCGGTGCTTGCGGATGCCCAGCCGCTGCATGCCGGCGTCGCTGTAGGGCAACTGGCCGTCGGCGGGCTCGACGATGACCGAGCTTCGCGCCTGGCCATCGACGCGCGTAAGGCCCGAGCCGACCTCCGGGAACTCGGAGTCGTTCTGGCCCAGCGGATCGCTCGGGATATTGATGCCCTTGCTGCCGTGCAGCTTCTCTTCCCAGGCCCTCGCCTCGGCGGGCGAGAGGTTGAGCGTCTTGAGGCCGTCGGGCCGCTCGAACTCGGTGTAGCTGCCGTTGGTCCAGGTCCCGTCGAGGTCCGGGTCGCCGTCACGGGTGCGGGGCGGGCGGTACGGCGCCTGGGCGAGAGCGGGGCCGGCGACGAGGGCGGCGCAGAGCGGGGCGAAGAGCTGGCGACGGTCGAGCATCAGGCCGCCTGCGCCAGTTCGGCGTCGCGGCGGATGCGGGCGACCATGGAGGCCAGGCCGTTGGAGCGCTGGGACGACAGCGCGCCGCTGAGGCCCAGCTTGTCGAAGGCGGCCTTGGCGTCGAAGGCGAGGATCTCGGCGGGCGTGCGCCGGGAGTAGAGGCGAAGGACGATGCCGATGAGGCCGCTGACGATATGGGCGTCGCTGTCGCCGCGGAAGCGGAGCGTCCCGTCGGCCTGGGGCTCGGTGACCAGCCAGACCTGGCTGGCGCAGCCGCGGACCTTGGTCAGGTCGTTGCGTTCGGCGTCGGAGAGAGGGGCCAGGTCCTTGCCCAGCTCGATCACGTAGCGATAGCGCTCCTCCCAGTCGCCCAGGAGATCGAACTCGTCGGCGAGTTCGGAAAGCGCGTCGTCGATGCCGGCCATGTGCGGCGGGAGTTAAGCGGCGTGCGCGCGCGGCGCAACCGGGTTCACCCGACTGGCAGGCGCACCACCGCCGTCAGGCCCTGGCCGAGCGCAGATATGAGGCGCAGGCGCCCGCCCATGGCGCGGCAGGTGAGGTCGGCGATGGGCAGGCCCAGGCCCGCGCCCTCGGCCTTGCGGGTGAGCGCCGTCTCGGCCTGTTCGAAGGGGGCCATCAGGCGCGGGATCTCGTCGGGATCGACGCCCTCGCCGTCGTCGCGGATCGAGAGCTCGACCATGCCGCTCTGGATCTCGGCCGAGACCCGCACCACGCCGCCCTCGGGCGAGAAGGCGATGGCGTTCTGGACGAGCTGCGTCAGAACCTGGCGGATGCCCCGGTGGTCGGCCATGACGCTGGGCAGAGGCTCGATGACCTCGACCTCGACGTTGCGGGCGTTCATCTCGGAGCGCAGGCCGGGCAGGACGTCGTCGAGGGCGTTGTCGAGCGGCTCGCTGGCGGCGTCGAAGTCGATCGTGCGGCCTTCGAGGCGGGCGATCTCCAACACCTGATTCACGAGTTTCAGCAGCTTCTGGCCGCTGGCGTGGATGATCCCGGCATATTCCTTGTACTGGGGAGCCCCCAGGGGTCCGTACAGTTCGGAATTGAGAATCTCGGAGAACCCCAGGATCGAGTTCAAGGGGGTGCGTAGCTCATGACTGACCATGCGCAGAAACGACCGCTTCTGCTCGTCCATGGCCGCCTCGAGGCGGGCCTGGGCTCGGCTGACGCCGCTGGACGGGGGATCGGCTTCTTCAGCCATGAATCGGCGGCGCGCCTGCAGGGTCGAGGGCCGCAAGCTGGCGCAAGGCGGTTGCAAAAGTCTTGCGCGACGGCTGTGGCCCGCGCGTACGCTCGCGCGAATCTGCCCCCACGGCTAGTGTCGGCCTCCGAACCTGACGGGGCTGTCTGAGGTTCTTCATGGCCGGGGCCCGCCCGACATCGGCGAAACTGCGCCGCCGCAGCGATGCGGCGCCCCTTTTCGTGCATGGGGGTCTGGCGTGGCATGGCGGCTGGGCCTTGGCCGTCGCGGTGACGACCGGGCTGCTGTCGGCGCGCGGCCTGTTGCCTGTGGGCCCGGAGCTGATGGCGCTGGCCGCAGGCGGGGCCGCCGCGGTGATCGGCGCGCTCCTGTCCACGCTGGGCGGGGCCGGGCGCGCGGCTGCGGTTCTGATCTGGGGCGTCGCCGGGGCGACGGCCTGCCACCTGACCGGCGGGCCGGCCGGGCCGCTGGCGGCCTGGTGCCTGGCGCCGGCCGCGGCCGCCACCGCCTTCCGCACGCGCGAGACCCTGGCGCTGGGCGCCGCCGCCTCGCTGGCCGCCGCGGCGGTCTCGACGCTGGACGCGGCGCTGATGCCGCTGCCGGTGGCCAATCCGGCCGCCGCGCCATGGCTGGGCCTGCTGGCGCTGGCGACCGTGACGCTGGGCTTCGCGACCGGGCTGGTGGGCTTCCAGGGCATGGTGGCGCGCGACAACCGCCGGCGTGACCGCGCCGAGCAGGTGCTGGAGATCCTGGACGCACAGCCGCTGCTGCTGGCCTCGCTGGACAAGGCCGGCCGCGTGATCGCCGCCGCCGGGGCGACCGTGGGCGGCTACGCGCCGCGCGGGCTGGAGGGCAAGAGCCTCGGGCACCTGGTGGCCGAGGCCGATCTGCCGGCGCTGGCCGGCGCGCTGCACACGGCGGCGCGGGACGGCCGCGCGCAGGTCTATTTGGCGCAGGCGGGCGACGGCGACGGCTGGCTGGAGCTGACCTTCCGCGCGACCGAGGCGGGCCGCCTGGTGGCGGCGGTGCGTGATGCGCGCGAGCAGTTCGCGCGCGAGCGGCGCCTGGACGCCGAGCGGATCACCGCCGAGCAGCAGAACGCCGGCAAGTCGCGCTTCCTCGCCAACATGAGCCACGAGCTGCGCACGCCGCTCAACGCCATCATGGGCTTCTCCGACATCATGCGGCAGCGGCTGTTCGGGCCGCTGGGCGACCGCTACGCCGAGTACGCCGAGCTCATCCACGAGAGCGGCACGCACCTGCTGGAGCTGATCAACGACGTGCTCGACATGTCGAAGATCGAGGCCGAGGCGTTCGAACTGCACGTCGAGACCTTCGACGCGCGCGAGGCGGTCTCGGCGGTGCTGCGGCTGATGCGCGGGCAGGCGGACCGGGCGGGCGTGAACCTGCGGGGCGTCCTGCCCATCGCGCCGCTGCAGGCCGAAGCCGACAAGCGGGCCGTGAAGCAGATCGCGCTGAACCTGATCTCGAACGCGCTGAAGTTCACCCCGGCCGGCGGGTCGGTGACC
>NZ_JAEUMO010000050.1 GCF_016793285.1 Phenylobacterium sp.
GTCGGCGATCTGGCTCACGTGGACCAGGCCGTCCTTGGCGCCGAAGAAGTTCACGAAGGCGCCGAAGTCGACGATCTTGACCACCTTGCCGGTGTAGATCGTGCCGATCTCGGGCTCGCTGGCGATCGACTTGATCCAGTCGCGGGCCGCGTCGATCTTGGCCTGGTCGGCGGCCGCGATCTTGATCGTACCGTCTTCGCCGATGTCGACCTTGGCGCCGGTTTCGGCGGTGATCTCGCGGATCACCTTGCCGCCCGAGCCGATCACCTCGCGGATCTTGTCCACGGCGATCTTGATGGTCTCGATCTTCGGAGCGAACTCGCCGAGGTGATCACGCGGGGCTTCGAGGCCCTTGTTCATCTCGTTGAGGATGTGCTCGCGGCCGCCCTTCGCCTGCTCGAGGGCCTTCTTCATGATCTCCTCGGTGATGCCGGCGATCTTGATGTCCATCTGCAGCGACGTGATGCCGTCGTGCGTGCCGGCCACCTTGAAGTCCATGTCGCCGAGGTGGTCCTCGTCGCCCAGGATGTCCGACAGGACGGCAAAGCCGTCGCTCTCGAGGATCAGGCCCATGGCGATGCCCGACACCGGCTTCTTCAGCGGAACGCCGGCGTCCATGAGCGCGAGCGACGAGCCGCAGACCGAGGCCATCGACGACGAGCCGTTCGACTCGAAGATCTCCGAGACCAGGCGGATCGTGTAGGGGAACTCGTCATAGGCCGGCAGCATCGGACGGATGGCCCGCCACGCCAGCTTGCCGTGACCGACTTCGCGGCGGCCCGGCGCGCCCATGCGGCCCGTTTCCCCGACCGAGAAGGGGGGGAAATTGTAGTGCAGCATGAACTTCTCATAGTACTTGCCCTCGAGGGCATCGATGAGCTGTTCGTCGTCGCCGGTGCCGAGGGTGGCCACGACCAGCGCCTGGGTCTCGCCGCGGGTGAACAGCGCCGAGCCGTGGGCCCGGGGCAGCACGCCCACTTCGGCTACGATCTGACGGACCTGGTCCACCTTGCGGCCGTCGATGCGGACGCCGGTGTCGAGGATGTTCCGACGCACGACGTCGGCTTCCAGATCCTTGAAGATCGAGCCCAGCTTGTCGGGGGCCAGGCCGGCCGGGTTCTCGTCCGACTTGCCGAACTTCTCGACGGCCTTGGCCTTGGCCGCGCCGACCGCCGTCTGGCGCTCCAGCTTGGCGACGATCTTGTAGGCGGCGGCCAGGTCCTTGCCGACGGCCTTCTTCACTTCGGCCTTGATGGCGTCGGTGTCGTCGGCGACGAACTCGAAAGGCTCCTTCGCCGAGTGCTCGGCCAGCTCGATGATCGCGTCGATCACCGCCTGCATGCCCTTGTGGGCGAAGGTGACGCCGCCCAGGACTTCAGCTTCCGAAAGCTCCTGGATCTCTGACTCCACCATCATCACGGCGTCCTGCGTGCCGGCGACGACGAGGTCCATCCTGGACTCCTTCATCTCGTCGAGGGTCGGGTTCAGGATGTACTCGCCATCCACGAAGCCGACGCGCGCGGCGCCGATCGGGCCCATGAAGGGCGCGCCCGAGATCACCAGGGCGGCCGAAGCGGCGACCATGGCGACGATGTCGGGATCGTTCTCGAGGTCATGCGCCAGCACCGTGGTGACGACCTGCACTTCGTTCTTGAAGCCCTTCACGAACAGCGGGCGGATCGGACGGTCGATCAGGCGGCTGGTGAGGGTCTCCTTCTGCGAGGGCGCACCCTCGCGGCGGGGGAAGCTGCCGGGGATCTTGCCCGCGGCGTAGAACTTCTCCTGGTAGTTCACGGTGAGCGGGAAGAAGTCCTGACCGGGCTTCTGGCTCTTCGCGAACACGGCGGTCGCCAGGACCATGGTCTCGCCGTAGGTGGCCAGGACGGCGCCGTCGGCCTGACGGGCCATGCGGCCGGTTTCGAGCGTCAGCGTCTTGCCGCCCCACTCGATCGTCTTGCGTTTGATATCGAACATTTTGGCTTCTTTCTGGTCCCGCGGGCGCATTCCCGGCGGGCGCGGACAGGGGATCGTCTCTACGAATCCTCTCCAATGGCACAGGCTATGAGGATCGCTCTCGACCCTCGGCGTGTTGGGGCTGAACTCGCCCCCTTGCCGCATCCATCCCCCGGCCTGTGACGGAGGAGCAGCCTCAAATGAAACGGACCCGGTTCCCACCCACAAGGCAAAGGGGGCGGGAAACGGGTCCGGTCGCAGGACTAGCGGCGCAGGCCGAGCTTCTCGATGAGCGCCTGATAGCGAGCCACGTCGGACTTCTTCAGGTGGTCGAGGAGCGAACGGCGGGCGGAGACCAGCTTCAGCAGGCCCCGGCGCGAGTGGTTGTCCTTCTTGTGCGTCTTGAAGTGCTCGGTGAGGTTCGCGATCCGTTCGGACATGATCGCCACCTGGACTTCGGCGCTGCCCGTGTCCGCGTCGCCGCGGGCATGGGACTTGATGACTTCGGCTTTACGTTCGGCCGTGATCGACATCGGGTTCTCCTGCTCGGCTAGAGATCGAAGACGCGCGAGGGCTCGAGCCGTCCCGCACGCATCTCGCAGAGCGCCACCATCGTTCCCCCCGACATCGCCGAAACGGTGCGCGAGCCCGGCTTGAGCCTGGCCTTCACAGCGTCCACCTGTCGGGGAACGAGAACGATCGATCGTCCCTGCTTCAATCGGAAGGCGTCTTCGTCGGTCACGGCCAACGCCGGGATGTCGTCCAGCGCGGTCTCGACCGGAAGCAGGGCCTCCGATTGGCGGGCCTCATAGCCCAAATCCTCAAGCAATTCCAGTGCGACCGCCGATTGCTCGGTGAACGCCCCCACGCGCGTGCGGCGCAACGCGCTGACGTGCCCGCACGCGCCCAGCGCCTCGGCGATGTCGCGGACCAGGGCGCGGACATAGGTGCCCTTGCCGCAGTCCATCTCCAGCGTGACGTGATCGGCGTCCCCCGCGTTCTCCGGCGCGTCGGCGACCCGGACGTCGATGATGCGCACCATGCGTGCGGCCAACTCCACCGTCTCACCGGCGCGGGCCAGGTCGTAGGCGCGCTCGCCGTCCACCTTGATGGCGGAATAGGCCGGCGGGATCTGGTCGATCTCGCCGATGAAGCGCGGCAGCACCGCCTGTACCTGGGCGATGGTCGGGCGCACGTCCGACTCCGCCAGGGTCGCGCCCTCGCGGTCGTAGGTCGCGGTCGTGCGGCCCCACTCGATGGTGAAGCGGTAGCCCTTGTCGGCGTCGACCATGAACGGGACGGTCTTGGTCGCCTCGCCCAGCGCGATGGGCAACACGCCGGTGGCCAACGGGTCCAGCGTGCCGGCGTGGCCCGCCTTCTGAGCGTCGAACAGGCGGCGGATGCGGCCGACGGCGTGGGTCGAGGTCAGGTCGTAGGGCTTGTCGAGGTTGATCCAGCCCGAGATCGCCTGGCCCTTCCTGCGGCGGGCCACGCTAGTCCTCGTCCTTCCAGGAATCCGAGGGCGGCTGGGGCGTCAGGTCCTGGCCGACGAGGTCTTGGCGGACACGGGGATCATCGAACAGCTTCGCCATCCGCGCCGCCTCGTTGAAGCTCTCGTCGTGGCGGAAATGCAGGTCGGGCGTGAAGCGCATGTCGATCATCCGCCCCAGGTGGCCGCGGACGAACTTCGAGTGCCTGTTCAGCGCCTTGACCACCTCGTCGGCGTGCTCGCCGCCCAAAGGCTCCACGAAGACCGTGGCGTGGCGCAGGTCGGGATTCACGCGAACCTCGGTGACGGTCACCGAGACGCCGGCCAGCACCGGATCGTTGATCTCCTCCTCGCGGAAGATCTCGACCAGCGCATGACGCACCAGTTCGCCCGCGCGCAGTTGCCGCTGCGACGGACCGGTGGGCGCGCGCCGGGTTGTGGCGGGACGTTTCATGGGATCAGAGCCTTCGTCACCCTGGCCCGCGGATCGGACGCGGCGCGCAGGAAAGCGCGGGCTTCTAGGGCCGCGACGTTCGCGTGTCCACCCCGCATCGCTGGACATCGCGGCGCTGGTCGACAAGACTCGCCGGGGTTGTGCCGGGGGGCCACATGCTCACTCGCGAGATGCTGTTCGATTTCCACGGCCGTATGCGCCGCCGCCACTGGTGGCTTGCGCAGCTCGGCGTCGCGGTGGGCGCCTTCGTCGTCTTTGTCGTCGCCAGCTATGCCGCCGCGGCGATGAACGCCCGCGGCAACGTCGCCGCGACCATCGGCTTTGGCATGATCGGCACGGCGATCGCGGTCGTCATCGTCTGGGTCAACCTCGCGACCAGCGTGAAGCGGCTGCACGACCAGAACCTGTCCGGCTGGTTCCTGATGGTCGGCTTCCTGCCCATCGTCGGGAACGTGATCAGCCTGGCCCTCCTGGGCTTCCGGGACAGCCGCCGTGGCGAGAACGCGCACGGCAATTCGCCGAAGTATCCCGCGGACGCGGCGGCCGTGTTCGACTGACGATTAGGGCGCGCCCGTCCGTTCCTTGAAGAACTGGATCACCCGCTGTTCGGCGGCCTTCGTGGGGCCGTCGTCGGCGAGGTGCAGGGTCAGGACGGAGTGCGGCGGGATGAACGCCGGCTTGGCGTCGGCGTCCTCGAACTCGTGGCCCTCGAAGCGGTCGCCGAACTCGGCCTTGTAGCGGGCGAACCGCTCGTCCGGGACCAGCTCGTCGGTCTTGAACCGCAGGCCGATCATCGAGAGGTCCTCGTCGATGAAGCGGCGGCGCGCGCAGGCGATCTCGGCGGCCGAGCAGTCGAAGGCCGCACGGCCAGAGCCGGTCTTCGGCGCGATGGGCATCGAGGGCTGCGACAGCACCGGCGCCACCACCGACGGCTCGGTCATCATCGCCAGCGCATAGCCGCCGGTGAAGCACATGCCGACCGCGCCCACGCCCTTGCCGCCGCAGTCCGCGTGCGCCTGCCGGGCCAGGGCCCGCAGCCAGTCCACGATCGGGCTCGAACGGTCGCGGGCCCAGAAATAGAACTCGCGGCGCACGCAGAAGGCCTTGGCGACCTCGGCCAGCGCATAGCCGCGGCTGGCCGGCTTGCCCGGCGTCCCGAACAGGCTCGGGCAGTAGACCGTCATCCCGGCCGCCGCGACCCGCTCGGCGAACGCCAGCACCAGCGGGTGCAGCCCGGGGATCTCATGGATGACGATGACCGCCGGCCCCGACCCGCGCTTGTAGACGTCGCGCGTCCACTTCCCCGCCTTGAACCTGATCTTCTCGAAGCCCTCGAGCACCGCCGCGTCGGTCATTCCGCCCCCCGTTTCAGGGGAGCTTAGCCGGATCAGCGCCTGATCTGCAGCATGCCGATGTCGCCTTCGAAGCCCGAGAGCTTCCAGCGGCCGTCCGGGGCGTGGGCGAAGATGAGCAGACAGGGCCCCTCCGGCTTGGTCACCGCGCAGACCCGGCCGTCCGGCATCTGCCTCAGCCTCGTCGAGATACCCACCGGCCCGGGGATCTTCGTGTCGCGGCGGTAGCCGTAGTAGGCCGCGACCGAGCGGAACACGTCGGGCTGGATCAGTGTGTCGCCGGCCAGCTTCGACAGCGCCGGAGCCAGGACCGCGGCGAGGCCCGTCGGCACGCGGCCGTCGCGGCGCGCCTCGGCCACCAGCCGGTCCTCGATCTCCAGGCGCAGCGCCTTTCGGTCGACCAGGGCGTCGAAGGTCGCGCGGTCGTCGTCGCGGATCGAGATCAGCAGCGCATGCACGTCGCCCCCCGCGTCCAGCTTCTGCACCGTGGCGCAGCTCGACAGCACCAGAGCCACGAGGGGGGCCACCAGGGCCAAGAGGAACACACGCATATCCATCCTCCGCTCAAGCTGCGCTACAACACCGGGAACTCGCATAGCGAGGTGAAACCGCAGATGAAAGAACCCGGCTCCGCAGCGCCCATCCTCGAAACGCCGAGGATGACGTTCCGCCCCTTCACGACCCACGATTTCGACCTGCTGGCCGAACTCCATCGCGACCCGGAGGTGGGCCGCTACATGGGCGGCGTCTGGGACGACGCCAAGATCGCCGCCGTCCTGGCCGATTTCGTGGCCGAACACGCCCAGCGCGGCCACTCGAAGTGGGTCGTCCACACGCGCGAGGGCGTGTTCGTGGGCCGCGCGGGCCTCAGCCTCTGGCGCGCCAGCGGCGAGTTCGAGCTGGGCTACGCCTTCCGCCCCGAGTTCTGGGGCCAGGGCCTGGCCACCGAGGCGGCCCGCGCCGTCGCCGGGTGGGCCTTCGCCCACACCGACGCGCCCTACCTCATCGCCTTCACCGAGCCGCAGAACTTCGGCTCCCAGCGCGTGCTGGAGCGTATCGGCATGGTCCGCCAGGACGACCGCGACATGGGCTTCGCCACCCCCAGCGCCTTCTTCACGATGGAACGGCCCCCAGGGGAATGAGAAAGGGCGGCTGCATCGCTGCAACCGCCCTCTGATCTTCGCCGTGCGCGTTCGCCCTAGGCCAGGGTGCGCTTCACCTCTTCGAGGTTGAAGCACTCGATGGTGTCGCCGGCCTTGATGTCCTGGAAGCCCTGGAACGCCATGCCGCATTCCTGGCCCGCGGGCACCTCGTTGACCTCGTCCTTGAAGCGCTTGAGCGTCTGCAGGACG
>NZ_JAEUMO010000066.1 GCF_016793285.1 Phenylobacterium sp.
CCGCATGGTGCTGGCGCTCTCCCGGCCGCTGCGCGGCCGCGCCCCCGTGCTGGAGGAGATGACGGCCTTCCTGCGCCGCCACGCGGCCTGAGCGACCGCAATCCCTTACCGTGTAAGGTGTTCCTCACCCGGCGTGAGGCCTGTTGCGATGCCGCATTGCAGCGGCGGGGGCGCGTGCGTATATGCCCGTCGCTTCAGCGGAGGACCCCATGCTGCTCACCCTGATGAAGGCCAAGCTGCATCGCGCCACGGTCACCCAGGCCGACCTGGACTACGAAGGCTCCATCGCCATCGACCGCGACCTGCTCGACGCCTCGGGCATCCTGCCGCACGAGCAGGTGGACGTGCTGAACATCACCAATGGCGCCCGCTTCACCACCTACGCCATCGAGGCGCCGCGCGGCTCGCGCGTGATCGGCGTCAATGGCGCGGCCGCCCGGCTCGTTCAGAAGGGCGACAAGGTCATCGTCGTGACCTATGGGATGCTGCCTGCCGAGGAAGCGCGAAACTATGCCCCGACCGTGGTCCTGCTGGATGACGCCAACGAGATCAAGGCGGCCGCCTGAGGCGGCGTCGGCGGCGGTCGCGCTCGCGGTCCTGGCGCTGGCCGCCTGTTCCCCGACGGCCCCGCCCGGCGTGAACCGCGACGACCTCGACGCGGCGATCTCCAGGGCCGTGGGCGATCCCAACACCTGCGTGCTGATCGCGGACGCGAGGTCGGGCCGCGTCAACTACCGCTACAACACCGCCACCGCCTGCGCGCGGGAATGGCCGGCCTGCGACGCGGCGGGCGCGCGCAAGCTCAAGGACCTGCTCGACGCCACGGTGAAGGACCGCCGGCCGCGCGCGCTCTCGTGCAACACGATGGCCGACGGCTCGCGCGGCGTCGGCTGGTCGGCCGGCCCGATCGCGGGGACCGACCTCGTCTACGCCGCGATGATGGAAGGCGACCGCGTGTTCCCAGGCCGGATGATGTCCGACCGGCTCGAGACCGCCTTCCGCCGCGCGAAGGTGTCGAAACAGCCCTAGAGGCATCGTGCCGAAAAGTGGCCGCCGGCTTTCGGCGATAACGATGCGAAATCAAGAATCTGGAGCGCGCTGCTTGATTCCCGAATCACGCAGCGCGTACTAGCGCGTCAGTTCGTAGAGCCCGCTGATGTCGATGCGGACCTTCAGCTCGCCGCCGGAGATCGACGTGCCGGCGTCCTTGGCCTGGGCGGCCATGGCGAACAGCTCCATCGGCATCGGCGGCTGCGGCGTGTAGCCGCCGCCTTCGCTGAGGCTCACCAGCCGCGAGATGCGGTGGCCGGTGGCGCGCGCGTAGAGATCGGCCTTCGCGGCCAGCGCCTTCACGGCCGCCTCGCGCGCGGCGTTCTCGGCCGCGGTCGGGTCGTCGAGGCCGAAGGCGATGCCGTTGACCTGGTTCGCGCCGGCGCTAACCGAGGCGTCGACCGCGGCGCCCAGGCGCTTCAGGTCGTGGACGGTCACGCTCACGTTGTTCGACGCCTGGTAGCCGACGAGGAGCGGCGGCTGGTTCTCCTGATACCGGTACTGGGGGTTCAGGTTCAGGTTCGACGTCTGGATGTCCCTGTCGGCGATGCCGGCCTTGCGCAGGCTGGCCATCACCGCGGCCATCCGCGCGGCGTTGGCCTGCATGGCCTCGGCCGCGGTCTTGCCCTCGGTCATGACGCCCAGGGTGATGGTCGCCATGTCGGGCGCCACCCGGGTCTCGCCGTAGGCCGACAGGTTGAGTGTCGTGGCCTTGAAGAGGGTGTCGGCCCCAGTGGGCGCGGGCGGCGGCGCGGCCTGGGCCAGCACGGCGGGCGCGGTGGCGGCGGAGAGGGCCAGGGCGAGGGCGCCGGCGCGCAGGAAGGTCTTCATCGAAAGCTCCAGTGGGGGGCGCAGGGTGGAACGCCCCAACCGTCGCAAAGCCCACCTGAACGCAAGCTTTAAGCGCCGTGCAGCCCATGGTAACCCCGCGGGCTCTCGCGCAGCTACGGGCCTGTAGCTCAATGGTTAGAGCCGGCCGCTCATAACGGTCTGGTTGCAGGTTCGAGTCCTGCCGGGCCCACCACCCAGAACTACCTGTCGCGCTTCCCGTCGGCTGCGGGCCAACCCCCTCCGCTTCAGCTCATTGTTTTCAGGGTGTTTCCGCTCGCATCGGGGGCGCCGCTCACCCGGCCCGCCATATCGGGGGAGCTCTGGGACACTTATCAATGTCCGGATCGATGGAGAGCTCCCAGCCAGGGGAACGGCCGTCGAGGATTGCCTGGTCGTGCTGCGCGAGGAGTAGCAGGAAGCGTCCAATCGATGATCCTGCGGCCCAATGCGGCCTCTCAAAGAGGTCCTCGTGATCAAAGAAGTAGACCGCCGGTCTCGGACCGCCTGAAGACAAATCCAAGCCGTAGAGGCTCCCGCTTCCGTCAGAGAAGAGCGGGACTGCCTGGGCGGCCAGCAGTGCTCTGAGCGCGCCCTCGCGCCGCCATTCCGGACGCTCGGTCCACTTGGGTAGGATGACCGCGAAGTCGCCAATGCTTTGCACGCGTTCGCGATAGAAGGCTTCGAGGTCGGCAGGCATCTGACCGCCAAGCAACTCTCGGACTTGTTGAACGATGCCTTCCGACTGATCCCTTGGTAGCCGGCGAAGCGCGCCTTGAGCCTCAAGCAAGCGGCACGCTTCCGAGACCGTGACGTCCATGATCAGCTCCATCCTCAGGGTATCGGAGGCGGCCTGGCAACGCCGGCCCTCAAGACATACGGCTCGATTAGCTTATCCAGTCTCATCGCGTGCGCCATAACCTCCGCTTGAGTTGGCGTTCGGCCCGCCAGCGCGCGCACGAACTCAGCCTCGGCCCGACTGGCGATGACATGCGCCTCCCGCATCAAAGGAACCAGGTTGGCGAGGCGATTCGGGTCAGCACGGAAGAGGTGCGCAAAGCGAAGGGCCACACGGTGATGCACCTCACCAGCGAGTTCACTCGCCGACACTCCGTTAGCCTGAGCCACTCGTTTTCTGGCCGTCGCGCGAAGAGCATTCTTTGCGGCCTCCGTGAGGGGCGCTCGGGCAAGACCTGGCTCTCGGCCCAACAGATTGAGGGGAGCGCGGTTGAGCTGAGATGCAGCGAGCCTGCCCGCCAGCAAGGCCCCGCCTTCTGCAAGCAGCGGGACCGCCATAGGAGCGAGTGCGGGGATCGCCATCCACCAGTTGCGACCGGACTCCTCCCGCACGACGTCCTTGAAGGCCGCCTGCTCGCGTCGGAGTTTCGTCATCTCGTCTTCTGGGGTCGGTCGTGGCACAGCCCCAGCGGCCGGCGTCCGTGGCCCGGCGGTCGCGGTCGGTTGATATGCCACCGATCTCACTTTGGCCGGCGCGGGCGTCCAACCTGTGGGCTCCCGGCTGGAAGCTGGCCTGAACGTCGAGCTGCCGGCGACGGCATAGCTGCGTTCCGCCCCCCCGCCTTGCTGCATGCTGCGCGCGCCCAGGGTCACGACATCGGAAGGTCTTGGCGCGTAGGGGAGTTCGTCCGCTATGCTTCCGGCTGCCCACGCAGTGCGGCCTGCGAGTTCTGCCTCTGGCCCTCGTGCCGCGACCTCTCGCCGACGCCGCTCCATCCATTCCGCAATGCCTTCAGCGCGCACGTCGTCGCGCGCCAGCTGGAGCCCAGCCATGCGTGATCTCTCCTCGCATTGTTCAAGATCCGTCCGTGGCCTGGCCAAAGCCGCCGCGCACACGTGCCCACCAGAAGGCTACACTATGCTAGGCGGAGCCCGGAGTCAAGAACAAAAAGAGAACATCGTGCCACGTGCGGACGTTGCCCGCGGTCCTGTATCCGGCTGCAACCGTGCCTCGCGGGTTGGCGAAAATCGTTGGGTGAGGTAGGGCTCGGAGGAGAGGTGTGACCAACGGCTGCGACGCCTCGTCGGTGTCGGTCCGTCAGAAGTAGCTGATTTATCTGGACGATCTGTCGCTGAAGTTGGGCTCCTGCCGGGCCCACCAGCGCGCGTTCTGCCCTTGGGCAGGGAAGGTGGCAGGATCTTCGATCTCGGGCGGCCAGCCGCGCTGGCTGGCGCCGCGGCCCGACGTCGGGCGCAGCGTCGTTCGGCGGCATCCAGCGGCGCCGGGGCGTGCGCCCCGCGCCGCTGGCGCGATGGCGTCAGGTCGGCGACAGGCGGCGCCGGCGCATCATCGCTCCGGCGCCGCCGAAGCCGAGGATCATCATCGTCCAGCTCGCCGGCTCGGGCACGCCGCCCGCGGCGTCCGGCCCGGTCACGTCGAGCGCGAAGCCCGTGGAGTCGAAGGCGTAGTTCCCGGCGGCGCCCACCGAGAAGCTGACCTTCTGGCCGGCCGTCAGGCTGGCGTCGAAGCTGAACGCGCCGAGGCTGTTGGCGATCTGGCCGACGCCGCCCACCCAGGCCGCCACGTCGACGCTGTTGGGGGTCGTGTCGTTGGCGCTGAAGGCGCCGGCGAAGCTGTAGAGCCCCGCCCGCGGCGCGACGAACTGCACGATGGCGACCTCGCCGGCGGAGCCGGGGTGCAGGTTCAGCTCGCCGGCGTCGAAGAACGGGGTGCCGGGGCTGTCGTAGGCGCCGTTCGCCTTGAAGACGCCCGGCAGATTGCCGGAGACCAGGGCGCACTGGATCAGCGCGTCGCCCGGGCACTGCGCCGCGATCGTGCTGAAGCCGAGGATCGCGTCGGCCCCGGCGTAGCTGCTGGCGCCATAGCCGAAGGCGAAGTCGCTCGCCGTGATCGCGCCGTTCGCGACCGCGAACTGGTCGTAGGCCGACCAGGTCGCCGCGGCGGCTGGACTGGCGGCCAGCATCGCCGCCGAAATGCTCGAAACAATGAACGTCTTCATGATGTCACCACCCCCACTTTGCCCGTCGCGAAGCCCTGGGGACTTCGCGGCCTGGACAAGCCCTAGCCCGCCCGGCGGACATCGGATTGTAAGGAATCGCCATCGCCGATGGTCGCCCCCCGGGGGCGGGGGGGGGGGCGGCCCGGGCGAGGCGCCGCGCCCCGTCAGCGCCGCACGATGCAGCGGAAGCCGATGTGGGAGGTGGGGCTGTCGATGGCCTGCGGGTGGCGGGCGGCCGGCCGGTAGCGCTGGCAATAGTTCTCGGCGCAGAGATGCGAGCCGCCCTTCAGCACGCGCCGCGGGATCTTCACCTGCGGGCTGGCCGGATCGTAGCTCTCGTGCTCGGCGACGGTGCGGGCGCGCGCGGGCGCACAGCAGGTCGGGCCCGGCGTGGCGGTGCGGTCGGAGTACCAGTCGGTGGTCCACTCCCAGACGTTGCCGATCATGTCGTAGAGGCCGAAGCCGTTCGCGGGGAAGCTCCCGACCGGCGAGGTGCGCTCCCAGCCGTCCTCGAGGGTGTTCTCGTAAGGGAAGCGGCCCTGCCAGTAGTTGGCCATCGGACGCTCCCCGGGCTCCAGATCCTCGCCCCAGGCGAAGGCCGCGCCCTCGACGCCGCCGCGCGCAGCGTACTCCCATTCGGCTTCGGTCGGCAGGGTCTTGCCGGCCCAGCGGGCGAAGGCCGCGGCGTCCTCGTAGGCCACCTGCACGACCGGATGGTCGAGCAACTCGTCGATGCCGCTGTCGGGGCCCCAGGGATGACGCCAGTCGGCGCCAAAGGCATAGGCCCACCACTTCGACGGATCATCGGTCCCGGTCGGCGCGTCGGGGCGGAAGAACACCGCCGAGCCCGCGACCGCCATCTCGGGCGGCATGCCGGGATAGTCGCGCGGATCGGGGGCGATCTCGGCGAAGGTGCGGTGGCCGGTGGCGGCCACGAAGGCGGCGAAGGCGCGGTTGGTCACCGGCCGCTCGTCGATCCAGAAGTCACCGACCGTGGCCAGCCGGGCCGGGCCCTCCTCGGGATAGTGGCGGTCGGAGCCCATGACGAACTCGCCGCCGCGGATCAGCTTCATCCCGGCGAACTTCGACGCCTTGAGGGGCCTGGACTTCACGGTCGGCGACATGGCGCCACAAGAGGACGTCGCGGCCCGCGCCGCAAGCCGCCATCGCCATAGAGCCGCCACGGATTGCGCCGAGACCCCGGACCAGACCCCCGACCATCCCGGGCGCCGAATGGTCTAGGGTGCGCGACCGAGTCGAACGTGGAGCCGTGCGCGTGCCCGACATCATCGCAGACACCGAAGCCGGCAAGGTCGCCGGCGAGAGGGCCGGCGGCGTCGTCCGCTTCCGGGGCATCCCCTACGCCGCGCCGCCGGTCGGCCGGCTGCGCTTCCAGTTGCCCGTGCAGCACTGGTCTTGGGACGGCATCCGCGACGCGACCCGGCGCGGGCCGAGCGCGCCGCAGCCCAAGCGCGAGGCGGCGCTGCCGATCGACATCGAACCGCTGTTGGGCGAGGGCTGGGCGCCCGGCGACGACTTCCTGACCGTCAACGTCTGGGCGCCGCACGCGGCCGTCAGCGGCCTGCCGGTGATGGTGTTCATTCACGGCGGCGCCTTCGTGGCCGGCGGCGCTGACGCCGCGGTGAACGACGGGGCGGCCTTCGCCCGCTCGGGCGTGGTCTGTATGGCCGTCAACTACCGCCTGGGGGTCGAGGGCTTCCTGCCGATGGAGGGCTCGCCCACCAACCTCGGCCTGCGCGACCAGATCGCGGCGCTGGAATGGGTCCGGCGCAACGCCGCGGCCTTCGGCGGCGATCCCGCCAACGTGACGGTCTTCGGCGAGTCGGCTGGCGCGATGTCGATCGCAAACCTGGTGGCTTCGCCGCCGGCGCAGGGGCTGTTCAGGCGCGCCGTCATCCAGAGCGGCCACGGCTCGATGGTCCGCCCGATCGCGGTGGGCGAGAAGGTGACTGCCGCGCTCGCCCGGCAGCTCCGGGTTCCGCCCACCGCCGACGGCTTCGCGACCCGGACCGTCGAGGACTGCCTGGCCGCCCAGGCCAGGGTCTCGGACCCGAAGTTCAGGCTCGACCTGCGCGACGGCGCCGGCCGCGACGTCGCCTACGGCCTGTCGCGCTTCCTGCCGGTCTACGGCGACGACATCCTGCCGCAGCCGCCGCTGGACGCCCTGGCCAGGGGCGTCGGCAAGGACATCCAGGTGCTGATCGGCACGAACCGCGAGGAGATGAACCTCTACTTCGCGCCCACCGGCGTCAGGGCCCGGCTGCCCAAGCTTCTGGCCGGCTGGATGCTGGGCAAGGCGGAGCCGCGGGCCAGGGCGGTGCTGAAGGCCTACGGCCTGGGCAAGGCGGGCGTGCGCGGTGGGGACGCGCTGACCGAGGCGATGCACGACCTCGTCTTCCGCCTCCCGGCCCGCCGCTTCGCCGACGCCCACCAGGGCCGGACCCACGTCTACGAGTTCGACTGGCGCTCGCCGGCGCTGGGCGGCCGCCTCGGCGCCTGCCACGGCCTGGAGCTGCCCTTCGTGTTCGACACGCTGCCGACCTGCACGGGCGTCGACGGCATCGCCGGGACGGCGCCGCCGCAGGACCTGGCCGAGCGGATGCACGGCATCTGGGTCCGCTTCGCCACGGACGGTGAACTGCCGTGGGCCGAGTACGCGGCCGGCGAGCGGCCGGTGTACTCGATCCTGAACGGCGCCGCCGCGCCCGACGCGCCGATCCCGGCCGAACGGCTGCTCGCCTGAGGCGGACGGCCAGATTTTTAGCGCGGGGCCACGTACTGCGACGGCGCGGTCAGGGCCGCCGGATCGAAGCCCGCCACCCGCTTGTAGCCGTCGGCGATGGCCTGGCGCTCGGCCATCGGGACCAGCGCGTCGAGGTCGTCGGCAGGATCCGGCGCGCGCTGCTCGGCCAGCTCCATCACCGTGTCCGGGCCGCCCTGGCGGTTCGTCAGCACGATGCGGCCGGTGGCGGGCCGGCGTTCGGCCTCGTAGCGGGACAGCGCCTCGCCGGGCGTAGGCGCCGTGGCGAGGTGGAAGGCCACCGCGCGGGCGTCGATGATCCCCTGCGTCGCCCCGTTCGAGCCGATCGGGTACATCGGGTGCGCCGCGTCGCCGAGCAGCGTCGTCCGCCCGAACGTCCAGCGGGGCAGGGGGTCGCGGTCGACCATCGGGAACTCGTAGATGCCCTCCGAGGCGGCGATCAGCGCCGGCACGTCCACGCCCGGCCAGCGCCAGGCCGCGTAGGGCGCCATGAGCGCCGCGCGGTCGCCCTGGCGGTTCCAGTCCTCGGCCGGCGGCGCGGCGCCGGGCTCGGCGGTCTTCAGGTCGCAGATCCAGTTGAGGCGCGTCTCGCCGGTCTCCGGATCGTAGCCGATGGGGTAGGCGACGAACTTCTGCCTGGCGTGCCCCGCCCACAGCATCGAGCGGCCGCCCAGCACCTTCCCGCTGCGGCTGGTGGACCGGTAGAGCGTCACGCCGTTCCAGCGCGGCCGGCCCTCGTCCGGGTAGAACTGTCGCCGCGCGGCCGAGTGGATGCCGTCCGCGGCGATCAGCACGTCGGCCTCGACGCGGCCGGCGGGCGCGCCGGTGGCCCGGTCGGCGAAGTGCGCGGTGACGCCGTCGTCGCCCGTCTCCAGCCGTTGCAGCGCATGGCCGAACCGCACGGCCTGCGGCCCCAGCCGCGCCTGCACGGCCGCCAGCAGCCGCGTCTGCAACTCGCCCCGGTGGATCGCCACCTGCGGCCAGGCGTAGCCGGCGGCGAGGCCGCGCCGCTCGCGCCAGATCTCGCGGCCGTCCTTCATCAGGTAGACCAGTTCGTCGATCTCGACGCCGGCGGCGCGCAGGTCCGGCAGCAGGCCCAGCGCCGTCAGCTCGCGCATCGCATGCGGCAGGACGTTGATGCCGACGCCCAGCGGGGCGGGCCGGGCCACGGCCTCGAACACCGTCGCCGGCAGGCCCGCGGCGTGCAGGCTGAGCGCGGTGGTGAGCCCCGAAATCCCGGCGCCGACGATGGCGATCTTCACCCCACACTCCCCCTTTGAACGTCATGGCCGGGCTCGTCCCGGCCATCCATACACGCTGTCGTCGCCCGACGCGTGAGCGTCGCGGCAGCGGGCGCCTGGCGAACCCGGTGTTCATGGATGGCCGGGACGAGCCCGGCCACGACGTTCAGGGATGGAGATGCGTTCGCGGGATGCTCCGAGCGCGAACCCTCAGCTCTTGCCGCGGCTCCCGGGCGCGTGGAAGCGGGCGACGAGGCGCCGGTCCCCCGGATAGGTCAGCCTTACGTGGGTCACCACCGTCCCGCCATGCCAGCTACGCCGGTCGTCGCACAGGCACGCGGCGCCCGGCGCGATCTCCAGCCGCACGGCGACCTCGGCATCGGCGTTCAGCGCCAGGATGTGGTGCTCTGCGTCGGTCCACGGCAGCTTGGCCTGCAGCCAGCTCCCCGGCGGCTCGGCGGCGAACGTCTCGGCCGCGGCGTCCGGCACGGCGCGCAGGCTGATCAGCCGGTCCTCCAGCGCGAACGGCGCGCCGTCGGCCCGATGCAGGACCTTCAGCGCCAGCACGGCCGCGCCGGGGTTCAGCCCGATCCGCGCGGCGTCCTCGGCCGTCGCGCTGCGCGTGTCCCGCTCCAGCACCTCGAAACGGTAGGCCCGCCCTGCGGCGCGGACCTCGGTCGGGATGTCGTGGATCTGCAGCAGGCTTTCGCGCGGTCGCGGCTCGGCGACGACGGTGCCGGCCCGGCGGCGGCGCGTGACGAGGCCGGCGTCGGCCAGGGCGGTCACGGCCTTGCTCACCGTCATCCGCGCGCAGCCGTACTCGGCCGCCAGCTCCTTCTCAGACGGCAGCCTGCGCCCCGGCGGCCACTCGCCCGAGACGATGGCCCGCTCCAGACGCTCGCGGATCGCGACGTAGAGCGGCGTGTCCATCAGCGGAGGATGCCCGGCAGGTCGAGCTTCTTCTCCCGCGCCACGTCGAGCGCGATGTCGTAGCCGGCGTCGGCGTGGCGCATCACGCCGGTGCCGGGGTCGTTCCACAGCACCCGCTCGATCCGCTTCGCCGCCGCCTCGGTGCCGTCGCAGACGATCACCATGCCCGAGTGCTGCGAATAGCCCATGCCGACCCCGCCGCCGTGGTGCAGCGAGACCCACGTCGCACCCGAGGCGCAGTTGAGCAGCGCGTTCAGCAGCGGCCAGTCCGATACCGCGTCCGACCCGTCGCGCATGGCCTCGGTCTCGCGGTTGGGCGAGGCGACCGAGCCCGAGTCCAGGTGGTCGCGGCCGATCACGACGGGCGCCTTCAGCTCGCCCTTCGCCACCATCTCGTTGAACGCCAGCCCGAGGCGGTGCCGGTCGCCCAGGCCCACCCAGCAGATCCGCGCCGGCAGGCCCTGGAACTGGATCCGCTGCCCGGCCATGTCGAGCCAGTTGTGCAGGTGCGGATTGTCCGGGATCAGCTCCTTCACCTTGGCGTCGGTCCGGTAGATGTCCTCCGGATCGCCCGAGAGCGCCGCCCAGCGGAACGGCCCGACGCCGCGGCAGAACAGCGGCCGGATGTAGGCCGGCACGAAGCCCGGAAAGTCGAAGGCGTTGGCCACGCCTTCGTCCTTCGCCACCTGGCGGATGTTGTTGCCGTAGTCGACGGTGGGGACGCCGGCCTTCTGGAAGTCCAGCATCGCCCGGACGTGCTCGGCCATCGAGGCGCGGGCGGCCTCCTCCACCTGCTCCGGCGCCTGCTCGCGCATGGCGAACCAGCGCTCCAGCGTCCAGCCCTTGGGCAGGTAGCCGTTGATCGGGTCGTGCGCCGAGGTCTGATCGGTCAGCAGGTCGGGCCGCACGCCGCGGGCCAGCAGCTCGGGCAGCACCTCGCAGGCGTTGCCCACGAGGCCCACCGACACCGGCGTCTTGTCGCGTCCGGCCTGCGCGATGATCGCCAGCGCCTCGTCCAGGGTCTCGGCGGCGCGGTCCAGGTAGCCGGTGCGCAGGCGCATCTCGATGCGGCTGGGCTGGCACTCGACGGCGAGGCAGCTCGCGCCTGCCATCACCGCCGCCAGCGGCTGCGCGCCGCCCATGCCGCCCAGGCCCGCGGTCAGCAGCCAGCGGCCCGAGAGGTCGCCGCCGTAATGCTGGCGGCCCATCTCCACGAACGTCTCGTAGGTGCCCTGAACGATCCCCTGGGTGCCGATGTAGATCCACGACCCGGCGGTCATCTGGCCGTACATGGCCAGGCCCTTGCGATCGAGCTCGTGGAAGTGGTCCCAGGTCGCCCAGTGCGGCACCAGGTTCGAGTTGGCGATCAGCACCCGCGGCGCATCCGCGTGCGTGCGGAAGACGCCCACGGGCTTGCCCGACTGCACCAGCAGCGTCTCGTCGTCGCCCAGCCGCTTCAGCGTCTCGACGATCTTGTCGTAGCTCTCCCAGTCGCGCGCCGCGCGGCCGATCCCGCCGTAGACGACGAGGTCGGCCGGGTTCTCCGCCACATCCGGGTGCAGGTTGTTCATCAGCATCCGCAGAGGCGCCTCGGTGAGCCAGCTCCTGCAGGTGAGCTCGGGCCCGGTGGGCGGGCGGATGACGCGGGTCGGGTCGTGGCGGGTCATTCAGGCATCTCTGAAAATCCACCCCTCCTCCTCGACGGAGGAGGGGCAGGGGTGGTGGTGTGGCCGCTGAGGTTGTGGAGGTGGCGCGCGAGGTCTCGACGCCTCGCGTGCGCGGGCGTGACGGTTCTGCACACACTACCATCCCGCGCCCTTCCTCCGTCGAGGAGGAAGGGAGGCGTCTCCGACCTCAGCATTTCGCGAAGTCCAGGCAGGCGGTGAGCACGTCCGTCAGCGCCACGCGCATCGGCGCAGCGCGGGCCTCGTCATAGGGCGTGGGCCAGGTCAGGGACGTGGTGAGCCCCTCGGGCTCGTCCATGTAGCCGCGGCAGGCGAGCTCCATCTGGATGGCGTGCACGCCGCCCTCGGGCCGGCCGTAGTGGCGCGTGGTCCAGCCGCCCTTGAAGCGGCCGTTGGTGACCCGGCTGAACGGGCCCGCGTCGCAGGCCGCCTCGACGGCCGCCGTCAGCGCCGGATCGCAGCTCGCGTCGGAATTGGTCCCGATGTTGAAGTTCGGCAGCTCGCCCTCGAACAGCCGCGGGATCGCCGAGCGGATCGAATGCGCCTCGTAGAGCACCACTTTCGGGTAGATGGCCCGCAGCCGTCCGATCTCGGCCGCCAGCGCCGCGTGATAGGGCTCGAAGTAGGTTTCCCGCCGCCGCGCGATCTCCGCCTCGTCCGGCTCGGCCATCCGGTAGAGCGGCTCGCCGTCGAAGGTGGTCACGGGGCAGAGGCCAGTCGTCGCCTGGCCCGGATAGAGCGACGCCCCCGACGGGTCGCGGTTCACGTCGATGACGGTGCGGCTGACGGAGGTTCGGATCGTCGTCGCGCCCAGGCCCGGCGCGAAGTCGTAGAGCCGTTCGATCCACCAGTCGGCGTCCTTGCGCGCCAGCCACGGCGAGATCAGCCGTGCGGCCACGGCGGTCGGCAGCTCGGTCCCGGTGTGCGGGAAGCTGACGATCAGCGGCGCCTCGCCGCGGCGGATCTCGAGCCAGTCCATCAGGCGACCCCGGGCAGCGATGCGGCCGCGGCGGCTGCGACCACCGCGCCCGAGCGGATCAGGGCGATGGCGGCCTCCATGTCCGGGTGGAAGTGGCGGTCGTCGTCCAGATGCGGCACCTGCGCCCGCAGGAGGCCGCGCACCGCCTCCAGCGGGGCGCTCGACGCCAGCGGGCGATGGAAGTCGCAGCCCTGCGCCGCAGCCAGCAGTTCGATCCCGATCACCGCGGTCGCGTTGGCGGTCATCGACAGCAGCCGCCGCGCCCCGTGCGCCGCCATCGAGACGTGGTCCTCCTGGTTGGCCGAGGTCGGGATGGAGTCCACGCTGGCCGGGTAGGCCTTCTGCTTGTTCTCGGAGACGAGCGCGGCGGCGGTCACCTGCGGGATCATGAAGCCCGAGTTCAGCCCCGGCTTCGGCGTCAGGAACGCCGGCAGGCCCGACAGCGCCGGGTCCACCAGCATCGCTACCCGCCGCTCGGCCAGCGAGCCGATCTCGCAGACCGCCAGCGCGATCATGTCGGCCGCGAAGGCCACCGGCTCGGCGTGGAAGTTGCCGCCCGACAGCGCCTCGTCGCCGCCGGATCCCGCTTCGGCCACGAAGATCAGCGGATTGTCCGAGACTCCGTTGGCCTCGAAGCCCAGCGTCGTCGCCGCCTGGCGCAGGATGTCCAGGGCCGCGCCCATCACCTGCGGCTGGCAGCGCAGGCAGTAGGGGTCCTGCACCCGCTCGTCGTCCTTCAGGTGGCTGGCGCGGATCGCCGATCCCGCCATCAGCGCCCGCAGCGCGTCCGCCGTCTCGATCTGCCCCGGCTGGCGGCGCAGCACGTGGATGCGGTGGTCGAACGGCGTGTCCGAGCCCTTGGCCGCCTCGGTGGACAGCGCACCCGTCACCAGCGCGCTCCGGTAGAGGCCCTCGGCCTCGAACAGCGCGGCCAGCGCATTGGCCGTCGAGAACTGCGTCCCGTTCAGCAGGGCCAGGCCCTCCTTCGGCCCCAGCGCCAGCGGCGCGAGCCCGGCCGCGGCCAGCGCGTCCACAGCCGGCCGGCGGCCCGCCGGCGTGTCGGCCTCGCCCACGCCGATCATCGCCGCCGCCATGTGCGCCAGCGGCGCGAGGTCGCCCGAGGCGCCGACGGAGCCCTGCGCCGGCACGACCGGCGTGATCCCCGCCGCCAGCAGCCGCTCCAGCATCGCGATCGTCTCGGGCCGCACGCCCGACGCGCCCTGCGCCAGGCTCGCCAGCTTCAGCGCCAGCATCAGCCGCACGATGGCGGCCGGCGTGGCCTCGCCGGCGCCCGCCGCGTGGCTCAGCACGATGTTGCGTTGGAGTGTCGCCAGGTCCGCCGCCTCGATCCGCACCGACGCCAGCTTCCCGAAGCCGGTGTTGATGCCGTAGACCGGTTCGCCCCTGCCCAGGATGCGCTCGATGGCCGCCGCGCTCCCGGCGATGCGCGGCGCGCAGGCCGGGTCCAGCCGCACCTCGGCGTCCAGCCAGATCGCCCGCCAGTCGGCGAGGGGCACGTCGCCCGGCTTCATCACGACAGCAGCGCTCAACGGCCCCTCCAGACGCGTGCATGGAGCGGGTTGAAGCCCATGCGGTAGACCAGCTCGGCCGGTCGCTCGATGTTCCAGATCGCGAGGTCGCAGCTCTTGCCGGCCTCCAGCGTGCCGACCTCGCCGGCCATCCCCAGCGCCCGCGCCGCCTCGCGCGTCACGCCGGCCAGGCACTCCTCGACGGTCAGGCGGAACAGCGTCGCGCCCATGTTCATTGTCAGCAGGATCGAGGTCAGCGGCGAGGTGCCGGGATTGCAGTCGGTGGCCAGCGCCATCGGCACGCCCGCCGCCCGCAGCGCCGCGACCGGCGGCAGCTTCGTCTCTCGGGTGAAGTAGTAGGCGCCCGGCAGCAGGGTCGCGACCGTCCCGGCCCGCGCCATCGCCGCGACGCCCGCCTCGTCCAGGTGCTCCAGGTGGTCGGCCGACAGCGCGCCGAACGACGCCGCCAGTTCGGCGCCGTGCAGGTTCGAGAGCTGCTCGGCGTGCAGCTTCACCGGCAGGCCGTGCGCCCGCGCCGCCTCGAACACGCGCCGCGTCTGCGCCGCCGAGAAGCCGATGCCCTCGCAGAAGGCGTCCACCGCATCGGCGAGCCCCTCGCGGGCCACGGCGGGGATCATCTCGCGGCAGACCCGGTCGATGTAGCCGTCGGCGTCGCCGCCGGACTCCGGCGGCAGCGCGTGGGCGCCCAGGAAGGTCGCGCGCACCGTCACGTCCCGCGCCTCGCCCAGCCGCCGCGCCGCGCGCAGGCACTTCGCCTCGTGCTCCAGCGACAGCCCATAGCCCGACTTCACCTCGACGGTGGTCACGCCGTCGGCCAGCAGCGCGTCGAGGCGGGGCAGGGCGGCCTCCACCAGCGCCGCCTCGTCCGCCGCGCGCGTCGCCGCCATGGTCGAGACGATGCCGCCGCCGGCCCGCGCGATCTCCTCGTAGGACGCGCCGGCCAGCCGCAGCTCGAATTCGTGCGCCCGGTCGCCGGCCCAGATCAGGTGGGTGTGGGCGTCGATGAGCCCCGGCGTGATCCAGCGGCCGCCGCAGTCGGTCCGCGCGCCGCCCGCGAACGCCGGCGCGTCGGCCGCGGCGCCGGCATAGGCGATCCGCCCGTCGGCGCACGCCACCACGCCGTCCTCCACGATCCCCAGACCGTCCCCGGCCAGGGTCGCGAGCCGCGCGTTCGTCCAGATCCGATCGACCTGCATGGACTCCTCCTTAGTCGATGCTTGGCGGTCCGATCAATAATGTCTAGACAATTAAGCCCAACAGATACGTCATCCCGCGGACAAGCCGCGGGATGACGGTCGTGGGGAGGGAGACGTCGTGACCACGCTCTGGTTCGAAAGCGCGCTGTTGCCCGCCGGTTGGGCCGACCGTGTGCGCGTCACCGTCGATGCGGGTGGGCTGGTCTCGGGGGTCGAAGCTGGCGTCGATCCGCAACCCGCCGATGTCCGCCACGCCTGCGCCGTCCCCGGCCTCGCCAACCTGCACAGTCACGCCTTCCAGCGCGCCATGGCCGGCCTGACCGAGACGCGCGGCCCCTCGTCCGACAACTTCTGGACCTGGCGCGAGTGGATGTACCGTTTCCTCGACCGGCTCACCCCCGACGACGTCCGCATCATCGCCGCCCAGGCCTATGCGGAAATGCTGGAGAGCGGCTTCACCCGCGTCGGCGAGTTCCACTACCTGCACCACGCGCCCGACGGCTCGGCCTACGGGGCACCCGCCGAGATGGCTGCCGCCATCGCCGCGGCCGCCGAGGAGACCGGCGCGGCGCTCACCCTGCTGCCGGTGTTCTACGCCCACGCCACCTTCGGCGGCGCCCCGCCGCTGCCGGGCCAGCGCCGCTTCATCTGCGACGTCGACGGCTTCGCCAACCTGATGGACGCCAGCGCCGCCATCGCCGGGCGCCTGCCCGACGGCCGCATCGGCGTGGCGCCGCACAGCCTGCGCGCCGTCACCCCCGACGAACTGACCGCCGTCGCCGCCATGACCGCCGGCCCCGTCCACATGCACGCCGCCGAGCAGGTGAAGGAGGTCGACGACTGCGTCGCCTGGTCCGGCCGCCGCCCGGTCGAGTGGCTGCTGGACCGCGGCCTCGACGCCCGCTGGTGCCTGATCCACGCCACGCACCTGACGGCCGAGGAGACCACGGGCCTCGCACGGTCCGGCGCCGTGGCCGGCCTCTGCCCGATCACCGAGGCGAACCTCGGCGACGGCGTCTTCCCCGCGGCTGATTACCTGACTTCCGGCGGCGCATTCGGGGTCGGAACCGACTCCAACGTCGTCATCGACGCCGCCGAGGAGCTCCGCGCGCTGGAGTACGCCCAGCGCCTCACGCAGCGCGCGCGTAACGTCCTGGCCGACCGCGAAGGGGCCTCGACCGGCGCCGTCCTCTTCCGGGGCGCCCTGGCCGGCGGCGCCCAGGCCCTGGCCGACCCCGCCGCCGCCATCGCCGCAGGCCGTCCCGCCGACCTCGTCGCCCTCGATCTCGACCACCCCAGCCTCGTCGGCCGTCGCGGCGACGCCCTCCTCGACGCCTGGATCTTCGGCGCCGGCGCGCGCTCCGTCGAGGCCGTCTGGCGCCGCGGCCGCCAGGTCGTCGCCTCCGGCCGCCACGTCCGCAGCGCGGAGATCGCGACCGCCTACCGCGAGGTGCTGAGGAAGCTCCTGGCATAAGAGCCTCTCTTCTCTGAACGTCATGGCCGGGCTTGTCCCGGCCATCCAGAAGCACCGATCCAGCCAAGCTCGCAGCGGCCATCTCCGCACGCCGGCGCGTCTGGATGGCCGGCACAGGCCCGGCCATGACGTTCGTGAGGTGGAGCCCCTAGTGCTTCAGCCTGATCTTCTTCTCGACCACCGCCGCCGCCTTCTCGGCCTTCTTGCGGCCCTCGAACACGCGGCGCATGTGGCGCAGGTCCGCGTCGCTCAGCCGCTTCGCCGCCGCGACGAACTGCTCCTGCTCCTCCTCGCGGATGTGATGCAGGTACTTCTCCTTCAGGCCAGCGAACCGGCGCAGCCAGCCCGGCGAGGCCATGTCGCGCGCGGCGAGGTCGGCCAGCATCTCGTCGATCTGCTTGTGCTCGTGGACCGCGTGGCGCGCGTCGTCCGTCGTTTTCGGGTCGCGCATCACCGTCGACCACAGC
>NZ_JAEUMO010000072.1 GCF_016793285.1 Phenylobacterium sp.
TCAAGAACTGCCACCTGCGTCGCGAAGGCGCGCTCGCCGAGTTCCCCGACTGCGTCGCCGCCCGCTCGCTCAAGCACCTGCGCGAACTCACCGCCATGGTGGCGGCGGGCGAGCGGGCGGTGATGCTGTTCGTGATCCAGCGGACGGACTGCGACGCTTTCTCCGCCTGCTTCGACCTCGACCCGGCCTATGCCCGCGGGCTCACCGCCGCTGCGACCGCCGGCGTCGAGGTCCTCGCCTACCGTTGCGCGATCAGCCCCGAGCGCGTGGTCCTCGCCGGGCGCGTGCCCTGGCTTGAAAATGCAGGCCCGCGACGCAACTAGGGCCCGTCGCGCTCAAACAACCCGAAAGCCGCGGCAGGGATGTGCGCTGTGTGCAGGCCGTTGGTGATCCAAGCCTCGGCCACGCCTGTATCTGCAAAGTTCATGCTGAACTGTGCATCCGGCCGACTGGGCGCGATTGCGCCATTGAGTTCGGAATTCCCTGGGTGGAATGCGTGGTTGTGGAGCACCGCCAAGATCATCCATCCGGCGCTGCGGTCCGCGCGCACGGGCTCCGTCAGCGGCGCTAGCCGACCGATGCCGTCCTCGTTGATCGTGTAGAAGTAGGCTCGGATCCGACGGCCGTCCGGTGAACGCAGCACGGCCGCAGCGAACTCGGTCGGGGCGGCGAGCGTGTCTATGCGGTCGTCCTGCGCCTGTTGCAGCAGCATCTGCACGCAGTTGACCGGCCTTATCCACTCGGCGGCGTGATCCGCGACGATCCGATTGTTCGTCCAGGAATGTTGCGCCAGCAGATGGAGAGGCTGGGTGTTGCCGGCCCGGGCGACGATTCGCGCGCGAAATGCCTCGTAGCCTGCGGGCTCCACGTGGGACCAGAGCACTGGTGCGTCGTCCATCTCCCAAACCTGCAGGAGGCGGCTGCCTTTCAGGTGTGGAGCGCCTGATTGCACCAAGACGCGCGGAGCATCAGCAAATGCGCACACGTCACTCGCCCGCGCCGCGCCGGTCGCCACTAGCGCCGTCACTGCTGCGACCCACCAGCCCCACATTCTCATTCGCACCTCCCCGCCATTGAATTTCAACGCTTCCACTGCGACATAGGCGGCTTCGGAGCGCCCCCATGACAGACATCCTCGACGCTGAGCACCGCACGGGCCAGATCAAGCTGCACGGGCCCGAGGGCTTCGCCGGCATGCGCAAGGCCGGCCGGCTGGCCGCCGAGTGCCTGGACATGCTGGAGCCCCACGTGGTTCCGGGCGTCACCACCGGCCGCCTCGACGACCTGGCGCGCGAATTCATCCTGGACCATGGGGCGCTGCCCGCGTGCCTGGGCTACCGCGGCTACACGAAGACCGTCTGCATCAGCCCGAACCACGTCGTCTGCCACGGCATCCCGGGCGAGCGCGCGCTGCGCGAAGGCGACATCGCCAACATCGACGTCACCGTGGTGGTCGACGGCTGGCACGGCGACACCAGCCGCATGTACGGCGTGGGCGCGGTCGCGCCGCGGGCCAAGCGGCTGGTCGACGTCACCTACGAGGCGCTCGAGCGCGGCCTCGCCCAGGTGAAGCCCGGCGCCCGGACCGGCGACATCGGCGCCGCGATCCAGCACTACGTCGAATCCATGCGCTGCTCGGTGGTGCGCGACTTCTGCGGCCACGGCCTCGGCCGCGTGTTCCACGACGCGCCCAACATCCTGCACTTCGGCCAGAAGGGCACGGGCGACGTCCTGAAGCCCGGCATGTTCTTCACCATCGAGCCGATGGTGAACCTGGGCAAGCATCCGGTGAAGCTGCTCGCCGACGGCTGGACGGCGGTGACCCGCGACAAATCCCTCTCGGCCCAGTGCGAGCATTCGGTCGGCGTGACGGACGACGGCGTGGAGATCTTCACCGCCTCGCCCACCGGCCGGTTCCGGCCCGCCATCGCGACCGCCTAGATCCGACCTCCCCCGCTTCGCAGGGGAGGTGAGGCGCGGACTTGCCACTGCGCCCTGACGGCGCGACGCTGGCGGGCATGAAGCTCGCCCTCGCGCTCGCCGCCTCCGTGTTCGCCGCCGCGCCGTCGGCGCTGGGCGCCGGTCCCGACCCCAGCCTGCTGGGCATCGGCTTCATCTGCAGCGCCGAGCAGTCGGGAGGGTCGAGCGGCGGGGCGATCATGCCGGGTGTCGGCAACGGCGGCGCGCGGGCCGACACGGCGAACCCCGAGGCGCAGGCCTGGTTCGAGAACGCGCTCGACCTCTATCACGCGTTCAGCCACGACGAGACCAAGGCCGCCTTCGCCAAGGCCGCGGCGCTGGACCCCGGCTGCGCGCTCTGCGCATGGGGCGTCGCCATGAGCCTGGGCCCGACGCTCAACACCCAGATGACCGACGCCGAGCGCGTCGAGGCGCTGGCCGTCGCCGACCGCGCCGCCACCCTGGTGAAGCCGGGCGACACCCGCACCGCCGGCCTGATCGCGACCCTGCAGGGGCGCTACTCCAGGGAGCCCGCCGCGGGCGGGCGCGAGATGGCCTACGGCAAGTCGCTGGACGCCCTGCTGGCGAAGAACCCCGGCGATGCGATGATCGCCAACCTGGCGGCGCACGCTCTCATCACCCCGGCGCGGCAGGACGACTACTCGGGCGTGCCGCGCGCCATCGCCATCCTCGAGGACGTGCTGGCCAGGAAGCCCGACGATACGGCGGCGATCCACTACTACATCCACGCCACCGAGTTCGCGCAGAAGGCGGCGCTGGCCCTGCCCTACGCGGTGCGGCTCGACGAGCTGGCGCCCGGCGCGTCGCACCTGGTCCACATGGGCACCCACACCCTGATGCGCGTCGGCCGCTACGAGGAGGTCGCGGTCACCAACGCGCAGGCGCTGAAGGTCGACGCCGAGACGCGTTCGGCGCTGGGCGCTTCCGCCAGGCCGCTGACGCAGCGCTACTACACCCACAACTACCTGTTCGGCCTGGGGGGCGCGCTGATGGCCGGCGACGGCCCGCTGGCCGTGAAGTACGCCGACCACGCCGCCGTCGCCTATCCCGCCTCCGCGCCGGAAGAGCGGCGCACGATGGCGCAGGCGCGCAGCCTCGTAGCCCTCGGCCGCTACGCCCCGCGCCGGGCGCTGGCCGTGGCCGACGATCCGACGGCCCCGCGGCTGGTCCGTCTCTACCGCCTGTACGCGCGCGGCGAGGCGCTGGCCTCCAGGCGCGACGCGGCCGGGGTGGCGCGCGAGGCCCGGGCCGTCGCGGCGCTCTCCGCCGAGGCCGCCAAGGCGGGCGAGACGGGCAACGTGACGCTGGCGACCATCATGGAGGGCGTGCTGCGCGGCCGCGCCGCCATGCTGGCGGGCAGGCCCGCCGAGGCGGCCCGGCACTACGACCGCGCCGCCGACACGCAGGAGGCGGCCTTCCCGGTCCCGAGGAACTTCGACCCGCCGCCCTGGTGGTATCCCGTGCGCCGCAGCGTCGCCGCCGCGGAGCTGAAGGCGGGCCGCAGGGCCGAAGCCGCCGCCGCCGCCCGCGCCAGCCTCGCCGAATGGCCGCACGACCCGCTGGCGCTCCGCGTCCTGGCGCAGGCCGACGCGAAGGGCGCCGCCGCCAACCGGGCGGAGGCCCGGAAGGTCTGGCAGGGCGACCTCGCCAGGGTGACGCTGGATCTCACCTGACCGTTCGTCGCAGCGGCGAGCGGTAACGCCGCCGCGCCACGTTACATATCCCTCACTTGCTCCCCGTGCGGGCAGCGGGCAGCTTCGCCTCAGGGACGGGGTGAAAGTGAGCCTATGCTTTCGATTAGCGGCCTGACGCACGTCTACCCGAACGGGACGCGCGCGCTCGACGACGTCGGCCTTTCCATCGGCAAGGGCATGTTCGGCCTCCTGGGCCCGAACGGCGCGGGCAAGTCGACCCTGATGCGCGCCATCGCCACGTTGCAGACCCCCACCGCCGGGTCGATCGCCTTCGGCGACATCGACGTCGTCGCCGAGCCCGAGAAACTGCGCCGCACCCTGGGCTACCTGCCGCAGGACTTCGGCGTCTATCCGCGCGTCTCCGCCGCCGACCTGCTGGACCACATGGCCGTGCTGAAGGGCATCGCCGGCAGGGGCGAGCGCAAGGATACCGTCGAGACCCTGCTGCAACAGGTGAACCTCTGGGACGTGCGCAAGAAGGCCGTCGCCGGCTATTCGGGCGGCATGCGCCAGCGTTTCGGCATCGCCCAGGCGCTGATCGGCCAGCCGCAGTTGATCATCGTCGACGAGCCCACCGCGGGCCTCGATCCCGAGGAGCGCAACCGCTTCCTGAACCTGCTGTCCGAGATCGGCGAGAACGTGGTGGTGATCCTGTCGACCCACATCGTCGACGACGTCTCCGATCTCTGCCCGCGCATGGCCGTGCTGGCCGGCGGCCGCATCCTGAAGGAAGGCGCCCCGTCGGCGCTGATCGGCGAGCTGTCGGGCCGGGTCTGGAAGAAGACCGTCGACCGCGCCGACCTGGAGGGCGAGCGCGCGCTCAACCAGGTGATCTCGACCCGCCTCGCGGGCGGCCGCACGGTGATCCACGTCCTGGCCGACGCGAACCCGGGCGCCGGATTCGAGCAGGTCCAGGGCGGGCTGGAGGACGTCTACTTCTCCACCCTGGCCGCATCGCGCCGCGTCGCCGCCTGAGGGACGCGCGCGATGTTCGGCAAGATCGCGGCCTTCGAGGTGCGCTACCAGCTCCGCCAGCCGATCTTCTGGATCAGCGCGGTGGTCTTCTTCCTGATGCCCTACATCGGCGTCGTCACCGACAACCTGTCGATCGGCGCGCCCGGCAACATCCACAAGAACTCGCCCGCCGCCATCGCGCTCTGGATGGGCACGATAGCGACCATCTTCATGTTCGCCTCGACCGCCTTCGTCGCCAACGTCATCACGCGCGACGAGGAGACCGGCTTCGGCCCGATCGTGCGCTCGACGCGGGTCACCCGGTTCGACTACCTGTTCGGCCGCTTCGCCGGCGCGTTCGCGGCGGTGGCGCTGCTCTTCCTGGCCTCGCCGCTCGGCATGTTCGTCGGCGCGCTGATGCCCTGGATCGACCCCGACAAGCTGGGGCCGAACATGCTCGGGGCCTATGCCTTCGGCTACCTGTGGATCGCGCTGCCCTCGATCTTCCTGGTCTCGGCGCTGTTCTTCGCGGTCGCCACCATCACGCGCTCGATGATGGGGACCTACGTGGCCGCCGCGGCGTTCCTGGCCGCCTTCCTGGCCGCCGGCGTGATGCTGGCCGACCCGGACAAGCTGGCGCTCGCCGCGATGATCGACCCGTTCGGCGGCGCGGCCTTCCAGCTCGCCACGCGCTACTACACCGCCGCCGACGCCAACACGCTGGTCCCGCCCATCGCCGGTCCCCTGCTCTGGAACCGCCTGGTCTGGATGCCCGTAGGCCTCGCGGCGCTCGCCCTGGCCTACGCGACGTTCCGCTTCGGCGAACGCGCGGGCCGCCGCCGGCGCGACAGGCCCGCCACCGCCCCGGCCGCCCGCGCCGCGCCGGGGCCGCTGCCGAAGCCCCGCTTCAACGCCTTCACGTCGATGGTCCAGCTCTGGGAGCGCACCCGCTTCGAGGTGAGCCAGACGTTCAAGAGCCCGGCATTCGTCGTCCTGCTGCTGCTGGGCGTGTTCAACGCCCTGGGCAACCTCCTGGGCGGCGCCGAACTCGGCGGCTCGGCGCTCTACCCGGTCACGCGCTGGGTCATCGAGACGCTGCAGGGCAGCTTCGTCATCCTGATCTGGATCGTCGCCATCTACTACGCGGGCGAGCTGGTCTGGCGCGAACGCGACCGGCGCACCCAGGAACTGCTCGACGCCAGCGCGCTGCCGGACTGGGCGCTGATGGTCCCGAAGGTCTTCGCGCTGGTCCTGGTGATGGCCTCGATGCTGATCGTCGCGGCGCTGACCGGCATCGCGGTGCAGCTCGCCCAGGGCTTCACCCAGGTCCACGTCGGCCACTACGTCTCCTGGTACATCCTGCCCGGCGTCGTCGACTGGTCGCTGCTGGCGATCCTGGCGGTGTTCATCCAGGCGCTGTCGCCCAACAAGTTCGTGGGCTGGGGCGTCCTCATCCTGGTGCTGGTGGCGCGGCTCGTGCTGCCGCGGCTGGGCTTCGAGCACGAGCTCTACCTCTACGGCGGGAAGCCGGCCTATCCGGGCTTCGCCGGCGAGCCGCTCTCCGACATGAACGGCCAGGGGAACTTCGCCGCCATCGCCGCCTGGTTCCGCGCCTACTGGACCGCCTTCGCGGTGATCCTGATGGTGATCGCCTACGCGCTGTGGCCGCGCGGGTCGGCGTGGCAGTTGCGCGCCCGGCTGCGCCGCCTGCCGTCGCGGCTGAAGGGCGGAGCCGGCGTCGTGGGCGCGCTGGCGCTGGCGTCGTTCGCGGGCCTGGGCGTCTTCATCTTCCACAACACCAACCAGCTCAACGAGTACCGCACCCGCACGGGCGACGAAGCGTGGCTGGCCGACTACGAGAAGGCGTTCCTGAAGTACGAGACGCTGCCGCAGCCGTCCGTCACCGACGTCCAGCTCGACGTCGACATCCATCCGCGCGGGCCCAGGCTGGTCACCGAGGGCGTCTACCACCTGATCAACGACACCGGCGCGCCGGTGCGCGAGCTGCACGTGCGCCTCGACCGCGACACCAAGGCCCTGCAGATGAGCGTCAACGGCGCCTCGCGGGTAAAGACCTACGACCGCTACAACTATCGCGTCTTCACCTTCGACCGGCCGCTCATGCCCGGCGAACGCACGGCGCTCTCCTTCCAGACCGTCATGGGCCAGGTGGGCTTCAGGAACTCCGGCAACATGACCCGGATCGTCGAGAACGGGACCTTCGTCGACAACTTCGCGTTCGGCCCCGTCGTCGGCATGGACCGCAACCGCCTCCTGCAGGACCGGGTGAAGCGCAAGAAGTATGGCCTGGCGCCCCAGCTTCGGCCGCCGAAGCTGGAGGACCTCTCGGCCACGCGCCGCAACTACCTCGCCAACGCCGACTGGGTGAACGCCGACATCCGCGTCACCACCGACGCCGACCAGACGCCCGTGGCGCCCGGCTACCGCGTCTCCGACGAGACCAGGGGCGGGCGGCGCACCATCCGCTATCGCACCGACGCGCCGGTGCTGAACTTCTTCTCGGTGCAGTCGGCCCGCTATGCGATCCGGCGCGAGACCTACAAGGGCGTCGAACTCGCCGTCTACTACGACCCCCAGCATCCCTGGAACGTCGACAGGATGCTGGGCGCCCTGCGCACCGGGCTCGACTATTTCCAGGCCAGCTTCAGCCCCTACCAGTTCCGCCAGGCGCGGATCCTGGAGTTCCCCGGCTACGCGCGCTTCGCCCAGGCCTTCGCGAACACCATGCCCTATTCCGAGAGCATCGGCTTCGTCACCGACAACACCAAGGCCGACAAGATCGACTACGCCACCTACGTCACCGCCCACGAGCTGGCGCACCAGTGGTGGGCCCACCAGATCATCGGCGCCGACATGCAGGGCGCGACCGCGCTCTCCGAGACGCTGGCGCAGTACTCGGCCCTGATCGTGATGGAGAAGACCTACGGCGCGGACGGCATCCGCAAGTTCCTCAAGTTCGAGCTGGACCGCTACCTGCGCGCGCGCGGCGGCGAGCTGGTGGAGGAGCTGCCGCTGATCCGGGTCGAGAACCAGGACTACATCCACTACCGCAAGGGCTCGCTGGTCATGTACCTGCTGCGCGACCGGCTGGGCGAAGCCAGGGTCGACGCGGCGCTGCGGCGGCTGCTGCGGCAGTACGCCTTCAAGGGCGCGCCCTACCCGCGCTCGCAGGACCTCGTGGACGCGCTCAGGGCCGAGGCCGGCGCCGATCCCGCCGCCCAGCAACTGATCACCGACCTCTTCGAGAAGATCACGCTGTACGACCTGCAGACCCGCTCGGCGGTGGCGAAGAGGCGCGCCGACGGCCGCTGGGACGTCACGCTGACGCTCGAGGCCCGGAAGGTCTACGCAGACGGCGCCGGCAAGGAGACGCCCGTGGCGATCCCGGCGAGCGAGGTGTTCGACGTGGGCGTCTTCACCGCCGAGCCCGGCAAGCCCGGGTTCGGCCGGCAGAACGTGCTGGCGTTCCGGACCACGGGCCTTCGGACCGGCGTCCAGACCCTCAC
Organism: Phenylobacterium sp.; assembly: GCF_016793285.1. Classification (GTDB taxonomy): domain Bacteria; phylum Pseudomonadota; class Alphaproteobacteria; order Caulobacterales; family Caulobacteraceae; genus Phenylobacterium. The sequence goes on from NZ_JAEUMO010000072.1 coordinate 8,156, forward strand.
GGTCACGGTCGACAAGCCGCCGAAGTTCGCCGGCGTCGATCCCTACAACAAGCTGATCGACCGCGCGTCCGACGACAACGCGATCGCCGTCACGACCCGCTAGGCCGCCACGACCACCATCATCACCACCGTCACGGCCACCACCATGACGGAGAGGATCGTCGTGAACCTCATCTCCGTCCCCCCATCGTCGGGACGAAGTTGCCCCGGGCTGCGCCGCTCGGCCTCCCCCGATCGGGGGCCTCTTGCATGACGCGAACATTTGCGGAACATTGAGCACCGCCATGGCCCGCACGTTCGCCGTCGAAGACGCTTCCCCACAGCCGGACCTCTGGCGCGCCAGGCTCGCGCCGGCGCCGCCGCACCACGCCGGCCATCGCGAGCGGCTGCGCGACCGCGCCGGCGCGGGCGGGCTGGCGGCGCTCCCCGACTACGAGGTGCTGGAGCTGTTCCTCTTCCGCTCGATCCCGCGCGGCGACGTGAAGCCGCTGGCCAAGCAGCTCCTGGCCCGCTTCGGCTCGCTGGGCGGCGTCCTGGGCGCGACCGCCGAGGAGCTGCGCACCGTGAAGGGCGTCGGCGAATCCCTCGCCCTCGACCTCAAGCTCCTGCACGAGGCGACGCTGCGCACGGCCCGCGAGCAGGTGACGCGCCGCCCGGTGATCTCCTCCTGGAACGCGCTCCTCGCCTACGTGAAGACCGCCATGGCGCACGAGGGGCGCGAGCAGTTCCGCGTGCTCTTCCTCGACAAGAAGAACCAACTGGTCGCCGACGAGGTCATGAACCGCGGCACCGTCGACCACGCCCCGGTCTACCCGCGCGAAGTGGTCCGCCGCGCCCTCGAGCTGTCGGCCAGCGCCGTCATCCTCGTCCACAATCACCCCAGCGGCGACCCCACGCCCAGCCCCGCCGACGTCGACATGACCCGCCAGGTGGTCGAAGCCGCCCGCCCGCTACGCATCGCCATCCACGACCACCTCGTCGTCGGCCGAGACGGCGTCGCCAGCTTCAAGGCGCTGGGGCTGATGTGAGGCGCTGGCCTCCCCGCTCACGATGGCGGTAGAGCTACTCCACCTCGAAGCTCAGGCCCGCGTGGGCCTGCAGCCGGTCCTTCAGCCGCCCCTGCAGCGCCGCGCCCGGCGTCCAGACGCCGCCCGCCACGTCCGGCGCGCGCACCAGCGCGATCGCCGTCTCGGCCAGCATCTTGGAGGTCGAGCCGTAGCCCGGGTCCTTGTCGCCCTTCACGGCCACCTTCACGCGCTTGCCGTCGGCGTCGACGCCGATGAACAGGATGTCGAAAAAGCCGCGCTCGCGCTCCTCCTTGGTCGGCCCCTCGCCGGGCTTCGGCCCGCCGCCCGGCAGGCTGCCCATGTCGGTGAAGCCCACCGTCTCGCCCGGCCCGCCGATCACCATCTCGTCGTAGACGAAGTCGGCCCCGTACGGATGGCCCATCAGAAGGTTCGAGCGGTGCACGTTCTTGGTGTTGATGACCGCCATCATGAACGGCCCGACCGGCCCCACGTCCGGGTCCTCCTCCGGCGCCTGCCCCGCGGGCTGGGCCGGCCCTTCGAAGCCCGGCGTCAGGCCGAACGGGCTCATCATGATCGCCAGCAGCGACGGGTCCTTCTGGATCGCCGCCATGGTGGCCGCGCCGCTGGCCGCCGTGCCGCCCGACAGGCCACCGTCGATGCCGCGCACCCGGCCCTTCACGCGGGCCACCACGTGGCCCAGCTTCGCCTTCGCCGTCTCCTGCGCGAACCACACGCCCATCTCGAACGGGATGGAGTCGAAGCCGCACGAGTGCAGGATCCGCGCGCCCGACGCCTTGGCCGCCGCATGGTGCTTGTCGATCATCGCGCGCATCCAGTTGGGCTCGCCCGACAGGTCCAGGCAGTCCGTGCCCGCCTTCACGCACGCCTCGACCAGTTCGTTGCCGTAGAGCTGATAGGGCCCGACCGTGGTGATCACCGCCTTGGTCCGCGCCACCATGGCGTCCAGCGAGGCCGGATCGGCGGCGTCGGCCACCACCAGCGGCGTGTCCTTCGGCGCCCCGATCTCGTCGCGCACCTCGGCGAGCTTGGCGGCCGAGCGGCCCGCCATCGCCCACTTCACCTCGCCGCCCACGCCGTAGTTCTTGGCCAGGTGCTCGGCGACCAGCCGGCCCGTGTAGCCGCTGGCGCCATAGACGATCAGGTCGAACTCGGCGTCGGACTTCATGTGCGCATCTCCCGTTTGGGCGGACCTTACAAATTTACAGCGTTATCGCAACCGCCCTCGGCTATGCAGTCAGCATGACTCCGGAACTCGGCATCATCGAGGGCTTCTTCGGCCGGCCCTACGCCTGGGACGAGCGGGCCGACATGGTCCGGGCGCTGAAGCCGGCGGGCTACAGCTTCTATATCTACGCACCCAAGATCGACGGCCACCTGCGGCGCAGGTGGCGCGAGCCCTACCCCGACGCGACGCTGAAGGCCCTCGGCGACTTCGCCGCCGTCTGCCGCGGCCAGGGCGTCCGCTTCGGCGTGGGCTTGAGCCCCTACGCGCTGTTCCAGGACTTCGACGCGCCGTCGAAGGAGGCGCTGGCCGCGAAGCTGGCGCAGCTCGACAGTCTCGGCCTCGCCGACCTCGGCATCTTCTTCGACGACATGAAGGGCGACCAGGTCGACCTCGCCGAGCGCCAGGTCGAGATCGTCGACTGGATCGCCGGCCGGACCGCCGCCTCGCGCCTCATCGTCTGTCCCAGCTACTACACCGACGACGCCGTGCTGGACCGCGTGTTCGGAAGGCGCCCGGCCAACTACCTCGAAGACCTCGGCAAGGGCCTCGACCCCAGGATCGAGCTGATGTGGACCGGCGAGGAGGTCTGCGCGAAGGAATTCTCCCCCGGCCACCTGGCCCGCGTGACCGAGCAGTTCCGGCGCAAGCCGTTCCTCTGGGACAACTATCCCGTCAACGACGGCCCGCGCATGAGCCAGCACCTGCACCTGCGCGCCTTCACGGGCCGCCCGGCCGCCATCGGCCCGCACGTCTCCGCCCACGGGGTCAACCCCGCCTCGCAGGCGGTGCTCAGCCGCATCCCGTGCCTGACCCTGGCCGAAAGCTACGCGAGGGGCGACGCCTACGAATACCTGGCCGCTTTCCGCCGCGCGGCCGCCGAGGTGTGCGGCCCCGAGCTGGCCGACTATATCGAACGCGCCATCCTGCTGCTGGACGACACCGGCCTGGATCGGCTGGGCGAGGAGCGGCACGGCAACCTGAAGCGGCGCTTCGCCACCTTCGACCATCCGGCCGCCCGCGAGGCGCTGGCCTGGCTCGACGGCCACTGGCGCATCGGCACGGAAGACCTCGAAACCCAGTAGATGGCCGGCGAAGGGACGACGCGGCGCATCCTGCTGACGCGCCTGGGCCTGCTGGGCGCGCTGGGCGGCGCGGCCTTCCTGCTGCGCGACCGCGTCCCCTGGCCGCCGCTCAGGCCCCGGTTCGCGAACGGCAGGTCCACGCCGTGGCTGCCGCTCCCGTCACGCGCCGGCCTCGTGGAGATCGACGTCGCCGTGAACGGCGCGCCGCTCCGCGCCGTGGTCGACACCGGCGCCCAGTTCTCGGCCATCGACCGCGCCACGGCCGCGCGCCTCGGGCTCCCGCGCGTCCTCGTCGCGCCGATGCTGGCCTACGGGGTCACGGGCGGCCCCACCCTCACCCACAGCGTCCGTCTCGACCTGGCGATGCCGGGCCTTCGGGTCGATGGCGTCCACGCGGCGGCCCTGGGCCTCGCGGCCATCGCGCAGGTCACCGCCCGCGACTTCCAGCTCCTGATCGGCCGCGACGTCCTGAACGAGGCGGTGTTCGAACTCGACTTCGTCCGCAGTCGCGTCCGCTTCGGCGCCCCCGGAGAGCTGTTCCGCCCCGGCGCGGGCCGCACGATCCCGATCGTCCGGCGCCACGGCGCGCCCATGGTCGACGTCCGGCTGGACGGCCACCCGCTGCGCCTGCTGCTCGACACCGGCGCCAGCGGCTCGGTCGCGCTGACCGAGGACGCCGCGCGCGCCGCCGGCCTGCTCGCGCCGGGGCGACAGGTGCGCGAGGCCCGGTCCGTCGGCCTGGGCGGCCTCAGCCTCGACCGGGTCGTCCGCGCGCGCAGCCTCCGGGTCGGCGCCATCGACGCCCGCGCCGCCGACGTGCAGATCTATGCGCCGGGCGCGCACGCGCCGACGCCGACCGGCCTGCTGGGCGCGGGCTTCCTGCGGCAGTTCCACACCGTCGTCGATCTGCCGGGCGACCGCGTCCAGGTCCGCGCCGCCGATCTCCTGCTGGTTCCGCACCCCTCGGAACAAAGCCGCTAGCCCGGCTGTTGCTCGCTCCTACGGGAGCACCATTCCATGAAGCAGATCGCCCTCTTCGCCGCCGCGGCCGCCGCCGCCCTCGCCCTCGCCGCCTGCCAGAAGCAGCAGGACCAGGCCGCCGACGCCACGGCCGCCAGCGCCGACGCCGCCGGCGCCGCCGTGAACGCCGCCCAGGACGCGACCTCCGCCGCCGTGGGCGCAGGCGCCGCGGCGACCGGCGCCCTGTCGACGGACGCCTTCGTCACCGGCCTGGTGACCAGCGGGATGTACGAGATCGACGCCGGCAAGATCGCCGCCGCCAAGGGCCAGTCGGCCGGCGTCAAGGCGTTCGGCAAGATGATGGTCGCCGACCACACCGCCATGGGCAAGGACGCGGACCCCGCCATCAAGGCCTCGCGCGCCGCCGTCCCGACCGAACTCGACGAGCGCCGCAAGGGCCTGATCGACAACCTGAACGCCGCCAGCGGCGCCGACTTCGACAAGGCCTACCTGAGCCAGCAGGAAGCCGCCCACAACGAAGCCCTCGACCTGCTCAAGGGCTACGCCGAACGCGGCGACGACGTGGGCCTGAAGGCCGTGGCGTCCGGCGCGATCGCAAAGGTCCAGGCCCACCTCGACAAAGTCCACGAACTGCAGGCCGCGCTGCCGAAGTAGCCACGGCCCTCCGCACACGAGCGAGACGCCCGCCGGTTCCCCCGGCGGGCGTTTCCACATAAGCCGGGCGGATGAGCGAGGCCGATCCGACATCGCAGCCGACCGGGCCGCCGGCGCCTTCGTCGGGCGCCGTGCCGGTGCTGCTGCTGATCGTGCTCCTGAGCCTGGTCGGCTTCGGGGTGGTGATCCCGCTCCTGCCCTTCTTCGCCAGCGCCTTCGACGCGACGCCCTGGCAGGTGACGCTGCTGTTTTCCGTCTACTCGGCCGGCCAGTTCATGGGCGAACTCTTCTGGGGCCGGCTCTCGGACCGCATCGGCCGCCGCCCGGTGCTGCTCATCACCATCGTCGGCGCCGGACTGGGCTACGTGGCGCTCGCGTACTCGCCCACGATCTGGATCGCGATCCTGGCGCGCGCCGCCGCCGGCTTCTTCTCCGGCAACATGTCGGTGATCCAGGGCTATATCGTCGACATCTCCCCGAAGGCGATCCTGGCCCACCGGCTCGGGCTGGTCGGCTCGGCGTTCAACGTCGGATTCGTCATCGGCCCGGCGCTGGGCGGACTGATGGCGCGGCCCGACCTCGGCGCCGCCGGCTTCCAGCCGCCGCTCCTCGTGTCGGGCATGCTCTGCGGGCTGGCGGCCGTGGGCATCCTCATCTTCGTGCGCGAGAGCCGCGCCGTTACCACCGCCCCCGGGCCGCGCGGCAACCCGTTCGAGGCGCTGGGCGAGGCGGCGCGCCATCCGGTCCTGAAGCGCGCCTTCGCGACGATCTTCCTGGGCTTCTTCGCCTCGTCGTCCATGTGGTCGGTGCTCGGCCTCTGGGCGCAGGCGCGGTTCGGCTGGGGCCCGCGCGAGGTCGGCCTGCTGATGGCCTGCACCGGCGTCACCGCCGCGTTCTCCCAGGGGCTGCTGTCCGGCATGCTGGTGCGCCGGTTCGGCGCCGGCGCGACCATCGTGGCCGGCCTCACGCTCGCCTCGACCTGCCTGTTCCTGATGGCGGCCGCGCCGGTCGGCTGGCTGGCCGGGCTGGCGCTCGCCGCGTCCGTGATCGGCAACGCGGCCTGGCAGCCGGCCGCGACCTCGCTCGTTTCGCGTTCGGCGAGCCCCGAGCGACAGGGCGCGTTCCTGGGGGCCGGCAGCGCCTCGGGCTCGGCCGCGCGCGTGGCGGGCCCGGTGCTGGGCGGCGCGGTGTTCTCGGCCATCGCGCCGTGGGCGCCGATCGCGACCGCCGCGCTGCTGATGCTGCCGGCCGCCTGGCTGGGCTGGCGCGCGGCCGAGGCCCTGCGCCGCCACGGCGACCACATCGCCTGAAATCTGAGCGCAACACGCGTCACGTAACTCGTTATCCCATTCTGCTCCCAGCAGGCACTCCTTCACGGGGCCGCCCACGTCGGCGGCCCCTTTTTCTTTGGCCGGCCGGGCGTATGCTGGCCGCAGCGGACCCGAAGATCCGGTTTGTCTGGGAGGCTCTGATGACCCGCAGGTTCGTGGGCGCGCTCTGCGCCGCCACCGCCCTGGCCGCCGTGCCGCTCGCCGCACACGCGGAACTCTCGAACCCCGCCGCCGTCGCCAGGGGCTACAAGGCGCCGCGCAACGTCTGGGGCCAACCCGACCTTTCGGGCACCTGGTCGCCGGCCACCATCACCCGCCTGGAGCGCGACGCGAGCCTCGGCGACCGCCTGGTGCTGACCGATGCCGAAGCCCGGCAGCTCGAAGGCGAGAACGCGAAGTTCAACGCCAAGGACCTCGCGCCGACCGATCCGAACGTGAAGCTCGAGGGCCTCGAGTGCGGCGTGAAGGGTTTCCCGACCGGACCCGAGTGCGGCTACAACAACTTCTGGGTCGACCCCGGCACCAAGGTCCTGCGGATCGCCGGCCAGCCGCGCTCGTCCATCCTCGTGAGCCCCGCCAACGGCCGTCTGCCCATGACCCCCGCCGCCCTGGCCCGCCAGCGCGCCCAGTTCGGCAACGCCCGCGTCGGCAACTTCGACGGCCCCGAACGTCGTCCGCTGGCCGAGCGCTGCCTGGTGGGCTTCGGCTCCACCGCGGGCCCGCCGATGCTGCCGGTGCTCTACAACAACCACTACGGCGTCGCGCAGTCCGCCGACCGCGTCGCGCTGCAGGTCGAGATGGTGCATGACATGCGCCTGATCCGCCTCAACGACCGTCACGAGCCGGCGGCGATCCGCAAATGGATGGGCGACTCGGTGGCCCGCTGGGACGGCGAGACCCTGGTGGTCGACACCACCAACTTCCGCCCCGACCAGACCTTCCGCGGCGCGACGGCCGAGATGCAGGTGACCGAGCGCTTCACGCGGATCTCGGCCGACCAGCTCCTCTACCAGTTCCGCGTGGTCGACCCGTCCACCTTCACCGAGGCCATCGAGGGCGAAGTCGCCTGGAACCTCACCAGGGACCACATCTACGAGTACGCCTGCGCCGAGGGGAACTATGCGCTTCCCGGCATCCTCGCCGGCGCCCGCGCCGAGGAGAAGAACGGCCGCGAGATGGAAGGCAACCGCGGCGAGGTGAAGGAAGAAGGCGGCGACCGCTGACCGGCCGGCCCGCTCACGACGGGTTCTTCCGGGCCGGGGTGACGTAGTCGTAGATGTTGACGGTCTGGGCGCCCGTCGGCGGGACCAGCACCTCGGGGTGCTTCAGCGTCTTCTCCGCGTCGCGCCGGCCCGCCGCCCAGTGCTCCTCCATGGTCCGCCTGGAGAACTCGTAGTCCTTGGAGTGGCCTTCGTAGGTGGCCGAGCGGTAGACGAGCTGGACGATGTTGTAGACCGCGGGGTCCGACGCCCGCGCCAGCAGCCGCGCCTGCGGGGTCGCCGCCAGTTCGGGCGGCATCTGCGCCAGCAGTTCGTTGAAGGTCGCCCGCAGTTCCTGCATCCGGCGGAAGCTGTCGGTGGCCGCCCGCGTGCGGCTGGAGAACTGCACTTCCTTCATGCGCACCGCCACGCCCGCCAGGTCGTGCGGCAGGTCGCCGCGCGCGCTCCACAGGTCGACCTGGAAGATCAGGGTGTCGAGGTTCGAGCGCGACGACAGCACCCAGTCCAGCGGCGTGTTCGAGACGAGCCCGCCGTCCCAGTAGTGCTGGTCCTTGATCTTCACGGCCTCGAAGGCGGGCGGCAGGGCGCCGCTGGCCATGATGTGCTCGGGCCCGATCTCGTCGGCGGCATTGTCGAAGTAGGCGAAGTTGCCGCTCTCGACGTTCACCGCGCCGACGCTGAAGCGCATCGCCTGATTGTCGTTGATCCGTTTGAAATCGACCAGCCGCTCCAGCGTGCCGCGGAGGGGGGCCGCATCGTACCAACTGGTCGCGCCCGTCGTCGGGCCCGGCGGCGCCAGGTAAGGCGGCGGGATCCGCGGCGTGAAGAAGCCCGGCACGCCCCGCGCCATGATCTGCCCGGCGGCGAGCTGGTTGATCCAGCTCCGCGCCGTCTCGTCGTGGATCGCGCCCTGCCACAGGTGCGACCAGCCGAAGTCGCCGGCGTCGCTGACCATCTCCCAGAACTCGCGCAGCCGCGCGATGCGGTCCTCCCGCGCGTTCCCGGCGATGATCGCCGAGTTGATCGCCCCGATGGAGATGCCGGCGATCCAGGTGGGCTCGATGCCCGCGTCGTGCAGCACCTCGTAGACACCGGCCTGATAGGCGCCCAGCGCGCCGCCGCCCTGCAGCAGCAGCGCCACGCTCTCGAAAGCGGTCGGGTTCGGCTTGGCCGGCTCGGGCGCGGCGGCGGCCCGGGGAGGAGAGGCTTCGGACATGGACGCGATGCGGGTTGAGGGACGCCGGACGCCCGTAGCGACAGGAAGACCGGCCTGAGGGCGCGATCATGGCGCAGGTTCGCGGCGCTGCCGAGGGGCGCCGCCTCCGCCTCCGGCGCCGCAAGCCGCGGCCCCGCGTGTTCGCCGCGCCGGGGCCGCGGTTCTGCTCGACGCCCTTGCGGCTACTTCGCCGCGCCGGCGATCTCGTCCTTGACCGCACGCGTCCCGGCCTCGGCGATCGCCGAGGCCTTGTCGCGCAGGCTCGCGCCTTCGCCGGCCGGACCGGTCTGGCGATGCAGTTCGTCGCGCACCTGTCCGTAGGCCCGCGCCGCGACCTCCTGCACCTCGCCGATCCGCGCCTTCGCCGCCTCGGCCGCCTTGGCCCGCGCCGGGCCGAAGTGGCGCCGCTCCACCGGCGTCGAGGGCAGCGAGGCCCCGATCGCCGCGCCGACCGCCAGGCCCAGCGCGCCGATCACCAGCGGCTCGGCGTCCAGCGTGTGGTCGAAGCGCCGCCGGGCGTAGTCCCCGTACTCGCCGGCCTTCTCCCTGGCCGCGCCATAGATCTCCCCGGCCTTGCCGCGCGCGTCGCTGACGGTGTCGCCCGCGGCGTGGGTGGCCTGCGAGAGCCTGGCCTTCGCCGCTTCGGCGGTGTGGGCCAGCTTGGCCTTCGCCTGCTCGGCGCGCGCACGCACCCTGGCGCGGACGCTCTCGTCGTCCTCGCCGTCGTAGCCTTCGTAGGTGGGGTAATAGCCGTCGGCCGTGGCCCGGCTCCCCGACGTCCGCGGCCCGCGCACCTGCGCCACCGCGAGCCATGCGAGGCCCAGTCCGACCAGCGCGACCGGGATCGGATTTTCCTTCAGTTGTTCCACAGCCGTGGTCAGCACCTTGTTGCTGGCTCCGTTCATCATCCTCGTCGCCTCATCGAACAGTTCCCGGGGTTCCTGGACCTTCTCGCGCAAGGCCTCGACCGTCCGGTCGATGCGCCCGCGCGTCTCTTCCACTTCGCGCTCGATATCCGCCGAGGTCTTGGTCATGGCCGTTCTCCCTTGATCAGGTCGGCGTCCTTGCGGAGCTGCCGCGCGGTGCGGTCAGGTTTCAGTCCGTCGAGCGAGATCGCCTTCATGCCGGCGCGCACCAGGAGGTAGCCGACCGCCGCGACCCCCAGTCCCACCAGCAGCGACGCCCAGATCGGGTCCATCAGCCTGGAGAGCGCCAGCACCAGCGCCTGCAGCAGCACCAGCAGCGCCGCCACCAGCAGCAGGCCGCCCGCGGCGATGTCGCCCACCGCCCGGGCCGCCTGGCTCACCTTCTCGGACAGCTCGGCGCGGATCAGCTCGGATTCCTTGCGCACCAGCCCGGCGAGGTCCGAGCCGAGCTGGCCCAGGAGGTCGCCGATCCCTGCGCCCCGCGGCGCCTGGCTCCCTTCCATGGCGCTAGCGGCCTCCGACGTCCGGCGACACGGCCGGGTCGGCCTGCGTCAGGTCGCCGGGGTCCCCGGCCGCCTCGGCCAGGGCGATGTCCGCCTCGCTGAGGTGGAAGCGCATGTCCGGCTTTTCGGACGCCCGCACGAATCGCCCGATGGCGATCCCGGCCAGCACCGCGCCGCCGATGAAGGCCACGGGGTTCCTGCGGCCGAAGTCCCGCACCGCGTCCAGCAGGTCGCCGGGGTCCTTGTCGGCGAGGTTCCGCGAGAGGCTCTCGAGCCCGTCCGCGGCCTGCCGCACCAGCTTCGACGCCGGGCTCTGGTCCGCGCCGGCCAGTTCGTCGCCGGCCTTGCGCACGGCGTTGGCGAAGTCGCCCAGGGTCCTGGCCCCGGCCTGCGTGCCCTTCTGGGCCTCCGCCCGCACGCGGTCCTGCGCGGCGCTGGCGAAGCTCTGCGCCTCCGCCTTGAGGGTGTGGCCCGCCTGACCGATCAGGTCCCGGGCCTGTCCGGTGCGGCTCGCGGCGCCCGTCGTCTCTGTGCTGCCGGTGTCGATGTCGCTCATGATCCGCTCCGCTGTCAGGCAGCGTGCGACCCGCCCGGCCGCCCGCTCCGTCCGACAACGCACGAACAGGCCCACCGGTCGCAGCCCGCCAACGGCAAAGCTTTATTTTTTCAGGAAGACTCCCGAATCCGCCGATCCCGGCGAATGTCGGAATCTAGACGAAAACAGCTAGGTGTCGCCGACTGGACAGGCTAGCGCCGGCGACGCGCGATGGTGACGCCGAGCGCCAGGCCGATGGCGAGGCCCAGCGCGCCCATGGCCAGCGCTTCCCGCTCGAAGGCGGCCTCGACGCTGCGCTGGGCGACCGCGAGCCGCCGGCGCGCCACCCGCGCGCGGCCGTCCTCGTCGTAGCCCTCGTAGCTGTCATACGGCCCCGCGAGGCCCTCGGGCTTCAGATGCCGGGCCAGGTCCGCGGACTTCCTGCCCAGCTTGCGAGTCGTGTCGTCGAACACACCCATTTTCACACCCTGTCGCCGTCGCCGCATCGAACGCACGCGCGGTCGTTGGCTTTCGCTTCTATACGAAAGGTATGACGCGACTCTTTCCAGCCCTCGTTTTCGCTTTCGCCGCAGTTTCCGCGGCTTCGGCGCAGGAAATCTCCGCCGAGCGGCTTTCCGGCATCACCCGCGAGCTCGCCTCCGAGCCCTATGCCGGGCGCGCGCCGGGCGGCCCGGGCGAGCAGAAGACCATCGACCTCATCGTCTCGGAGTTCCGCAAGCTGGGCCTGGAGCCGGCCGGCGACAACGGCGGGTGGACGCAGGACGTGCCGCTCTGGCGCTACCAGACGACGCCCGGCGGGACCTACACGCTGGCGGTCGGCGGCCAGGCCAGGCCGCTGCACGAACAGACCGACCTGCGCATCGAGACCCAGCGGCCCGTCGAGCGCGTCGCGATCCGCGCCGCCCCCATCGTCTTCGTGGGCTACGGCGTCACCGCGCCCGAGCGCCAGTGGGACGACTTCAAGGGCGTCGACCTGAAGGGCAAGATCGCGCTCGTCCTGATCAACGACCCCGACTTCGAGGCGAAGGACGGCGAGCCCGTCGCCGGCAAGTTCGCCGGCCGTGCGGCCACCTTCTACGGCCGATGGGTCTACAAGTACGAGGAGGCGGTCCGGCGCGGCGCGCTCGGCATGCTGATCGTCCACGAGACCGCGGGCGCGGCCTACGGCTGGAACACGGTCGTCGCCGCCAACAACGAGAGCTACGACGTCGTCCGCAAGGACCCCGCGAAGGACAAGCTGCTGCTCCAGGGCTGGATCCAGCGCGACCTGGCGGTCGACCTCTTCCGGCAGGCGGGCCTCGACTTCGAGGCCGAGAAGGCTCGCGCCCGCACCGCCGCTTTCTCGCCCGTGACCCTGAAAGGCGCGACATTCTCCGCGGACTACCGCAACAGCTTTACGCGCCTGGAGAGCCGCAACGTGCTGGCGAAGATCACCGGCGCAAGGCGGCCCGAGGAGACGATCCTCTACGCCGCCCATTGGGACGCCTACGGCATCGGCCCGGCCTCGGCCGACGGCGCCGTGATCCGCCCCGGCGCCGTCGACGACGCGGTGGGGATCGCCGGCGTGATCGAGACCGCCCGGGCGTTCAAGGCCGGCCCCGCGCCCGACCGCACGATCCTCTTCGCCGCCTGGACGGCGGAGGAGCGCGGGCTCCTGGGCAGCGAGTACTGGGCCCAGACGCACGAGGCCGAACTGCCGAGAATGGCCGCCAACTACACCTACGACGTCCTGCAGACCGCCGGCCCCGCGCGCGACGTGGTCCTCGTCGGCGCCCGCCAGAACCAGCTCGAGGCGCACCTCGCGCGGATGGCCGCCCGGCACGGCCGCGCCATCACGCCCGACCCGCGCCCCGAACGCGCCCTCTTCTACCGCGCCGACCACTTCTCCGTCGCCAAGCGCGGCGTGCCGACCGTCCTCTTCATGGGCATGAGCGGCGGCGCCGACCTGGAGAACGGCGGCCGCGCCGCCGGCGACCGCTGGGTCGAGGACTACACGGCCAGGTGCTACCACCAGACCTGCGACCGTTGGGCCCCGGACCAGGACTACCGTGGCGCCGCCGCCGACGTGCAGCTCGCCTTCGAAGCCGGCCGCGACCTGGCCAACTCCACGACCTGGCCCGACTGGAACGCCGCCTCCGAGTTCAGGCCCATCCGGGCCCGCTCGGCCGCCGAGCGGAAGTGACCCCTTCCGCACAACGCCGCGCACCTAAACTCCCCGTTCAGGCTCGGTTCAGGCGGGTCGCGCGTTAACTGTCTCCAACATCAGGAGGCATTCATGCGCAAGTTCATCGCCTCGGCCCTGGCCGCGCTCACGTTCGGAGGCGCCGTGCTGGCGACTGCGGCGCCGGCCCAGGCCGACAGCCGTCACCGCTACTACGACCGTCATCACCACTCCCGCGGCGGGAACACCGCGGCCACCGCCGCCATCGCCGGGATCGCGGGCCTGGCCATCGGCGCGGCCATCGCCGACGGCAACCGCGGCCGCTCCAGCAGCTACTACTCCGGCGGCTATTCGCGCGGCTACGACAACGGCTACCGCTACGATCCGCGCTACGACGGCTACTACGGCGACTACTACGACCGGGGCCCGCGCACCTGCGTCGTCCGCGAGCGCGTCTGGGACCCCTACATCCGCCGCAACGTCATGATCGAGCGCAGCTACCGCTGCTAGCCGACGATCACATGCTCCTGCCCCCACCACAGCGGTGACCTGGGCAGGTCGATGAAGCGCTTCTCGTCCTCGAGCAGCATCGCGCCCGCCGCCTGGGCCTCCGGGCGGCGGGCGTTTTCGGCCAGGGCCTCCAGGCTGTCGAACCAAAGCTCGGCCACCCCGTCGAACTCGTCCGGCGCGTCGCGGCTGGCGCGGATGCCCGCGCTGGCCTCGCCCGGGAGGCTGTGCATCTGCACGTAGCGGCGGATCTTCAGCGTTTCGGCCACGCTCGCCACCAGCGGCGCATGTGTCCCGCGCCAGTAGGCCTGGAAGGCGTCCCGGCTCAGATGCGGCAGACGCACGAGGCAGAACGTGAGCTTGATCATGGCAGGTCCCTCCATCCGACCGACGGTTCGCCTGACCCCTCGAAGGCTCAGGACCTTGCTCGGGAGTGGGCCATTCGGCTTCCCGACCTCGGACCGACCCAGGCGCCGAACGACATAGCGTAGCATGCGAGTTGCCTCGCCAGTCTGCGCTCGTCACGCTACCCTGGGCTGCAAGGTGCGCGAGGGGCGATGTCACCGCCGGCCGAGGATCTCGAAGCTGAAGCCGCGAGGCTGCGCGCCCGCGTGGCCGAACTCGAGGCCGACCTCGCCGCCAAGCCCCCCATCGACCGGATCAGCCTCTACCGCATGGCCAACGCCGCGCCCTGGGGCGTCATGGCCATCAACGCGGAACGCCGCCTGGACTACGCCAACCCGGCCCTGCAGCCCTGGCTGATCGCGCCCGCGCCGGCCATGGGCCTGAGCGAGGCCGAGGCCATCGGGCCGGCCCTGCGCGACGTCCTGGCTGCGCCGGTCGCCGAAGCGCTCGAAGGCCGCGAGTTCGCCGCCGAGATCTCCCTGCGCGACATGACCGGCCAGGTCCGCGACCTGCGTGTACAGGTCTTCCCGCGCGGCGGCGGCGGCGTGCCGGTCACCGGCGCCATCGTCAGCGTCTACGACATCACCGAGACCCAGGCCCTGGACCGGAGCGTTCGCGAGAACGAGGCGCGGCTGAACCACATCAACGCCGTCACGCCCACCGCCAACTACATCTTCGACTACGCCGAGGGTCGCGTGGCCTGGGCGGCCGGCATGATGGAGGCGGTCTACGGCTATGGCGCCGAGCATATGCAGCGTTCGGACCGCGCCTTCTTCCGCGGCATCATCCACCCGGAAGACCTGTCGCGGGTCATCCAGCGGGTCGCGGCGCTGTCGCGCCGGCCCGACGGCTCGGTGATGGAGATCGAACTCCGGGTCCGCCACCCCGACGGCGAGTACCGCTGGATCCTCGACCGCGGCGCGGTGTTCGAACGCGACGCCGCGACCGGCCGGGTCGCCAAGACCCTGAACGCGACCATCGACATCGACGAGCGCAAGCGCGCCGAGGAACGCCGCATCCTGCTCATCAACGAGCTGAACCACCGGGTGAAGAACACGCTGGCGACGGTCCAGTCGATCGCCCGCCAGACCCTGCGTCCGGGCCGGCCGCCCGAGCAGACGATCGATCTCTTCACGGCGCGCCTCGTGGCGCTTTCCGCCGCGCACAACGTGCTGACGCGTGAGAACTGGGAAGGCGCCGGCCTGCGCGCCATCGTCGACGACTCCCTGGCGCCGTTCGCGAGCGGCGCAGAGGCCCGGATCGGCGCGTCCGGCCCCGACGTGCGGCTGACGGCGCGCGCCGCGCTGGGGCTGGCCATGGCGCTGCACGAGCTGGCGACCAACGCCACCAAGTACGGCGGCCTGTCGAACGACGTGGGCCGCGTCGATCTTGCCTGGCGCCTCGCGAACGACGGCCGGCGGCTGGAGATCGAGTGGCGCGAGCGCAACGGTCCGGAGGTCTCGACGCCGCTCCGCGGCGGCTTCGGCACGCGCCTGCTGACCCAGGGCCTGCGGGCCGAACTGGACGCCACGGTCGACCTGGACTTCGCCGCGGACGGCGTCGTCTGCCGGATCGTGGCGCCCCTGGACCCGCCGGACGCCGAGTGGACCACGCCGCCGACGGCCACCGCCGGCACGAACCCCTGACGTCGGCCCAGAACGCGGTTGACAGGCGGACATCCAGTATTTACTGAACACACAACAACTGGACTCATCGAGATCTCGCCATCCGGATCGAAGGCCTGCGGCGCATACCCCCCTGCCCAGCCTTTCAGACCCCGCGACCCCCTATACTCCCCCCTGGCAGCGGGGGTTTCCGGATGGCGAGCCCCACCAGAACCTGCGAGGAGAGCCGTTGCGCGCCGCCCCGACCCGCTATGCGATCCGCTGGTGGCGGCTGACGGAGGCGGTCGCGATGCTGGCTTCGGCCGCGGGCGTGATCGCCGTCGTCGCACGGCTGGTCTGATCGCCGCAGGCGGCGTGCTTAACCCGCCGGGAATCGCGACACGCGCGCGAACGATCCCGGAAACCACATCCTGCGACGGCCGACACGCGTCGCTCGCCGCGCATCTGCCCTCGAATCGGCCCGCGTTAACGCGGATTCAGTCTCTTCGATAAAGTTACCTTAAACGGCGTCGGCCAAGTTCAGGCTCTTAAGGGCGCTCTCCCCCCGCGCGCCCGGAGCCGGAGCAGTCCAGTGTCGGAGACGACTGGCGACGGCGGCAGGCCGCTCAAGGTCCTGCACGTCGACGACGACCCGATGAACCTGCGCGTCGTGCAGGAGATCCTCGGCGCCTTCGGGCACCGGGGGGTGATCGCCTGCTCGGGACAGGACGCCCTGGAACGCCTGGCGGTCGAGACTTTCGACCTGGTCCTGCTCGACATCCACATGCCCGGCATGACCGGGATCGAGGTCATCCAGCGCCTGCGCGCCTCGGCCGGTCCGCCGAGCCGCGTGCCGGTGATCGCGCTCACGGCCGACATCTATTCCCGCCGCCCTGCCGAATACGTCGCGCTGGGCTTTTCCGACTTCGTGTCGAAGCCGATCCTGGTCTCGGGCCTGATGGCCTCGATCAAGCGCTGCGCCGCCGCGGCCTCCGCCGGGATCCGCAAGGTCGGCTAGTCCGCGTCGGCCTCGACGGGCTGCCGGGCCAGGGGCTCGGGACCGCCGTCCAGCGCCATGCGCAGCTTCTCGCGGTCGAGCTGGCCCTCCCAGCGGGCCACCACGAGGCTCGCGACGGCGTTGCCGACGAAGTTGGTGAGCGCCCGGCACTCGCTCATGAACCGGTCGATGCCGAGGATGAGCGTCATCCCGGCCAGCGGCACGGTCGGCACCACCTGCAGCGTGGCCGCCAGCGTGATGAAGCCGGCTCCGGTGACCCCCGCCGCGCCCTTGGAACTCAGCATCGCCACGCCGAGCAGCAGGAGCTGGTCCTCCAGGCTGAGGTCGATCCGCATCGCCTGAGCGATGAACAGCGCCGCGAGCGTCATGTAGATGTTGGTGCCGTCGAGGTTGAACGAGTAGCCGGTAGGCACCACGAGGCCGACGACCGGCTTGGCGGCGCCCGCCCGCTCCATCTTCTCCAGCAGCGAGGGCAGCGCCGCCTCGGACGACGAGGTCCCCAGGACGAGCAGCAGTTCCTCCTTCAGGTAGCGGACCAGCTTCAGGATCGAGAACCCGTTCAGCGCCGCGATCGCGCCCAGCACCACCAGCACGAACAGGATCGAGGTGATGTAGAAGGTCGCCACCAGGCCCGCGAGACTGGCCACCGAGCCGATGCCGTACTTGCCGATGGTGAAGGCGAAGGCCCCGAACGCCCCGATGGGCGCCGCGCGCATGAAGATCGCCACCAGCTTGAAGAAGGCCTGGGCCGCGGAATCCAGGACGCGCAGCACCGGCTGCCCGGCCTCGCCGATCGTCGCCAGGGCGATGCCGAACGGGATGGCGAAGAACAGCACCTGCAGGATGTTGCCCTCGGCGAACGCGCCCACCACCGAGTTCGGGATCACGTCCATCAGGAAGCCCACGACGGTCAGGTCGTGCGCCTTGGTCGCGTAGCCGGTGACCTTGCTGACATCCAGCGTGGCCGGATCGACCGCCGCCATCGCCCAGCCCGGATGCACCGTGTTGGCCACGATCAGGCCGACCACCAGCGCGAAGCTCGACACCGTGATGAAGTAGGCGAACGCCTTCACCGCCGTACCGCCCGCCTTGCCCAGGTCGCGCATGTGGGCGATCCCGGTGGCCACCGTCAGGAAGATCACCGGCGCGATGATCATCTTCACCAGCTTGATGAAGGCGTCGCCGAGCGGCTTCAGGGCCTCGCCCGTCGCCGGCCAGAAGTGGCCGATCGCCGCCCCCAGCGCGATAGCGGCGATCACCTGCACGTAGAGGTGCGTCCAGAGCGGCTTCCCCGCCGGACCGTCTGCGCTCGCCGCCATCCCGATTCCCCTCGCCGTCCGCGAAACCTACCTCGCCCGCCCGCGAAGGATAGGCCCTGCTGCGCCGCCGCCCCGATCTCGCGGACAGGTCCGGGGCCGTGAGGCCGCGCGCCACGGACATATCCGTGCAAAACGGCTGGCCCAAGCTTCGAAGACAGGGAATCCTGAGCGCACGAGAGTCCGGCACACCGGACCCGGCCATTGGGGGAGGACGAGACGATGCCCGACCGCCGCAGTCTGCTGCTGGGCGCCGCCGCCACGGCGTTCGCTGCGCCCGCCTGGGCCAGGATCGTCGTGCAGCCGCCCGCCTCCGCCGGCTTCTCCGCGGCCGGCGTGGCCAGGCTCGACAGCGAGATGCACGCGCTCGTCGACCGGCAGCAACTGGCCGGCGTCGTCACCCTGCTGGCCCGCAAGGGCAAGGTCGTGAACCTCGACGCCTACGGCAGGCAGGACGCCTCGGGATCCGCGCCGATGGCCACGGACTCGATCTTCCGCATCGCCTCGATGACGAAGCCGATCACGGGCGTGGCGATGATGCAGCTCTGGGAACAGGGCAAGTGGAAGCTCGACGACCCGGTCGCCCGGCACATCCCGGAGTTCGCAGGCCTGAAGGTGAAGGCGGGCGAGGCCCTGGTCGACCAGACCACGCCCATGACCATGGCCCAGCTCATGAGCCACACGGCCGGCTTCGGCGTCAGCAGCGTCTACGAGAAGGCAGGGCTCAACGAGACCGACCTCCAGGGCATGGTCGACAAGCTGGCCAGCCTGCCCCTCGCCAGCCAGCCCGGCGCGGACTGGGCCTACGGGCCGAGCGTGAACATCCAGGGCTACGTCGTTGAAAAGCTGTCGGGCGTCGACCTCGCCACCTATTTCCAGCGCCACATCTTCGATCCGCTGAAGATGCCGGACACCCAGTTCTGGGTGGAGCCCGCGAAGGCCGCGCGCGTCGTGCGGATCCATACCTATGCCGACGGCAGGATCGTCCCGGCCGGCGAGCCGCGGGTGCAGACCGCCAAGCCGCGCTTCCTTGCCGGCTCCGGGGGCCTCTTCTCCACCGCGCCAGACTACTTCCGCTTCTGCCAGGCGCTCCTGAACGGCGGCGAGCTGGAGGGCGCCCGCGTGCTGAAGCCCGACACCGTCAGGCTGATGCGCAAGTCGGTCCTGAAACCCGGCGTCGGCATCGACCTCTATGGCCCCGTGCAGAAGGGCCTGGGCTTCGGCATGGACTTCGCCGTCCACGAGCGCCCGGCCGAGAGCGGCCTGCCGCAGGGCATCGACAGCTTCTGGTGGGGCGGCGCCTTCGGCACCTGGTTCTGGATCGACCCCACCAACGACGTCGTCTTCGTGGGCATGATCCAGAACGTCAACGGCTCGACCCCCGGCGCGGGGACCCCCGAGATGCGCGCCCGTTCGGCGAACCTGGTCTACGCCGCCCTCACCGAGAAGAAGGCCTGAGCATGCGCGTGTTCCTCACCCTGGCCGCCCTCGCGTTCGCGACCGCCACAGCCCCATCTCTTCCGGCATGGGCCGCCGACGCGCCCTACAAGGCGCCCCGCAACGGCTTCGGCCAGCCCGACCTGGAGGGCGTCTGGACCAATGCCTCGCTGACGAGCCTGGAGCGCGGTCCGCAGTTCAAGACACTCACCATCACCGAGGCCCAGGCCCAGCAGGCCGAGGCCATGCGCGCCCGCATGATGGCCGCACAGAACCGCCCCTCCGACCCCGACGCCGGCGCGCCCGTCGCGGGCAACGACCCCGGCGGCTACAACTCGTTCTGGGTCGATCCCGGCACCCGCATGGGCCGCATCAAGGGCGAGGTGCGCACCTCGTGGCTGGTCGAGCCCGCGGACGGCAAGCTCCCCTACAGGCCCGAGGGCTGGAAGCTCTATCAGGACACGCTGACCAAGGTGCGCAACACCTTCGACGGGCCCGAGGCGCGGCCGCTGGGGGAGCGCTGCATCCTGGGCTTCGGCTCCACCGCCGGCCCGCCGATGATGAACGTGCTCTACAACAACCACTATCAGGTTCAGCAGAGCGCCGACGCCGTCGTCATCGTGGTCGAGATGAACCACGACGCCCGCGTGATCCGCCTGGCCGACAGCCGGCGCCTGCCCGATGGCGAGCCCGAGTGGATGGGCAAGTCGGTCGGACGCTGGGAGGGCGACACGCTGGTGGTCGAGACCACCGGCTTCAATCCGGGCGAGTCCCTGCGCCCCTACTTCGGGGCAAGCCTCTTCCTCTCGCCCGACGCCAAGGTGACCGAGCGCTTCACCCGCATCGCCAACGATCAGATCCTCTATCAGTTCGAGGTCGACGATCCGAAGGTCTACAAGAGCGTCTGGAAAGCCGAGATGCCGCTCAACGCCACCAAGGGGCCGGTCTACGAGTACGCCTGCCACGAGGGCAACTACTCCCTCCCCGGCATCCTGGCCGGCGCCCGCAAGGCCGAGTCCGAAGGCCGCAAGCCGGAGGCGGTGGGAATATCGGAGTGAGCGGTCGCCGTCCGGACGCATCACCACCAGTCGAGATCGACGCGGCGCTTGCCGACGATGAGGCCCTTCACGCGGGCCTTGCCGTCGGGGCCGATGGAGAGGACCGCGTAGCCAGGCGGGCCGCCGCCGCCCGCGGCGCGTTGCAGGTCGCCCTGCACCGCCTCGGCGCCCTTCTGGTCGAGGTGGATGCGGTCGACGCCGAGATCGACGTCGACGGTCACGGTCGGCGCCGCCTCGCGAACCGGGACGCCCGCCCCCCTCGCCGCGGCGGCCAGCGCCGCCTGTTCGGCGATCGACCCCGCGCCGGGGTAGCACGACACCCGCCCCTGCACCGTCACCTCCCCGAGGCGGGCGGCCTCCGCGCGCGTCAGCCCCGCGCCGGCCGCCCGATGGTGGTCGCCGTCGCGCCGCAGCGCGACCCAGACCGGCTTGCCTGAGCGGTAGCCCTCCCGCACGCCGGGCGGGCACGCCCTGCCGGGGAAGGTCTCCTGCATCCGGAACTGGACGTAGTGGCCCTGCAGCAGGCTGCGCGGGTCGTAGCCGGCCAGCGCGAGTCGCACCTCCGTCCCCTGGTCGCGCGCCATGTTCTCGCGCACCACGAGGCCCACGAGCAGCAGCGCCAGCACGCCAGCCGCCATCAGGATCCGAGTGGGAGGCGCCGGGACCTTCACGCCCGCTTCCTCCCGCGCAGCGCCAGCGAACCCGCCAGCGCCAGCAGCGCCGCGCCGGCGAACACCGCCGCCGAGGTCATCAGGCCGACGCCCAGGCTCGTCAGCAGCCATGCGCCCGAACCCAGCAGGCCCAGGACGCCGACCGCGGTCACTCCGCCGTGCCGGTCCACGCGGCCCAGCGCCACCACCGCACCCGAGACCGCCAGCATCACCATGCTCGTCGGCACGCCCTGCAGTCCGGGCGCCAGGCCGATCATCTCGCTGAGCTCGCTCACCGCCGCGCCGAGGCTGCCCAGCGCGGCGCACGCCCACCCGCCGTAGAGCGTGCCCGCCGCCGGCGCGAACCGCTCTCGCGCCCGGCGCGCGCCCGCGCTCAGCGCGACGGCCACCAGCGCCACGGCCAGCATGGGCCCGAACCCCGTCTCGTAGGTCGCCCCGATCCGGATGAACGCCTCGACGACCGCGACCGTCGTCGCTACGCCCGCCGCGTGCGCCAGCGGCTGCGAGCGCCAGCGCAGGGCCAGCGCGGCGCCGGCGGCCGCGCTCAGGATCATCCACCACGGCCACGGCGGCCCCTCGCTGTCGAACAGGCGGAAGCCCGCGACCTCGCCCAGCCCCACGAACACCAGCGCCAGCGCCGCCGTCCACGGCGAGCCGCCGGCCACGGCCAGCAGCGCCGCGGCCAGGCCTGCGCCACGCAGCGCCGCCTGCGGGTCGCCCGCGATGTCGAAGATCTGGCCCGTGAGCCCGATGGCCGCAGCGAACACCAGGGCGGCCACCACCAGGCACACCTGGCTCATGATCGGCCGGCCCCGCGCGCTCGCCCAGGCCGCGGCGCCCGTCACGCCCAGGAACGCCGCCAGGATCGCGGCGAACCGGGCGATGCGCGGGATGTCGGACCAGTTGGCGGCCGCCAGGGCGATGACCGCCACCCCCGCCAGGACCCCGCCGACGATGCCGAGCGCCGTCGCCGCATCCAGCCGGCGCGCCTCGCCCACCTGCGCCAGGATCGCCCCACGATTCTCGGCCGGGACCAGGCCCTGCCCGATCCAGCCGTCGAGGTCGCGCTCCAGCCGCGTGCGGTAGCTCGCCATCGGTCTCCCCGTTCCGGCCAGTCTGGCCCGGACGGGCGCGCGGCGCCTAGTCCCCGCGCCCGAGGATACCGACCGCCCGAATCGAACCTCGCGAGCGGCAGGTCCGCGCCGCCGCAGGCGTGGCGGTCGTCGTCGAAGGGCGCGGCGGCCAGACCGTGTCTTCAGATCACCACCCCGCAACAATTTGTAACCGGCGTGCGCGGGGCGCATTGACGCGACGTACGCCATGCCGGACATTCGAATCCAAGCGCCAAAAAAGGCGCTGTCGAAAACGGGCTTGGGGGAAACATGCTGTCTCGAAAGAGTATCCTGTTGTCGTGCGCGTTTGCGGCGACGGCGAGTGCGATGTCGGCCACGGCGGCCTTCGCGCAATCCAGCACCAACGAAATCGAAGAACTGGTGGTCACCGCCGAAAAGCGGGAGCAGTCCCTGCAGGACGTGCCTGTCGCCGTGTCGGCGTTCACGGACGAACGGCGCGAACTGGTCGGCATCAACTCGGTGCAGGACCTCACCAACTTCACGCCGGGCCTGGCGTACTCCACCAACAACGACCGCGCCTCGCTGCGTGGCATCGGCCGCTTCTCGAACAACCGCTCCACCGAGGGCGGCGTGGCCATGTACAACGACGGCTTCTACACCTCGTCGGTGACGGCCTTCGCGCAGTCCACCCTGTTCCTGGAGCGCACCGAGGTGCTGCGCGGGCCGCAGGGCACCCTCTACGGCAAGAACGCCATCGGCGGCGCGCTCAACATCGTCTCCAAGCGGCCCACCGACGACTTCTTCGCCGAGTTCCGCACCAGCTACGGCAACTATGACGCCAAGGCGGCCGAGGCCGCGGTCTCCGGCCCGCTGTTCGCCGGCATCCGGGGCCGCCTGGCCGCGTCCTGGGGCAACATCGGCAAGGGCGTCTTCGAGAACCTCAACCCGAACGGCAAGGACGAAGGCAATCGCGGCACGGTCTGGACCGGCGAGTTCCAGCTCGACGGGAGCCTGGCCGACGGCAAGCTCGAGTGGTGGCTGAAACACTCCACGACCGAATGGCACACCCTGGGCCGCGGCCCGGGCGGCCGCACCACCGCCACCTACGGCTTCGGCGTGACCGACAACCCGTTGCAGGCGCCGCTGACGCCGAACTCCGCCCGTTTCGGACTGTCCACCGCGCTCGCAGGCAACACCTGCCAGCTCTGCTTCGACACCGACGACGGCAACTACATCAACCTCGAGAGCCAGACCACGACCCTCAACGTGACCTTCCACGCCGACACGTTCGACGTGAAGTACATCACGGGCAGGACCTACTACGACTATCGCCTGCAGACCGACCTCGACGGCACGTCGCGCCAGGCGCCGTTCTTCCTCAGCCTGCAGAACCCGCTCGCGCCCACGACCAACGTGAACGCGCTCTACTTCCCGCGGCAGCACAACCAGTACCAGGAAGAGGTCTGGTGGTTCTCGAACGAGATCAACATCGCCTCGACCACCGACGGTCCCATCCAGTGGCTGTTCGGCGCCTACCAGTTCCGCGAAGGCTCGAACTACCGGCTCTCCGACGCCCGCTTCCCTGACGACGCGCGCTTCGAGACGCCGATCCTGTTCAACGCGACCAACCCGCTCGCCACGGCGGCGGCGGCGCCGAACCCGCTGCGCCGCTACGCGGTCGGCGAGTCCGAGAACAAGAACGAATCCTATGCCGCCTTCGGCCAGGTGGACTGGCAGATCAACGAAGCGTTCAAGGCGACGGCGGGCCTGCGCTACACCTACGACGAGAAGACCTCGTTCGAAGGCGCGCGGCTGTTCTGCCTCTACACCGCCTCGTGCCCCGTCTCGCGCGTGAACGGCCGCCCGGTCGATATCACCGCGGCCGCGTCGCCCGGCTTCTCGACGGTCAACGGCGTGCAGGTCACCGACGCTGCCGTCGTGGGCGGGGTCGGCGGCATCTATACCGACCCGACGACCGGCCTGCGCCACCGCCTGCTGAACTACGACTGGAGCGCGCTGACCGGCACCTTCGGCATCGACTGGAAGCCGGATCCGGACACCCTGATGTACGCAAAGTACTCGCGCGGCTACAAGGCGGGCGGCTTCGACTCGGGAACGACCACCCTCCAGACGTTCGTCACCACCGAGAAGGAGACGATCGACGCCTACGAGGTCGGCCTGAAGAAGACCTTCGGCGGCCGCCTCCAGACCAACGTCTCGGCCTTCTACTACGACTACCAGGACATCCAGATCCCGCTGTCGTTCTTCAACGAGACGGTGGGCGCGAACCAGACCCGCTTCGTCAACGTGCCGAAGGCCGAGAACTACGGCCTGGAGGTCGAGACGGTGTGGCAGCCGATCGACGGCCTGCAGATCCTGGCGAACTACTCCTACCTGAACGCCAAGATCAAAGAGGGCGTGTTCTCGCCGGACCCGGATGATCCGCTGGCCCTCCAGCCCGGCGCCAAGATCGCGCCGGCCTCGGCTCAGGCCGCCAACGCCTGCATCCCCGGCCGCTCGCCGACGGGCACGGGCGCCAACGCCTGTTCGCTGCTGGTGAACGTCAACCAGGACCTCTCGGGCTCACGCCTGCCGTCCTCGACGCCGCATCGGTTCACGATCAACGCGAACTACACCTGGACGTTCGACCCCGGCAGCCTGTCGGTGTCGACCAGCTATGTGTGGCGGGACTCGACCTACTATTCGGTCTTCAACACCTACTACAACCGGGCCAAGTCCTACGGCACGACCGACTTCCGGATGGTGTTCCGCGAAAAGGACGACAAGTTCGCGGTCATCGGCTCGATCAAGAACGTGTTCGACCAGCGTGGTTCTGCGGGCGTCTCCGGCACCCGGATCACCAACAACGCGGTGGGCAACAACGTGAACCACCCGCTGTTCAACCGGGTGAACCAG
>NZ_JAEUMO010000120.1 GCF_016793285.1 Phenylobacterium sp.
GCGCACCGCGCCGACGCCCGACATGCTGGGCCAGGTGGTCGTGCTCGAGACCGACACCGACGAGGTGCTGGTCAAGCGGCTGCTGCGCGGCTCGCGCGGCGGCGTCTACGACCTCGAGAGCATCGCCGGGCCCATGCGCCATGACGCGCGCCTGCGCTGGGCCGCCCACATCACCGCCATCATCCCGCCCTTCCAGGCCCGCCGGATCATCCGCGGCGCGGCCTGATCGGCAAGTAAGGTACAGCGACGCGAACGGCCGGGACTGTAGATTTCATGTGCAACGAATACGCCCTCGAACGATCCCTGGAAGAGCTGCTCTCCGAACTTGCCGAGTTGCAGATGCCGCTGGGCTTCGATGGGGCCAGGCCCAACATGGAGCCGCGTCCGTCGATCCGTCCGACCGACCCGTCCTACCTGCTGGTCGGTGACGGCACGGGCGGCGCGCGCCTCACACAACGGCGCTGGGGCTTCCCGGGCCCGCGCGGCCCGGTCATCAACTTCCGCTCCGAGGGCCGCAGCTTCCCGAAGGGCCGTTGCCTCGCGCCCGCCGACGCCTTCTTCGAGTTCACGGGGGCCAAGGCGCCGAAGTCCAAGTGGCGCTTCGAGTCGGCCGACCGCCCGTTCCTCGCCATCGCCGGGTTCATCCGCGACGACCGCTTCACGCTGCTGACGACCGGGCCCGGACCGGACATCGCGCCCTACCACGACCGCCAGATCGTGATCTTCCCACGCGAGCGCTGGGCCGACTGGCTCGACACCGCGCGCCCGCAGCCGCCCATCGGCCCGCTGCCCGCCGGCAGCCTGAAGGTCACGCAGATCCGCTAGACGGAGGCCCGCCTAGGGGAGGTCCTCGGCGAGGATGGCCATCTCGAACATGTAGGAGCCGTCGCCGTCCTCGTCCTCGAACACGACGCCCACGAACTCCTCGCCGATGTAGACCTCGGCGGAGTCCTTCTGCTTGGGCCGCGGCGTGAGCGTGATCCGCGCGTTGGCGAAGGTCCCGCGCAGATGGCCTTCGATCCTGCGGATGGCTTTCTCGTCCACGCAAACGCTCCTGACCAGTTGCGGCGCGACTTCTAGCGAAAGCCGCGCGCCAACGGAACCCGCCGAACGTCAGATCGTGTAGTCGGTGATCGTCGGCAGCGTGTGGTCCATCGTCCGCGCCGGGGCCTCCGCCTCCTCGCAGGTCGGGCAGTTGACCAGCCGCGCGGGCACGCCGGCGGCCGTGCAGCCCGCCGGCACTTCCTTCAGCACCACCGAGCCCGAGGCCACCTTGGCGTAGTCGCCGATCCTGATGTTGCCCAGCACCTTGGCGCCCGCGCCCAGCAGCACGCCCTTGCCGATCTTCGGGTGGCGGTCGCCGCGCTCGGCGCCGGTGCCGCCCAGGGTCACGCCCTGCAGCATCGAGACGTCGTCGCCGATCACCGCGGTCTCGCCGATGACGATGCCGGTGCCGTGGTCGACGAACACGCCCTGGCCGATCCGCGTCGCCGGATTGATGTCGACCTGGAACAGCTCGCTGGAGCGGCTCTGGAGGTAGAACGCCATCGTCTCGCGGCCCTGGCCGTACAGCCAGTGGGCCACGCGGTGAGTCTGCAGCGCCAGGAAGCCCTTGAAGAACAGGAACGGCTGCACGTAGCCCTTGCAGGCCGGGTCGCGCTCGAACACCGCCTTCAGGTCGGCTTCCGCGATGCTCACCAGCGACGGGTCGCCCTCGTAGGCTTCCTCGATGGTGTCGCGCAGGCTCATGGCCCGCAACTCCTGGTCGCCCAGCTTGCGCGCGAGCTGGTAGCTGAGCGCGTCGCCCAGCGTGTCGTGGTTCAGGATCACCGCGGCCAGCAGGCTCGCGAGCGCGGCCTCCGACTTGGCCGCCGCGTAAGCTTCGTTCCGGAGCGCGGCCCACACCGGCGGCGGCTGGGCGGTGTCGACCACCTCGAGGCGCTGGCTCATGAATTCCTCCCGGCCCATCTGGGTCCTGGTCTCAGCCTAGCATGGCGGCGGCCAGGGCCGGCGCCAGAAGCCCTTCACGGGCCATGTAGGAAGCCTTCAACAGCATCGCCACCGTCAGGAGGTCCTGCAGGTCCCCGGCCATCGCGGCCTCCAGCGCCTCGCGGAACGGCACGCGCACCTTCTCCAGCGCCTCGGTGTCGTCGGCGTGCTGCGTCCCGTCGGCCGGGTAGAGCCCCGTCGCCAGATAGCCGACGGCGCGCTCGTCGGTCACCGAATTGGAGAGCTGCGCGGTCAGGATTTCGCGCCAGTCCGCCGCGGCGAGGCCCGTCTCTTCCGCCAGCTCGCGTCGGGCGCTCTCCAGCGGATCGTCCGCCAGCGGCCCGCCGCCCTCGGGGATCTCCCAGCTATAGTCCATCAGCGGAAACCGGTTCTGGCCCACCAGCACCGTCGTCCCGTCGTCGAACAGGGGCAGCACCGCGATCGCGAGGTTCTTGTAGCCCACGAGGCCGTAGGTCGCCGGCGCACCGGTGGGCGCCGTCGCCGCGAACTCCGTCACCCGGATCCACGGGTTGTCGTAGACCACCTTCGCCGGCCCACGGACCCACGGGCTCCCATGCGGCCGCAGCCAGGCGGGCTTCACGCGCATATAAGTTCCCTCGCCTTGTGGTCGGCGTTCGCGACGCCATAAAGAAACCAGCCCCACGAAGTCCATCGGAACCCGCTTGACCCCCAACCTCCCGCCTCCGCCCCAGCTCGGCGATCCGTTGCCCAGCGCCGCCTCGCCCGAGGTGCTGCGCTTCCTGGCCCTGCGGCGCTCGACGCCCGCGCTGAGCCTGGCCGAACCCGCGCCCAGCGACGCCGAGCTCGACGAGCTCCTGCGCCTGGCCGCCCGGGTGCCCGACCACGGCAAGCTCGCGCCGTGGCGCTTCATCGTTCTGGACGCCGCCGCCAAGGCCGCGGCCGTCGCGCGGCTCGAGGCGGTGGCGCAGGCCAAGGGGGACCAGAGCCTGGTCGCCAAGCTCGGCAAGCTCAGGGTTCCGCCGCTGGCCGTCATCGTGGTGTCGGCGCCGAGCGCCGCCGCCTCGATCCCGGAGTGGGAGCAGGTGCTCTCGGCCGGCGCCGCCTGCACGAACCTGCTCTACGGCGCGCTCGCCATGGGCTACGGCGCCAACTGGATCACCGACTGGTACAGCTACGACGCCGAGGCCGCCGCCATCCTGGGCCTCGCGTCCGGCGAGCGCGTCGCGGGCGTGATGCTGATCGGGACGCCGAAGGAGCCGCCGCTGGAGCGCGATCGCCCTGCGCTCGCCCCCCTCGTCACCCGCGCCTGAGCCGCCCACGCATAGCGGCCTGAGGACAAACAAGGCGTGAGACACACAAAGCGCCAGACACACAACGGCCGGACGACGCGATCGCGCCGCCCGGCCTGAGGTGACACGCCCGAGGAGAGTTGGGCCCGTCAGCTATAGGCCTCCGGCCAGCTTTTGGGAAGCCTCATCAGGCATCTGCAAGATCGCGGGCCCCGCTGGCCGAGTCGCCGCGGCCCGCCTCTATTGCCAAGCTTTGAACCGCATCAGCAGCGCGGCCGGCGCTCTTCTTGCGATTCCACAGTATTCGCAGGCCCCCGATCGCCGATGCTCAGCCGCGACCACGGTACGGCGCGACGCCCTGGTCCGGCAGCCAGAGGCCCTCCGGCGCCGGCCCGGTCTGCCAGAACACGTCGATCGGGATGCCGCCGCGCGGATACCAGTACCCGCCGATGCGCAGCCACTGCGGCGCGAGTTCGCCGACCAGCCGCTTGCCGATCGCCACCGTGCAGTCCTCGTGGAACGCGCCGTGGTTGCGGAACGAACCCAGGTAGAGCTTCAGCGACTTCGACTCCACCAGCCAGTCGCCCGGCACATAGTCGATCACCAGGTGCGCGAAGTCGGGCTGGCCGGTCACCGGGCACAGAGAGGTGAACTCCGGCGCCGCGAAGCGCACCAGATAGGCCGTGCCCGGGTGCGGATTGGCCACGCGCTCCAGCACCGCCGCCTCGGGGGTCTCAAAGCCCCGCACCTCGCGGCCGAGTTGCGTGAGATGGGTCTCTTCCATGCCGGGGCCTTTAGACGGTAGGACGTCGGCGAACAACAACGGCCCGAACAGGGCAGGCGAGGAGCGGATGATGGCCCAGGGTGATTTTCAGGACTTCGTGGTCGTGGTGACCGGCGCCTCCACCGGCCTCGGCCGCGCCGTGGCCGTCGAAGTCGCCTCGCGCGGCGCCAGGGCGGTCGTGATCAACTACGCCCGCAACAAGGACGACGCCGAAGAGACCGCCCGCCAGTGCCAGGCCCACGGCGCCGAGACGGTCCTGGTCCAGGGCGACGTCGCCAGCGACGACGACTGCCGCAGGATCGCCGCCGCCGCCGCGCCCTACGGCCGCGTCGACGCCCTCTTCAACAACGCCGGCACGACCACCTTCAACAACCACGCCAACCTCGACGGCGTCTCCGCCGACGACTTCCACAAGCTCTACGCGGTCAACGTGGTCGGCCCCTACCAGATGGTTCGCGCCTGCCGCGCGCTGCTGGAGGCCGCGCCGCAGCCGGGCGCCGTCGTGATGACCGCCTCCATCGCCGGCGTCACCGGCATCGGCTCGTCGGTGCCCTACGCCGCCTCCAAGGGCGCGCTCAACACCATGACGCTCTCGCTGGCCCGGGCGCTCGCGCCGAAGATCCGGGTCAACTCGGTCTGCCCCGGCTTCATCGACACACCCTGGTTCGGCAAGGGCGTGGGCGAGGCCGCCGCGGCGCGGGTCCGCGACAACGCCGCGGCCGGCACGCCGCTCAAGGCCGCCTCCACCGCCGAGGACATCGCGGTCTCGGCCGTCTTCCTGGCCTCGCCCCACTCGCGCCACGTCACCGGCGAGACGCTCCTCGTCGACGCCGGGTCGCACCTCGGATTCGCGCCCCTCGTCGCACGCTGAACCCCCGCGGCCCACGTCCGGCGTCGGTCCCGGACGCCGTGGGCGCCTGTTTTTGCGGCGCCCTTATGCGGGAGCGCCCAATCCCGCATCAGCCGCCCCATAGCGCCGCCGCCGCCCCGCCGTCACGTTGATCCGCAGGCGTGGCCGACGACGATGGCGACGCCCGCCGGCCAAGGCTGGGCGGACCTGAGAGGGGATAGACAAATGAGAACGCTGAAACTCGCGCTGGTGGCCGCGGCCGCCTCGCTCTGCTTCGCCGGCGCCGCCGCCGCACAGGACGACTCCGGGCCGTCCTTCTCCTTCAACCTCGGCGCATCCACGGACTACGTGTTCCGCGGCTTCAGCCAGACCGACGAGGATCCGCAGGTGTTCGGGGGCGTCGACGCCACCGTGGGCATCGGCTACGCGGGCATCTGGGTGTCGAACGTCGACTTCCTGGATTCGACCGACGCCGAGTTCGACATCTACGCCGGCGTGAAGCCGACCGTCGGCGCCGTCACCTTCGACCTGGGCGCGATCTACTACGGCTACATCGACAAGGGCGCGTCGAACTACGACTACTGGGAATTCAAGGCCGCCGCCTCGGTCCCGGCGGGCCCCGCGACCCTCGGCATCGCCACCTACTACTCGCCGAACTTCTTCGGCGCCGCGGACGACGCCTTCTACTACGAGGCCAACGCCGCCGTGGCGATCCCGGACACCAAGTTCTCGATCAGCGGCGCCATCGGCCGCCAGGACCAGGACGGCGGCCTCGACTACACCACCTGGAACGTGGGCGTCGGCTTTGCGCTCACCGACCACGTCAGCTTCGACGTGCGCTACTGGGACACCGACGCCTCCAACGCCGCCGACCCGCTGGGCTACGGCGACGGCCGTGTCGTCGGCGGCGTTAAGCTCGTCTGGTAGCCATGGGTTAGGCCGCCGGGGCCTACGAAGGCCGTCGCCTGCGGGCGGCGGCTTTTTCGTTGCCTCGGGGCGCCCCCGTACCTAAGTTCCCGGCGCTCGCCGGCACGCCTGCTTCCGTCGGGGCGCGCCTTCGCGGAAGACCCTCCGCAAAGTCCTGTTTTCGCTGGCGGTCTTGCTCGACGCGCCTATGGTTGGGAATCGACACGACGTGAGCGGAGTTCGGCGCATGGAGCGGATGGCCGTCCGGGCCCAGACCGTCGTGTCCGACGTGCTGCTCGCCGCCCTTGCCTTCGCCGTCGCCTTCTTCGTCACCCCGACCCAGCCCGAGCTCGGCTTCGGCCAGGCCGGCGCGATGTCGTTCTTCCAACTGGCGGCGCTCTACGCCGCGATCGCCGGCGTCTTCAG
Organism: Phenylobacterium sp.; assembly: GCF_016793285.1. GTDB lineage: Bacteria > Pseudomonadota > Alphaproteobacteria > Caulobacterales > Caulobacteraceae > Phenylobacterium. The sequence continues at coordinate 6,227 of NZ_JAEUMO010000120.1, forward strand.
CATCATGTTCCGGGGCGAGATGTCGCCCTGGCGCTACGTGTCGATCCCCGACGCGCTGGTGCTCGCGCGCAGCGCGCTGCTGACCGTCGGCGTGTTCCTGCTGGCCTGCTTCGTCCTCGACCGGGCAGAGGGCCTGCCGCGCTCGACGCTCGTGATGGCGCCCCTGTTCCAGATGGTCAGCGCCATGGGCGTGCGAATCCTGCGCCGCGCCCTGCACGAGCATGCGCTGGAGAGCTTCTCTCCGCTGAAGAGCATCAACGACCGGATGGCCCAGGCGCCGTCCCTGCTGCTCATCGGTCCGCCCTCGCTGGCAGACACCTACCTGCGCGACATGGTCCGCAGCCACGACCACAGCTACACGCCCGTCGGCATCATCGGCGCCGACCGTCGCGACGTGGGCGCCCAGGTCCGCGGTGTCTGCATCCTCGACGCCATCGACCGGCTCGACGAGGCCCTGGCGGACCTGCGCCGCTGGAACCGCTATCCGCGCGCCATCCTCTTCCTCGAAGAGCCCGCCAAGCTGAAGGGCCTCACCGCCGAGACCCTGGGCCGCCTGAAGACCGACGGCATCCGGCTGCTGCGCCTGCCCTCGATCGTGGAGCTCAACCACCACGACGGCCTCACGCTGCTGCCGGTCCTGGACATCAACATCGAGGAGCTGCTGGCGCGCGACCCGATCGAGCTGGACCGCGGCGCCATCGGCCGCCTCATCAAGGGCCGCCGCGTCCTGGTCACCGGCGCCGGCGGCTCCATCGGCGCCGAGCTCTGCCGCCAGGTCGCCAACTTCGGCTGCGGCCACCTGACCGTCATCGACTTCTCCGAGACCGCGCTCTTCGAGATCGAGCGCGAAATGCGCGAAACCTTCCCGCACATCTCCACCAAGGCGGTCCTCTGCGACGTGCGTCACGCGAAGCGGCTGATCAACGTGTTCGCGCAGGAGCGGCCGGACCTCGTCTTCCATGCGGCGGCCCTGAAGCACGTCTCGATGGTCGAGCGGCACCCGGCCGAGGGCCTGCTCACCAACGTCATCGGAACCTGGAACGTCTGCGAGGCCGCCAAGGCCGCGGGCGCCGGCCAGATGGTGCTGATCTCCACCGACAAGGCGGTCGACCCCACCAACGCCATGGGCGCCACGAAGCGGCTGGCCGAAGCGGTGATCCAGGCCCAGCAGACCACCAACGACAGCGCCACGCGCTTCTCCGCGGTCCGCTTCGGCAACGTCCTGGGCTCGTCGGGCTCTGTGGTGCCGATCTTCAAGTCGCAGATCGAGCGTGGCGGACCGGTGACGGTCACCCACCCCGAGATGATGCGCTACTTCATGACCATCCCCGAGGCGTCGCAACTGGTGCTGCACGCCACGGCCGCGTGCCATGAGGACGAACGGCGCGACTCCCGGCTGTTCCTGCTCGAGATGGGCGACGCGGTGTCGATCCTGGACCTCGCCCAGCAGATGATCGCGCTCTCGGGCCGCAAGGGCATCGAGATCGAGATCACCGGCCTGCGGCCCGGCGAGAAGCTGACCGAGGCCCTGCTGGACGAGACCGAGACCTCGCTGCCGGCTGCACACAAGGTCATGGAAGTCGTCACCAACTCGGCGCTGCGCATGACCCCCGGGCACCTCGAGGATCTGGCCCAGGTGGCCCGTGACGGCGATGTCGAGGCCGTCCGCCGCGCCCTCTTCGACCTGGTCGCCCAGGTCCGCGGCGAGAAGCCCGCCGCCCCGCCCAGCCTGCGTGTGGTCACCGGCGGCTGAGCCTTCCCGCCTTCGCCGCATGACAAAGGCCGCGGGATCGCCGCGGCCTTTGCGTTCTGTGGACTGGCGACGCGGCTATTCGGCCGCGACCACCCGCCCGGGCTCGTTGGCCGTCTCCAGCCGGCCCAGCAGCGCCTCGTACTCGCCCCACAGGGCCTTCGGCGTCGCCTCGCCGAAGCGGTCGTAGAAGGCCGGGATCAGCGCGGCTTCCTTGCGCCAGATCGCCGGGTCGACCGTCAGCAGCAGGTCCAGTTGCGCGTCGGTGAGCGAGAGCCCCGAGGTGTCCAGGCTGTCCCTCGACGGCACCTGCCCGATCGGCGTGTCCACCGCGCCGGCCTTGCCGTCCAGCCGCTCGGCGATCCATTTCAGCACGCGGCTGTTCTCGCCATAGCCCGGCCACACGAACTTCCCGCGCTCGTCCTTGCGGAACCAGTTCACGAAGAAGATGCGGGGCAGCTTGGACGCGTCGGGCGCGGTCTCGCCCATCTTCAGCCAGTGGCCGAAGTAGTCGCCCATGTTGTAGCCGCAGAAGGGCAGCATCGCGAACGGGTCGCGGCGCAGCTCGCCGATGGCGTTCTCGGCCGCCGCGGTGCCTTCGGAGGCCACGTTCGAGGCCATGAAGACGCCGTGCCGCCAGTCGCGGGCTTCCGTCACCAGCGGCACCGCCGAGGCGCGGCGGCCACCGAACAGGATGGCCGAGATCGGCACCCCCGCGGGATCTTCCCACTCGGGCGCGGCCACGGGGCACTGCGAGGCGGGCACGGTGAAGCGCGCGTTCGGGTGCGCGGCGGGCTCGTCGCTGTCGGGGGTCCAGTCGCGGCCCTTCCAGTCGATCAGGTGCGCGGGCGGCTGCTCGGTGAGGCCTTCCCACCAGACGTCGCCGTCGTCGGTCAGGGCCACGTTGGTGAAGATCGAATTGCCCCACAGGGAGTCGATCGCGTTCCGGTTGGTCGTCTCGCCGGTGCCGGGCGCCACGCCGAAGAAGCCCGCTTCCGGGTTGATGGCGTAGAGGCGGCCGTCGTCGCCGAAGCGCATCCAGCAGATGTCGTCGCCGATCGTCTCGGCCTTCCAGCCCGCGAGGGTGGGCTGCAACATGGCCATGTTGGTCTTGCCGCAGGCGCTCGGGAAGGCCGCCGCGATGTACTTCACCGCGCCTTCGGGCGACGTGAGCTTCAGGATCAGCATGTGCTCGGCGAACCAGCCCTCGTCGCGGGCCATGACCGAGGCGATGCGCAGCGCGAAGCACTTCTTGCCGAGCAGCGCGTTGCCGCCGTAGCCCGAGCCGTAGGACCAGATCTCCCGGCTCTCGGGGAAGTGGACGATGTACTTGATCTCGTTGCAGGGCCACGGGACGTCCTTGGCCCCGTCCACGAGCGGCAGGCCCACCGAGTGGACGGCCGGCACGAAGAAGCCGTCGTCGCCCAGCATGTCGAGCGCGCCCTTGCCCATCCTGGTCATGATCCGCATCGACACCGCCACGTAGGCGCTGTCGGTGATCTCGACGCCGAGCTGGCTGATCTTCGAGCCCAGCGGGCCCATGCAGAACGGCACCACGTACATGGTGCGGCCGCGCATCACGCCGCGGAACAGGTCCTTCAGGTCCGACCGCATCTCGTTCGGGTCGAGCCAGTTGTTGGTGGGGCCGGCATCTTCCGGCCTCTGCGAGCAGATGAACGTGCGGCTCTCGACGCGCGCCACGTCCCGCGGATCGGACGCCGCGTAGAACGAGTTCGGACGCTTCTGCGGGTTCAGCGCCTTGAGCGTGCCGGCGGCGACCAGTTCGGCGGTCAGGCGGCTCCACTCCTCGTCCGACCCGTCGCACCAGACCACGCGGTCCGGCTCGGTCATCTCGGCGATCTCACGCACCCACTGTACGAGCCTGGCGTGTTTGGTCGGCGCGGGTTCGAGGCCCGGCACGGTCCTAAAGCTCATAGGTCAGCTACTCCTCGAACCCCATCGAGCGCGTCGGGCAGGCCCGCGCGCACTGTCTCACCGTGGACAACCGTCATAGTGGCTCAGCGTCGCTCTGCATACCGCGGGCCAGCGCGAACCGCGCCGTCATCGCGCTATCGTGTGGATGGATCGGGGAAATTATCGGCCGGCTTCCGCCGCCGGATGCGCCCGACGCGCGCGTTCCGTAGCGTGAGGCCGAATCGTTTCGAGGGCTGGACGTGCGGGCCGCTCCCCCGCGACCCGCACGCCACGACGCCAGTCCCCAAGGAACGGCGGCCCATCGGGGCGCCGCGAACCATAGTGGCGTCGAGCATGAGACGCCGCCGAACGCGCCCGCCCCCCAGCCTGCGCCTGCCCTGGCCGCCAGGCCTGCGGCGTGTGCGACATTGGCGGCGCCGGCGGATTGAGGCATTGCTGGCGTCGGCATGAGCCTGTTGGCGGAGACAGGGGCCCAGCGGCCCACCGACCCCTTGCTCGAGATCTACCTCGAGCGGCGGGGCAACCTCGTCCGCTACTTCGCCGCCCGCTGCGGCTCGCCGGGCGTGGCCGAGGACCTCGCCCAGGAACTCTACGTCAAGATCGCCACCCGCGACACGACGGTGACCGCCGATAATCCCGTGGCCCTCATCTACCGCATCGCCAACAACGTCATGCTGGACCGCGCGCGCGGCGAGGCCCGGTCGCTCGCCCGCGACGCGGCCTGGCGCCGGGTGACCCACGCGACGGTCGGCGACGAGGACGTGGCCGAACTGGCGCCCGCCGACGAGGCCGTCGCGTCGCGACAGCGGCTACGCCAATTGGTTGAGGCCGCCGGCGATCTGCCCCCCCGGCAACAGCACGCCTTCCGCCTGCACAAGCTGGAGGGGAAGAGCCACGCCGAGACGGCCCGGGTCATGGGCATTTCGGTCAAATCAGTCGAAAAGCACGTCTCGGCCGCCCTGAAGGCGCTCACCGTGAGGCTGGGCCGATGATTTTCTACCACAAATTGTACCCGACGACCGGGGGGCGGACGGCGTCGGTGACGTCTAAGGGTGCGACGGGCCGCCGCGGATGGCGGGCTGGAAAGGGCGGATGAACCTGAGCTGGCGATACGGCGACGAAGCCCGGCGCGATGACGCCGCGGCCTGGGTCGTGCGGCTCGAAGCCGGAAGCCTCGGCGAGACCGAGGCCGCGGCGTTCGACGCCTGGCTGTCGGCGGCGCCCGGGAACGCCTCGGCCTTCGACGCCGCGCTGGCCGTCTCCCAGGCCTACGCCGCCGCGGGGCCGGTGGTCGCCCACCAGCTTTCGCAGCGCCGCGCCGTCCCGCTGCGCCACGAACTGCGCCGCCGCGCCATCGTCGGCTTCGGCGCCGCGGCGGCCGCCGCGGCCCTGGCCGTCGTGATCGCGCCGGAACTGACCGGCCCTGCGACGGACACCTATGTCACCGCCAAGGGCGAGCGGCGCACGGTGCGCCTGCAGGACGGCTCGACGATCGACCTCAACGGCGGCACGCGCCTCGCGGTGGCCCTGGCCCGCGACGGGCGATACGTGACGCTGAGCGAAGGCCAGGCCGTGTTCGACGTGGCCCATGCCGCACGGCGGCCCTTCTACGTGGCCGCGGGCGACCGCACGGTGCGCGTGGTGGGCACCCAGTTCGACGTGCGCCGCCTCGCCGGCAAGGTCTCGGTCACCGTCGCGCGCGGCGCGGTCGAGGTCCGCCCCGCCGCCGGCGCGGCCGGCAAGACCTACCGCCTTCACCCCGGCCAGCGCCTCGACCACCAGGAGGGCGCGCCCTCCGTCCAGGTCGCCACCGCCGCGCCCGACGAGGTCCTGGCCTGGCGCACGGGCCGCCTGGTCTATCGCGGACAGCCCCTGAGCGAGGTCATCGCCGACCTCAACCAGCAGTACGCCACGCCGATCCGCATCGAAGACACCGCGCTGGCGGCGACTCCCGTCTCGGGCGTGCTCGTCCTCGACAGCCAGGATGCGGTAATCCGTCGCCTCGCCTTGCTCGTTCCCATTCACGCGGTACGTTCCGGCCCAGGTCTGGTCCTCAAGCGCGATCCTGCGTAGGGCCGATTTACCGGGGCGCGTGGAGCCATTCGAAGGCGGAGCCTGTCTCTGCAGTGTGTTCTTCTGGGCGGCGTCGCCCTCGCCGGCCTGGCGGGGCGGCCTGCTGACGCCGCCGACGTGCGCCTGCGCGTCCAGATTCCGCCCCGCACCTACGCCGACGCGCTGATCGACCTCGGCCTGCAGGCCAACGTCTCGATCCTGGGCACCGCCGGTTGCGGCCCGGGCGGCCGCGTCGAGCTGTCGGGCCGCTACACGCTGGAGGAGGCTCTGGGCCGCATCCTGGCAGGCGCCCCCTGCCGCTACCGCATCGTCGACGCGCGCACGGTCCGCATCGCCGCCGCCCCGCCGGTGCTGCAACTGCCGCCGCCGCGCGAAGCCCCGCATGCGCCGACCGTCGTCGCCGAGGTGATGGTCACCGCCACCAAGCGGCCCGCCGCGCCCAACCGGCTGCCCGCCGGGGTCAGCACCATCTCCCGCGACCAGATCACGGCCACGCGGGCCAACGACGTCGGCCAGACGATCGGCCAACTGGCCGGCGTGCTCTCCACCAACCTCGGACCCGGGCGCGACAAGCTCCTGATCCGCGGCCTCTCGGACGGCGCCTTCACCGGCCGCACACGCACCACGGTCTCGACCTACCTCGACGACGCGCCGATCAACTTCAACGCGCCCGATCCGGACCTGCGCCTCGTCGACGTGGAGCGGATCGAGGTGGTGCGGGGGCCGCAGGGCGCGCTCTACGGGTCGGGGGCGATCGCGGGCATCTACAAGATCGTCACCGCCAAGCCCGACCTCGCCCGCATCGAGGCCGCCGCCTCGGCCTCCATCGCCACGACCCAGGGCGGCAGCACCAGCCGCGAGGTCGACGGCTACCTGAGCCTGCCGGTCGCGCGCGACCGGATCGGCGTGCGGCTGACGGCCTACCGCGAGATCCAGGGCGGCTATCTCGACGACGTGCAGCTGCGCAGCACCAACGTCGACCAGACGCGGCGCGACGGCGGCCGGCTCAGCGTGCGCGTGCAGTTCGACGACCACTGGCGCCTCGACGCGCTCGCCGCCACCCAGCACCTGCGCTCGAACGACACCCAGTATGTGACCACGCCGATGCCCGGCCCCACGCGCTCGGCCGCGATGCCGCTGGAGGCCGCGAACGGGACGGTCGGCGCGCCGGACGAGCGTGGCTCACGCATCCGCGAGACTCACAACAACGACTTCTCCTACGCCGGCGCCACGCTCAACGGCGAGTACGGATGGGGCAGCCTCGCCTCGTCGACGAACTACATCCACCACGTCTTTTCGAGCCAGTACGACGCCGGCGCGACCCGTGGCATCTTCGGCGCCAACCTCGCCGAGCTGGGAGTCTACGGAGAGACCACGCGGTCGAACATGCTGGTGCAGGACTTCGTCGTCCGCTCCGAGACGTCGGGCCGCCTGGACTGGCTGGTGGGGCTCTACGCGGCGCGGACCGTCGCGCGCACGCCGTCCACGCTGGTCTTCCTGTCGCCGGGCGTCAGTTCGACCGTCTACATGGAGAGCCGGAAGGACCGGCTGTCCGAGTACGCCCTCTACGGCGAGGCCTCCTACGACCTGGGCGCGGGGTGGACCGCCTCGCTCGGCGGCCGTGCGTTCGAGAGCCGGGTCCACACCACCGCAGACCTGCGGATCGACGCGCCCTTCGCATCGCGATTCTTCGACCAGAGGCGCGGCTTCGACGGCTTCTCGCCAAAGATCTCCCTGCAGCGCGAGTTCACCAACGGCGACCTCGTCTACGCCCTCCTCACCGAAGGCTACCGGCCGGGCGGCTTCAATACCTCGGGCTTCTTCCCGATCCGCGCGTCGCGCGTCGTCTTCCGCCCCGACCGGCTGCGCAACTTCGAGGTCGGCGCCAAGATCCGCCGCCTGGACAACCGCCTGGCGGTCCGCGCCGCCGCCTACTACGACGACTGGGCCAACATCCAGACCGACCAGTACCGCCAGTCCGGCCTCGCCTACACCGCCAACGTCGGCGACGCCCGCATCCTCGGCCTGGAGGCGGAGGTCAGCTACGACTTTCGCTTCGGCCTGTCGCTGCAGGCCAACGGCCTCGTCTCGGATTCCAGGGTCCGCAACATCAATCCGGACTTCCCCACCACGCCGACCACCCGCATCGCCGGCAACCTGCCCGGCGTGCCGGACCTCTCCGGCGGACTGCTCGCGATCTACCAGCGCCCGCTGGGCGACGCCCTGACCCTGCGGCTCGTCGGCGAGGCCAGCTACGTGGGCCGCGCGGGTCTCTCCTTCGACCAGCCGCCGCGCACCGACCACTACCTGCGCACCGAACTGTCGGCCGAGATCTCGGCGGACCGCTGGCGCATCACCGCTTTCGTCGCAAATCCGCTGAACGACGATGGCGACACCTTCTCGTACGGCAACCCGTTCAATTTCGCGGACAACCCAGAGACCCTCGATGTGGTCGAGGCCGTGCGCCAGGCCACGCCCCAGCGGCCCCGCACCTTCGGCGTGCGACTCGCCGCCGCATTCTGAACATAATGGCGCCGCCCCGCTGGGGGGCCTGCTTCGCCCGCGGCGTCTAATCCCATGGTGGGATGGGAGCGGGGTGACGTGGCGAAGCTCACGGCGATCGTGTGCGTGCAGAACCAGGAAACGATCCTGGACGCATGCCTGAAGAAGCTCAGCTTCTGCGACGAGGTCGTGGTGGTCGCCGACCGCTGCACCGACCGCAGCCAGGAGATCGCGCGCCGTCACGGCGCCGTCGTCATCGACGGCATCTTCCCGCTGGAAAGCCAGCGCAAGCTGGCCGGCGTCGAAGCCGCCTCCTCGCAGTGGATCCTGGAAGTCGAACCCGACGACCTGATCGACGCCGCCGTGGCCTGGGAGATCCGCGCCGCCATTCAGATGCGTCCCGTCGGCGACTGGTACGACCTTCCGATCGACAACTACGTGGGCGAGACCCTGGTCCGCGAGGGCTGGGCCGGCGCCCTCAGCGCCCGCCGCGAGGCCCGTCTCTTCAAGCGCGGCCTGAAGGCCTGGGAGCCGCGCCGCCTGAACGCGCCCTACGTGCTCGCCGGCGCGCCGGGCGGTTCGCTCAAGGGTGCGATCCGCCGCGTGGTGGGCCGTGACGTAGGCGGCCTGATGGAACGCCTCCACCGGCTGACCGGCCTCGCCGCCGAGGACCTCGCCGACGCCGGCCGCGCCAAGGGGCTGGTCTCCAGCCTGCTGGCCGCCGCGGCGACCTTCATTGCGGCCTATGTCGTCCGTCGCGGGTTCCGCGAAGGCCGCCTGGGCTTCCTGGTCGCGGGCCTGTCGGCGATGTTCCCGGTGCTCAGCCAGATGCGCGCCGCCGAGGTGGTCCAGGCCCGCAAGGCCGCCGTCGCCGCCGAAGAGACCCGCGCCGCGCGTCCGCGCAACGTGGTGGGCCTCGGGCGCTAGCCTTCCCGACCGACGCGCTCTAGGGATCGGGGCTCGCGCACGAACGCGCTGCTGCGAGGCGCCCGCTTGACGATCCTGGTCACCGGCTCGGCCGGCTTCATCGGCTTCCACCTCTCGCGCCGCCTGCTCGATGCCGGCCAGACGGTGGTCGGCCTCGACGTTCTGAACGCCTACTACGACCCCAGGCTCAAGGCCGCCCGCCTCGCGATCCTCGAAGGCTACGCGGGCTACCGCCATGTGAAGGTCGACCTCGCCGACCGCGAGCGCATGCCGCAGGTGTTCGCCGAGACGAAGCCCGAGGCGGTAGTGAACCTCGCCGCCCAAGCGGGCGTCCGCTACAGCCTGGAGAGCCCCGAGACCTACGTGGACTCCAACGTCGTGGGCTTCCTCAACATCCTGGAGGGCTGCCGCGCACACCCGCCGCGCCACCTGATCTACGCCTCCACCAGCTCGATCTACGGCAACCACGCGAACCTGCCGTTCAGCGTGCATGCCGCGGCCACCCACCCGATCACGCTCTATTCGGCCAGCAAGGCGGCCAACGAGGCGATGAGCCACGCCTACGCCCACCTCTTCGGCATCCCGGCCACGGGCTTCCGGTTCTTCACCGTCTACGGTCCGTGGGGCCGCCCCGACATGGCGCTCTTCAAATTCACCGACGCCATCCTGAAGGGCCAGCCGATCGACGTGTACGGCGAGGGCCGCATGCAGCGCGACTTCACCTACGTCGACGACATCGTGGACGGCCTGGTCGCGGCCATCGACCGCCCGCCGGCTCCGAACCCGGCCTGGGATGCGACGAAGCCCGACCCGGCCACCAGCGCCGCCCCCTGGCGCATCCTGAACCTGGGCGCGAGCCGCCGCGTCGAACTGATGCGCTACATCGAGGTGCTCGAGGAGAAGCTCGGCAGGAAGGCCCAGATCAATTTCCTGCCCATGCAGCCCGGCGACGTCTCCGCCACCGAGGCCGACACCGCCGAGACCCGGGCCGTCCTCGACTACGCCCCATCGACCTCCATCGACATCGGCGTCGGCCGCTTCGTCGACTGGTATCGCGAGTACTATCGCGTCTGAGCCCGCGCGGCCGCCACGACTAGACCGGCTCCTCCAGCGATTTCGACGGCTGCGAGAACCACTTCGGGCCGCTTTCCGTCATGTGGAAGCAGTCCTCCAGGCGGATGCCGAACTCGCCGGGGATGTAGAGGCCGGGCTCGTCCGAGAAGCACATGCCGGGCGCGAGCTTCGTCGCCTCGCCGCGGACCAGGTTCACCGGCTCGTGGCCGTCCATGCCGATGCCGTGGCCGGTGCGGTGCGACAGCCCCGGGAGCCTGTAGTCGGGGCCGTAGCCCAGGCCGACGTAGTAGCCGCGCGCCGCGTCATCGACACTGCCGCAGGTCGCGCCCGGCCTGGCGGCGGCGAACGCCAGCTCCTGCCCGCGCTTCACCTCGTTCCACACCTTGCGCTGCTTTGCGGTGGCTTCGCCGAACACCAGCGTGCGCGAGATGTCGGACTGGTAGCCCTCGAAGACGCAGCCGCAGTCCATCAGCACCACCTCGCCCGCCTTCACCGCCTGCGGCTTGCCCGAACCGTGAGGATAGGCCGACGCCTCCCCCAGCAGAATGAGTTCGAACTCGGACTCGCCGCCGAGCTGGGTCGTCGCGCGGTTCATGATCGCGCCGATGTCGGACGGGCGCATGCCGACCTCGATGCGCGGGATCGTGTGGCGGTAGGCCGCCATGGTGATGTCCGTCGCCCGCTGCATCAGCGCGATCTCGGGTGCGGTCTTGATCATCCGGCAGCCGCGGACCACCGGCGCGCCGTTCCTGAGCCGCACACCCGGCAGGTTCCGCTTCAGGCCGTCAATGATGAAATAGCGACTGGTCTCCTCGATGCCGACGACGCCGGAGGCCAGCTTGCGGTCCTTCAGCCAGCCGGCGACCAGGGCCAGCGGGTCCTCGTGCTCCTGCCAGGTGCGCACGCCGGCGGCGATCCCCAGGCTCTCGCGGACCGACGGCTCCTCGAAAAACGGCGTGATGATGGTCACCTCGCCTTCCGCCGGGATCAGCGCGCAGGTCAGCCGCTCGCTGCGGCCCCAGCGGACGCCGGTGAAGTAGACCAGGCTGGAGCCCGGCTCGACCAGCAGGGCCGAGACGCCCTGCTCGCGCATCAGCCGCTGCGCCTTGGCGATCCGCGCCTCGCGCTCGGGCCGGCCGATCGGCGGCGGCGCCGGTCCCAGCTTCTCCAGGTCAGGCATCGCGGCCCGGGCGAGCGACGGGGCCGCGGCGGCGGCTGCGCCGAGGGCGAGGAAATGGCGTCGATCCATGGCCGGCACGCTCGCGCGACTCCGGCCCGCACTCAAGCGAAGCTACGGCTTCCTCGCCGCCTGCACCTCGATCTCGACCATCATGCCGGGCCGCACCAGGCCCACGACCTGCGACGTGATCCGGGCCGGCCTGTTCTTCAGCGCGCCGTAGACGGCGTTGTAGCTCTCCATCATGCCGGCGAAGTCCATGCCGCCGCCCTTGCCCGGGTCGCCGACCAGGAGGACGCGCATCATCACCACGTCCTCCCAGCCGTAGCCCTGCCCCGCCAGGATCGCGCCGATCTTGCCGAGCACGCTGGCTGTCTGGGCCCTGGTGTCGCCGAACGGGCGGTCCGCTGGCGCGCCCGCCACGGCGTCGGGCGTGATGCCGCTGACGAAGAGCATCTCCGAGCCGGCCGGCGTCTTCACGGCGCTGGAAATGAAGCTGTTCTGCGGATTGACGTGGACGTTCTCGGCTGCGGCTGCCCCCGCCACGGCGACGCCCGCCAGGAGGAGGGCGACGGCCAGGAACAGGTGACGCATGGACGGCTCCCCTCGGATGGCTTCGGGCCGAGGGCCGCGCGACGCGGCCTCGCGCCATCGACTGTGACACGCGCGGCGCGGCTTGGCCCAGGGCCCGCGGGTCCACACGCGCTGAGGCCACGCTTTACCACGGCTCGGTGGCGCGATATCCGCCGGGCCACGCCGGCGTTCGACTCGGCGCGCAGGGGCGCCGATGACGGGCAAGGACATCAAGATCGGCCTGCTCTGGCACTCCGCCAGCGCCGGCAACCTGGGCGTGGGCGCGCTCACGCTCGGCAACATGGCCATCGTGCGCGGGGTCTGCGCCGAACTGGGCCTCACGCCCCGGTTCACGATCATCGGCATGCGCGACGGCATGGACCGTTACGTCCCGCCCGAAGAGGCGCCGCAGTTCGTCGTCGACACTCGTGCGGTCGTCGACCCCCGCCGCGCGTTCCGGACCCTGAACGCCCAGGATGTCGTGCTCGACATCGGCAGCGGAGACAGCTTCACCGATATCTACGGCGCCAAGCGCTTCGCCTTCCTGTGGTCGACGAAGATGCTGACGATCCTGGGCGGCACGCCGCTCTTGCTGTCGCCGCAGACCATCGGGCCCTTCAGCCGCCAGCCGCAGTCGATGCTGGCCGGCTGGGCGATGACCCACGCGGAAGCCGTGATCACCCGCGACGAGCCTTCGGTCGAGGCCACCGCCAAGCTCGCCCCCAAGGCGCGCTGCGCCATGGCGACCGACGTCGCCTTCGCCATGCCGTTCCAGGACCGCGGCGCCGAACGCGGCGGCGAGACGCCGCGCGTGGGCCTCAACGTCTCGGGTCTCCTGCTGCACGAGGCCACGGTCGGCACGAACCGCTTCGGCCTGGAAGTCGACTACGCCGCGCTCAATCACGGTCTGATGGAAGGCTTCCGCGCCAAGGGCGTGCAGGTCTGCCTGTTCACGCACGCCCGCGGCTTCTCGGCCGACGACGACGACGGCCGCGCGGCCGACCAGTTCGCGGAGCGCTATCCCTGGGCAGAGCGCGTGCCGGATTTCGCCGGGCCGATGGAGGTAAAGTCCTTCCTGTCCAGCCTGGACTTCGTCGTCTCGGCTCGCATGCATGCCTGCATCGGCGCGCTGTCGAGCGGTACGCCGGTGGCCCCCATCGCCTACAGTCGCAAGTTCCGCGGGCTCTTCGACCTGATCGGCTATCCTTGGCGGATCGAGGTCCGGGGCCGCAGCACCGAGGCCGCCGTCGCCTACGTCCTCGACGCCTTCGACCGCCGGGCCGAACTCGCCGCGGATGGCGAGGCGGCGATGCAGAAGGTGGACAGCTATCTGGAGGTCTACCGCGAGGCGCTACGCGCTCTCTTCCGCAAAGTGACCGCCTAGAGCATCGTGCGGAACGTGGCCGCCGGCCTTCGGCGATGACGATGCGAAATCAGAAACCTAGAGCCGCAGGTCCGCGGCCGCCTTCGGAAGCGCCGCCTTGACATCGAACACCACCGCGTCGGGCTTCCCGAGCGCGCGGATGCGCTCGACGCCGAGCGCGGCGAACTCGCGGTGCGCCACGGCGAGCACGACGCCGTCGTAGGCCCCGTCCGCCGGTGCGGCGACCAGCCCGAGGCCGTACTCCGCGCGCGCCGCCTCGGGCGCGATCCAGGGGTCCCAGACGTCCACGGCGGCGCCGTAGTCTTCCAGTTCGCGGACGATGTCGATCACGCGAGTGTTGCGCAGGTCGGGCGTGTTTTCCTTGAACGCCAGGCCCATCACCAGCACGCGGGCGCCCTTCACCTGCACGCCGCGCCGGATCATCTCCTTCACCAGCTCGCGCGCCACATAGCCGCCCATCCCGTCGTTGATGCGCCGGCCGGCCAGGATCACCTCGGGGCGATAGCCCAGCGCCTCGGCCTTGTGGGTCAGGTAGTACGGATCCACGCCGATGCAGTGGCCGCCGACCAGGCCCGGCCGGAAGTTCAGGAAGTTCCACTTGGTGGCGGCCGCGGCCAGCACCTCCTGGGTGTCGATGCCCAGGCGGTGGAAGATCAGGGCGAACTCGTTGACGAGGGCGATGTTCAGGTCCCGTTGCGTGTTCTCGATCACCTTGGCGGCTTCGGCCACCCGGATCGAACTGGCGCGGTGTGTGCCGGCCGTCACCACCGAGGCGTAGAGCGCATCCACGAAGTCGGCGGCTTCGGGCGTCGAGCCCGCCGTCACCTTCACGATGTCGGCCAGGCGGTGGTTCGCGTCGCCGGGATTGGCCCGCTCGGGGCTGTAGCCGGCGTGGAAGTCGCGGTTGAACGTGAGCCCCGAGACCTGCGCCACCACCGGCACGCAGTCCTCCTCGGTCGCGCCCGGGTAGACGGTGGACTCGTAGATCACCACGCCGCCCGGGCGGATCGCGGCGCCGACGGCGCGGCTGGCGGCCATCAGGGCCGACAGGTCGGGCCGCTTGTGGCCGTCGATGGGCGTGGGCACGGTGACGACGAAGACGTTGCAGCCGGCGAGGTCCGCGGCATCCGCCGTGAAGCTCAGGCGGCCCGCCGCCTTCAGTGCGTCGGCCGACACCTCGAGCGTGCGATCCGAACCAGCGGCGAGCTCATCCACCCGCGCGTCCGAGAGGTCGAAGCCGACGACATCGTGCTCGGCCGCGAACGCCACGGCCAGCGGCAGGCCCACATAGCCCAGCCCGATCACGGCGATCCTGGCCGGCGTCTTGGTGAAGGGATTCAGCACCATCGGCGGCGCTCTATCACGGTTTGCCCGCGAAGTCGGAACGCGAGGCCTGGACCAGTTCGCGGATCGCCAGGCTGAGGTGGTAGAGCGAGGTCGCCGGCGACGGCTCCGGCAGGAAACTGCCGTCCGCCGCCATCCGCTCGCGCCAGGCGCCCGCCTGCGGCGTCTCGAGGTAGGCCACCAGGCCGTTGGCGGCCTCCAGCGCCGAGGCGGTGTCCCCCAGGATCAGGGCGGCCTTCATGTGCTCGGTCTGCGGCCACAGCCGCGCGCCTGCGTCGCGGACGCTGAGGTCAGGGCCCAGCGCGTTGCAGACCACCCCGCGTCCGGCGTCGAACGCCCCGCGCCCGACGGCGAACAGTCGCCGCGCCGCCGCCCGCGCGCCGACGTGCCCCCGCGCCACGCCCCACCGCTCCAGCAGCCAGGCCCACTCGAACTGGTGTCCGGGCTCGACCACCGCGTCGTCGCCGCCCAGTGCGGTCCAGTCCGCGTCGAAGAACTCCCCGAGAGCCCCCGTCGCCGGATCGACGAACCGGCCGAGCGCGAGGGCCGCGATCTCATTCGCCAGGGCCGTCCAGGCCGGGCCGCCGTCGGCGGCTTCCCACGCGAGCGCCGCCTCGAGCATGTGCATATGGGCGTTGGCCTGGAACGGCCGCGCGCCGGCTTCGCGGAACCCGCCTGCGGGGTGCCGCAGCGTCTCCAGCGCCGCGAGGACCGACCGCGCCTCGCTTGCATCGCCCAGGGCGGCGAGCGCCAGCAGGATGAAGGCATGCTCGTAGAGGTAGGCCTCGGGATCGGCGACGTCGCCCGTCGTGGTGAGGCTCGCCGCGTAGAGACCGTCGTCGCGCCGGGCGCGGGCCTGGAACCACGTCCAGCCGTCCCGCGCCGCCAGCGCCCAGGGCCCGATCCGCCCCTCCGCCGCAGCGCTCGCGAAGACGAACGCCTGCCGCGCCGCGACGCGGCCGCGACGCCGCGGATCGTGGGGCTCGCCGGTCCACGTCAGCCCCTCGCGGAAACCGCCGCTGATCGGGTCGACCCCGGCTGTGGCCCACAGCGGCAGCGCCGCCCCACCGAGCCAGTCGGAGAACCACGCGGCCGCCGCCGGCAGCGTCGTGAACCGCGGCGGCCGCTCCAGCGGCCGGCGGCGCGCGCCACGGACCAGCACGGCGCCGGCCTCGGCGACCACCTCCGCGTCCGCGCCGACCAGGGCCACGTCGACACCGTCGCCCCTCCGGACCCGATCCGCGGGGCCGGGGTTGCGCGACCTCACCTCCTGCGCCCGGTCGAGGCCACAGACCAGCACCGCCCCCGGCTCGGCGACGACGGCCAGCCCATGAGCGTCCGCCACCACGACGGCGACGCCCGGCGACGCGCGCACGAGGACGTCCGACGACCCCGTCGCGAGCGCCCGGCCCATCACGCTGTTCCCCGCCGCATCCCGCGCCGAGGCCGCCAGCACCGCATCCCAGGCCCCGAGGTCGGACCAGCCCATCGTCGTCGGCAGCACGAGGCCCCGCGCCGTGTGCTCCATCACCGCGCGGTCGAAGGCGACCGGGGGCGCCTCGCCGAACGCCGGGCCCAGGGCGACCGCGCCGTCCTCCACGATCGCGCCATGCAGCGCGCGGTCGACGGCGGTCATGACCTCGGCGGCGTGTCGGGCCATCTCGGACCGCAGCGTCTGCGCCGTCGCCACGAAGATCCCGCCGTTCCAGAGCGCACCGTCCGCGATCAGGCGGGCAGCCCGGGCCGCATCGGGCTTCTCCACGAACGCCAGGATGGGCCGGGGCCCCTCCCCCGCCGCGGCCGGCCGGATGTAGCCCATCGCCGGCGAAGGCGACGCCGGACGCAGGCCCAGCGTCACGATCCCACCGTCTCGCGCTGCGCCCAGCGTCGCTTCGATCGCGGCGCGGAAGGCGTCGCCATCGGGAATGTGATGGTCCGCGGGCAGCACCACGAGCACCGCTTCGGGATGCCGTTGCGCCACCCACCCCGCCGCGGCGGCGATGGCGGGGGCGGTGTCGCGGCCGTCTGGCTCCAGCAGCAGCAGCGCCTCGGCCCCGACGGCCGCCAGTTGCTCGCGGATCTGGGGCGCGTGCGCCGCGCCTGCCACGACCAGCAGGTCGCCCCCGTCCGCCAGCGGGCGGGCGCGCAAAGCGGTCGCCTGGAACGGCGAATGAGCCTCCACCAGGGGAAGGAAGGGCTTCGGACGGTCGCGCCGCGAGGCCGGCCACAGGCGTTCGCCGGCGCCGCCGCTGAGGATCACCGGATAGACGGGCGCGGGGATGGCGCACTCCTTGGCCAGGGCCGAAAGCGCCCCCGATTACCGCGGCGGTCCGGGAAACGGAAACGCCTTTGCGCCCGCCGGCGCCTGGCCGCGGACGTCCGCCTCAATTGACCCTGGGCGTCGCAAAACGGTAAAAGGCTTGAAGTATCAGGGTATGTGCGCGTTTCTTCCGGCAGCGCGGGCCGGGATGGCCGCCGTCAGGCGGCGAGCAGGGCGCGCAGACCCAGGCCGATGCAGGTCCAGAGCGCCACCGAGGCACAGGCGGCGACGGACAGGCCGAGGCCGACAGGAAGGCGGCGCGCGGCGGGAACTTCCCCAACGGCGCTGGTGACGAGGTCGACCGACACGTCGGACGGCATGTTTCTACTCCGACACTGCCCAGTTTTTGGGCTGTGTCACACTAAAGACCGACGAGCGTGAACAACTCGTTGGAAGAATTGGCTAACAACGCGCCAACCATGAGGGCCTTCTTACGCCCGGTCGGCGCAGTCAGAGCGGGGCGTTGCTTTCGATGACGGATGTCGTCGCACGGAGGGTGGGGGTCGATGCGACGCGCGACGAGCGCGCCGCGGCGACCGCGATCCTGCCCGAGGCGTCCGGGGTGGCCACCAGCTTCGGCAAGCGGTTGCTCGACATCGCGGTCGCCTCGGTCGCGCTGCTCGTGTTCCTACCGCTCCTGATCACCGTCGGCGTGATGATCCGCGTGGAGTCGGGCGGCCCCGCCGTCTTCAGGCAACGGCGGACGGGCCACCGGGGCCGCATCTTCACGATCTACAAGTTCCGCACCATGACGGTGGCCGAGGACTGCGCGGACGTCCGGCAGGCCACCCGCGGCGACGCACGCGTCACGCCGCTGGGCGCGGTGCTGCGCAAGCTCAGCATCGACGAACTGCCCCAGTTCCTGAACGTGCTGAAGGGCGACATGTCGCTGGTCGGCCCGCGCCCCCACGCGCTGGCCCACGACGAGCAATACGGCGAGCTGATCCCCGTCTACGTCGACCGCTTCCGCGCCAAGCCGGGCCTGACCGGCCTGGCCCAGGTGAACGGCCTGCGCGGCGAGATCCTGGACCTGCGCTGCATGCGCGACCGCGTGGCGGCGGACAACCTCTACATCGACAGTTGGTCGCTGGGCCTGGACGTGGCGATCCTCGCCAAGACGGCGCTCGTCATCTTCCGCGATCCTCAGGCATACTGAAGGCCCGTCAGGCGAACAGTCCTCGCCTGTCCGGCGTAAGGTGAGGATTTATCAACCCTGTCTGCAACCGAAGCCACGCTCGCCCCGAATATAGTCCAGATCACGCTTTGGCGGACGGGAACCGTGGCGCGGCTCTTGCTCCCCGCCAGGGGTGATCGACGGGACGGCGGGGAAGATGTCCGGAATTGAGACGCGGTTCGAAGCGGAAGAGGATGCGGAGCGCATCCGCGCGGCGTTCTACGGCTTCGTCGGCGCCCACGACGGCGACGACGTCGACGGCGACGCCCGAATCTCGACCGAAATCGACATGCGCGGCCCCCGCCTCAGCGTCCGGCTCTGGAGCCCCGAGGCCATGGACGCCTTCCTCCGCGACCTCGGACGGCCCGGCCGTCGGGCCTGCTATGAATAGCCTGGCCGAACGCGCACCGAACGAAGCCCAGGGCTGGACGGCCACCGGCGCGTCCCGCCCGGCCGCGGCGACGCCCGCACCGGTCAAGCCGGCGAAACCGGCCAGGCCCAAGGTCGCCAAGGTGGCCCGCAGCTTCCGCAAGCGCACCTTCGACATCGTCATGTCGCTGGGTGCGATCCTCTTCTTCCTGCCGCTGCTGATCAGCGTGGCCATGCTGGTCCGCTCCGAAACGCCCGGCCCGGCCCTGTTCAAGCAGCGCCGCACCGGCCTGAACGGCCGCATCTTCACCGTCTACAAGTTCCGCACGATGACCGTCACCGAGGACGGCGCGGTGGTCCGCCAGGCGACCCGCGAGGACGCCCGCGTCACCGCCTGGGGCGGGATGCTGCGCAAGTACTCGATCGACGAACTGCCTCAGCTCTTCAACGTGCTGAAGGGCGACATGTCGCTGATCGGCCCGCGTCCCCACGCCGTGGCTCACGACGAGGCCTGGGGCGAAAGCGTCCCCGGCTACAACGACCGCTTCCGCGCCAAGCCCGGCCTCACCGGCTACGCCGCCGTCTGCGGGTTCCGCGGCGAGGTCCGCGACCATCAGGCCATCGTCGACCGCGTCGCCAGCGACAACGAGTACATCGACACCTGGTCGTTCGGCCTCGACATCAAGATCGTGCTGAAGACGATCCCCCTCGTCTTCGCCGACGAGCGCGCCTACTAGGCCCCCGGATTAACCGATCGCTCAGCCCAGGCCGCTAGGGTCCGCCCCGACACCGTTGGGGAAGCAAGAATGGCGGACGACACGGGCGCCTTCCGCGCCGTACCGGACACCGAAGTCGCCGAGCCGAGGATGCGCCGTGGCCCGCTGCGGCCGGCGCAGTTGCACAGCGTACGCTCGCGCATCTCCGGCCCCGGCCTCGCGCGCCTGTTCCAGGCCGGCGACGCGCTGGGTCTGGCGCTGGCCTCGCTCGTCGCGACGCGGCTGATGGGTCTGCCCGAGATCATGTGGCTGGGCGCGCCGGTGCTGGCGGTCTTCCTGCTCGTCGCCACCGGGGCCTACTCGATGAACGGCCGCGAGCGGTCGCGCCGGCGCTTCGGCCGCCTGCTCCTGGCCGCGGCGGCCGCCGGCGGCGGCGCGGGCACGGTCTACGCCATCCTCGACCCGAGTTTCCCGGTCATCGGCTGCGCCGTCTGGGTCGCGGCCGCCGCGACGGCGCTCTTCGGCGCGCACCTGGCCTGGGGCGGGATCGTGAGGTCGCTTCGCACCAAGGGCCACATCACGCCCAACGTCATCATCGTGGGCGGCACCTCGGCGGCGCAGCGGCTGATCCGCCGCGCGATGAAGACCCGCGACATCAACATCCTGGGCGTCTTCGATGACCGCCGCGACCGCGTCGGCCCCGAAGTCGCCGGCGTCCCGGTGCTGGGCAAGACCACCGACCTGATCGACCACCGCATCCTGCCCTTCGTGGACCGGATCGTGATCACCGTGCCGCCAAAGGCCAGCGGCCGCATCGCACAGTTGCTGGAGCGCCTCGCGCCGATCCCGAACCCGATCTCGCTGCTGCTCGACGACGCCGACGACGAGACCGAGGCCCAGGCCGTCGGCCGCATCGCCGACTTCGACCTCGCCTACGTGTCCGGCGCGGCCGAGAAGTCCGGCTACCACGTCGCCAAGCGGATCATGGACCTGACGCTGTCGGTCCTGGGCCTGATCGCCCTTCTGCCGCTGATGGCGACCGTGGCTCTGGCGATCAAGCTCGACAGCCCCGGCCCGGTCTTCTTCCGCCAGCGCCGCCACGGCTACATGAACGAGGAGTTCCTGGTCTGGAAGTTCCGCTCGATGCGGACCGAGGCGACCGATCACAGGGCGGCCCGCCAGGTCACCGCCGACGACGACCGCATCACCCGCGTCGGCAGGTTCATCCGCAAGACCAGCCTCGACGAGCTGCCGCAGATCCTGAACATCATCACTGGCGAGATGTCGATCGTGGGGCCGCGCCCACACGCCATCGGCATGCTGAGCGGCGGCGCCGAGGCGTCCAAGCTGGTCGAGACCTACGCCCACCGTCACCGGATCAAGCCGGGGCTCACGGGCTGGGCCGCCGTCAACGGCAGCCGCGGGCCGGTCGACACCGCCGAAGACGTCCGCCGCCGCGTGGCGCTCGACCTCGAGTACGTCGAGCGTCGCTCGATCTGGCTCGACATGGCGATCATCCTGCGCACGGCGCCCTGCCTGCTGGGCGACTCGGGCGCGGTGCGCTGAGGCCGAAGACACGGCCCGGCTTCCCCGCTAAGGAGGCGGGCATGGCGCGCCTCATCCCCCTCGCCGCCCTCGCGGCCACGCTGGCGGCCGGCCCCGCCGCGGCCGGCGAGGCCTTCCTGGGCGTCTACGCGCACGACGTCGACGACGGCATCAGCTACGGCCACTTCGAGGAAGGCGCCCAGATCGTCCTCGGCGCCCGCACCACCGCGCTGGACGAACTCAGGTTCATCGGCCGCGCACGCGTCCACCTGCTGGCCGGCGTCAACACCGCGGGCGGGACCGACTACATCGCCGCGGGACTTTCGTGGCGCTTCCCGATCTCGGAGCGGCTCTACGTCCAGCCGGGCATCGGCGTGGCGGTCCACGACAGCAGGATCGACTACCCCTCGCCCAACGAGCCGGGCATCACCCCGGCCGAGCGCCTGAAGCGCCTCTCCGACTTCGAGACCAAGCTCGACCTGAACTCACGCGTGCTGTTCGAGCCCGAGCTGTCGATCGGCTACAAGGCCACCAGCCGCCTCTCGGTAGAGGCGTCGTGGATTCACCTCAGCCACGGACGCCTGGCGGGCCGCTACAACCCGGGCGTCGCCGACGTGGGACTGCGGATGGTCTACCGCTACGGCCTGGACCGCTAGCTCTCGTAACGCGACAGGTCCACCCGGTCGCCCATCAGCGCCTTCAGCGCCCGGTTGCTCTCACGATACCGGCCGGCGAAGCGCCGCGCGACCACCTTGCTGACCGGCTGCGCCTTGCCGAACAGCGCCTTCAGCGGCGCCTGCCGGCCAAGCCGGCCCACGCCCTGGTAGGCCAGCCGCGACAGCCCACCGAGGTCGAACATCGGGTCGAGGCCGGTGGGGCCGACCCGAAAGTGGTTGATGAAGCGGATCAGCGGCGTCGCGAACTCCTGCTGACTGGGAGTCACCGGATCGGTCGAAATCCCGTCCAGGTCGCCCGTCGCCGTGACGTCCGCGAACGACGCCAGGTCGCGGATGAGCCCCAGCGGGTCCTTCGCCAGCCGCTCCTGCGTCGCCACATGCACGTTCTCGAGCCCGAACAGTTCAGCGTAGAGGCCCACGAGGCGGTGATAGTCCAGGTGCTCGGGCCCGAAGGCGTAGTAGCCGATCACTGGTTCGTCGGCGAAGAACCGGTCGGGCTTCATCGACCCGCCGCGCGACAGGTACTGCATGTAGATCGAGGTCAGCGAGCGCATCTGCTCGCGGATGGTGATCAGGATCCTGGCGTTCGGCGCGATCGCCTTCAGCCGCCGCGCGTAGTCGTCGCCTTCGCGGCCGCCGTACATCGGGTTGCCGACCAGGATCTCCGACGAGATGACGTCGGCGCTGCCCGGCGCGCCCTGGCCCCTGCGTCGGGCGATCAGGTCGCGCACCGGCTGCGGATCGAAGGTCAGGCCCAGCGGCCGCACGATGAGGTCGAACACCTCCTCGTGGCTCATGATCGGGTTCCAGCCGTAGGCCGGCTGGAACAGCACCCGCTGCAGCCAGGTGGTGCCGGTCTTGTGGTAGCCCACATGGATCAGCAGCGGCGCATCGGCCGCCGGTCGATCGGTCATCGTCCTGCCCGTATCGTGGCGCCGGCGACGCCTAGCGCCGTTTCCAGGGGGTGAACCCGAACGGCTTCAGGACCAGCACCACGTAGACCAGCACCACCAGCACGATCAGGAACGAGATGAGCCCCTGGCCCTCGTTGCCGAACCAGTTGGCGACCGCGCAGCCGACCGACGGCGGCAGGTAGTGGAGGATCGTGTCCTGCGGCTCACCGGGCTGCACCGAGCGGTGCAGGAACAGCACGACCAGGGCGCCGAAGATCGCCACGGTGATCCAATCGTAGACGGTCTCCACCAGTCCGCTCCCTCAATACCACCGAGAGTACGCGGCGTGCGCGCCTCCGGATGACCCAATCATCGCCCATCGACCGGAACGGTCAATCCGGGCGTCATCCTCGCCCGGCGTGCAAGCCGCGTGCCGCCCGGGCGAGCTTGCGGCCCGGCGCATCATGGCACACGATTCTGGACCGCGCCGTTTGAGTCTCGAGGATACACCGTGTCGTCCGATCCGCCGACAGCCGCCCGCGGCGCGCGGCCCGGCCCCCGCATCGCCCTCGCGATCCTGCTCGCCGCCGCCACGGTGGCCGGCTGCGGCGGGACCTTCGGCCCCGCCCAGGCCGAGGACGCGACGCCTGGAACCCTGGTCCCCCTCGAGGACGGCCGCCGCATCAACCTGCGTTGCGTCGGGCGCGGCTCACCCACGGTGATCCTGGAGTCCGGGTTCTCCGCCTACTCGCGCGCCTGGACCAAGGTGCAGCCCGCGCTGGCGCGCACCACCCGCGTCTGCGCCTACGACCGCGCCGGCTACGGCTTCAGCGACCCGGGCCCCCTGCCCCGCGACGGCGCCGCCATCGCCCGCGACCTCGACCGAGCCCTGGAGGCCGCAAAGGAGGAAGGCCCCTACGTGCTGGTCGGCCATTCGGCGGGCGGCCTCTACGCGCGGCTGTTCGCGGCGCGGCGCCCCGGCGAGGTGCGCGGTCTGGTGCTGCTCGACCCGACCGTCGAGGCGCTTGCGCCCCCCGGCCGCGACGGGCTCACGGGGATCCGCCGGCGTGTCCAGCGGTGTCTCGCGGCCGCGGAGGCCCGCCCGCAGCCGGCGCCGCAGGATCCCGCCTGGGAAGGCTGCGTCCCGGGCTGGGCCGACGATCACGTCCGCAAGGCCGCGCGCGACCCGGAGACCTGGCGCGATCAACTGTCCGAACTGGACGCGATCTTCGGGCGGACATCGGAACAGGTCGCTCGCCTGGGCGGACTCCTGGGCGATGTGCCGGCCTATGTGATCACCGCCTCCGACACGGCCGCGTCGGCGCAGCAGGTGGGTCTCATCAAGCCGCAGTCCCTGGCCGAGTTGCAGCATCTGCGCCTGGCCCTGAGCTTCGGTCCCGGCTTCCAGCGAACGGTGTACTCGTCGCACCTGGTGATGATCGACCGGCCGGAGGTGGTGATCGAGGCGGTCTCGGCGATGGTGAAGGCGGCGCGCGCCGACAGCCGGCCCGAACCGCTGCCGCCCAGCGAGACGACGACCCTCGAACCCGACCCGGCGGCCGAGGCCACGCCGCCGACGCCGTGACGGCCGCGAAAAAACCGCGGCCGCCCGGACTTTCTGTAACAAGCCTGTCGCACGCCTGCCCCACGAGCGGCGCCGGCGGACGCGACAACTGGTCTGGCCGGGCGCCGGCCCGATGGGCTAGTCTTCAGGCCAACGGGTGGGGCGTTTGATGGCGCGCAGGTTTGCTTCCGGGTCGGTTCTCGCAGCGGCGGCAGGGCTTTGGCTCGCCTGCGCCGCCGCCGCCTCGGCGCAGGTGATCTCCATCGGCGACGACGGCGCGGTGACCACCTACGCCGGCCCCATGGTCCACACCGACCAGGGCGCCGCCGCCATCGCGCCGCCGGCGCCGGCCGCCAGCGCGCCGGAAGAGGTCATGCTGGCGATCCAGGAGTCATCCGCCCGCCATGCCGTACCCGTACCTCTGATGCGGGCGGTGGCCTGGCAGGAGTCCCGGTTCAACAACAGCGCGGTGTCGCCCAAGGGCGCGATGGGGGTCATGCAACTGTTGCCCAGGACCGCCAGCGACCTCGGGGTGAACCCTTCCGACCTTCGCGGGAACATCGACGGCGGCGCGGCCTACCTGGCCCAGCAACTGCGGCGTTTCGGCGACGTGCGCCTGGCGCTGGCCGCGTACAACGCCGGCCCCGAGGCCGTCGCGCGCTACGGCGGCGTCCCGCCTTATGCCGAAACCCAGGCCTACGTGCGCGCGATCCTCGCGCGCCTGGCCGTCGCCCGTCCCGAGTGAGAGCCATGAGAAGACCGATTTCACTGGCCGGCCTCGCCGCCCTGACAGCAGCCCCGGCGCACGCGCAGGCGCAGGCCGCCGACCCCGCCGGGTCGTCGCCGATCCTCGGCGCGCTCAACTGGGTGCAGAACACGCTGCTGGGCAACGTCGCCACCAGCGCCGCGGTGATCGCCGTGGCCGCCGTCGGCTTCCTGATGCTGACCGGCCGGATCGAGTGGAAGCGCGGCCTGACCGTGATCGTGGGCGCCTTCATCATCTTCGGCGCCGTCACCATCGTGGCCGGCATCCGCACGATGGCCGGGGGCTGACCCGGTGAGCCGGCTCGCCTCCGATCCGGTCTTCGCGGCGCTGACGCGGCCCCAGATGATCGGCGGCGTCACCTATCCGTACATGGTCCTGAACCTGATCGTGACGCTGGAGGTGTTCCTCATCACCCGCTCGTGGTGGTCGCTCGGCATCGCCCTCGTCGTCCACGCGATCGGCTACGTGGGATCGCTGCGGGAACCGCGCTTCTTCGACCTGTGGATGACGCGGCTGCGCACCTGCCCCCGGATCCGGAACTTCAGCTTCTGGGGCGGAAACTCGTACCGGCCATGAGCGGGACCTTCCTCACCACCGCCGCCGCCAGGGTGCTGGCCCCACGCGAGGTGGGCGTCGGCGAGCGGCTGCCCTACGAGGGCCACGCCGACGACGTGACGCTGAGGACGCGCGACGGACTGCTGGTCCAGACGCTGCATCTGGCCGGCTTCCCGTTCGAAACGGCGCCCGACGAGGAACTGAACTACCGCAAGGCGATCCGCGAAACGGTGCTGCGCGGCGCCGCGAGCTCGCGGCTCGGCATCTGGCACACGGTGGTCCGCCGGCGCGTGAACCCGGCCTTCCCGCCGCCGCCCGAGGAACCGTTCTGCGCCACCCTCGACATGCGCTGGCGCGAGCAACTGGCGAGCCGGCGCCTCTACGTGAACGACATCTTCCTCACCCTGGTCCTTCGCCCGACCCAGGGCCGCGCCGGCTTCATCGAGCGGCTGATGAAGGGCCCGCGCATCGGCGACGCCGAGGTCGCCCGCGACCTGCGCGAGTTGCACGCCACCCGCGAAGCCTTCGCCGCCGCGCTCGCACCCTACGGCGCGCGCACGCTCGGCCTCTATGACGCCGCCGGCGGCGCGCGGCGCTCCGAGCCCGCCGAGTTCCTGAGCCTGCTCCTGAACGGCGACGTGCGGCCGGTGCTGGCGCCCTCGGGCGACTTCTCCGACGCCATCGCCAGCCGCCGCCTCAGCTTCGGCCTCGACGCCATGGAGTTCGGGGCCGGCGCATCCGGCCAGCCGGCCTTCGGCGCGATGGTGTCGGTGAAGGACTATCCCGCCCGCACTGCGCCCGGCCTGCTGGACGGCGTGCTGCGCCTGCCGGTCGAGCTGGTGCTGACCGAGAGCTTCGCCTTCGTCGACCGCCAGGCCGCGCTCGACCGCATGGGCCTGGCGCTGCGCCGTCTCAAGGCCGCCGAGGACGACGCCTACAGCCTGCGCGCCGAGCTGGCCCAGGCGCGCGACGACGTGGGCGCCGGCCGCGCCGCCTACGGCGAGCACCACCTGACCATCCTGACAAAGGCCGACAGCCTGGACGACCTCGACTACGCCGTCGCCGACGTGCAGTCGGCGCTGGCCGAGGCGGGCGCGGTGGCGGTGCGCGAAGACGTCAACCTCGAGCCGGCCTACTGGGCCCAGTTCCCAGGCAACTTCAAATACATCGCGCGGAAAGGCCTCATTTCCGCCGGCAACTTCGCGGGCCTCGCCAGCTTCCACAACCACCCGGCCGGCCAGGCCGTGGGCAACCACTGGGGCCCGGCGATCGCGGTGCTGGAGACGACCGCCTTCGGCCCCTACCACTTCAACTTCCACCAGGGCGACCTGGGCAACTTCACCTGCATCGGGCCGTCGGGTTCGGGCAAGACGGTGCTGCTCACCTTCCTGCTGGCCCAGGCCGAGCGGCTGAAGCCGCGCATCGCCTACTTCGACAAGGACCGCGGCGCCGAGCCCTTCATCCGCGCCATCGGCGGCCGCTACGACGTTTTGAGCCCCGGCGAGCCGACGGGCTTCAACCCGCTGGCGCTACCCGACACGCCCGGCAACCGCGCCTTCCTGACCGAATGGGTCGCCCAGTTACTGACCGCCGAGGGCGACGTGACGCTGGACTCCGACGACCGCGCCATGATCGCCGACGCGGTCGACGCCAACTTCCACCAGCCGCCGCAACACCGCCGCCTGCGCTACCTGCGCGAGCTGTTCCGCGGCGCGCGGCGGCCCCAGGCGGGCGACCTTGCGGCGCGGCTCTCGGCGTGGTGCGAAGGCGGCGACCACGCCTGGCTGTTCGACAATGCCGACGACCTGCTGGACATCGAGACCCGCGTCCTCGGCTTCGACATGACCAAGGTGCTGGACGCGCCCACCGTGCGCATCCCGGCGATGATGTACCTGTTCCACCGGCTGGAGCAGCGGCTGGACGGCAGCCCCGCCATGTTCGTCGTCGACGAGGGCTGGAAGGTCCTGGACGACCCCGTGTTCGTGCGTCGCATCAAGGATTGGGAAAAGACCATCCGCAAGCGCAACGGCCTGGTGGGATTCTGCACCCAGAGCGCGTCGGACGCCCTGGACAGCCGCATCGCCTCGGCGATCATCGAGCAGGCGGCGACGCAGATCTTCTTCCCGAACGCCCGGGCCAAGGCCAGCGACTATGTCGACGGCTTCGGGCTTTCCGAGCACGAGTACGAGCTGGTGAAGACCCTGCCCGACACCTCGCGCTGCTTTCTCATCAAGCGCGGCGACCACTCGGTCGTGGCGCGCCTCGACCTCACCGGCCTCTCGGGCGAACTCGCCGTGCTGGCCGGGACCGAGCGCACCGTGCGCCGGCTCGACGCCCTGAGAGCCCAGGTGGGCGACGCCCCGGCCGACTGGCTGGCGTCGTTCATGGAAGGCCGGAGCGCCGCATGACCCGGCTTCGCCAAGGCTTCGCAGGGCTGGGCTTCGAAGCTCCGGAAGGGGCGGCGTAGGATGGCCGCCTGCGCATCCGTCGTCGACGATGGGGTGATCCGGGGCGTCCTGGCGACTATCGACTGCCAGACCAAGGCCTACGCCCAGGGCGGCTATCTGGCGCTGACCCAGGGGTCGGGCGTGTTCCAGGCCGCGTTGACGGCGCTGTTCACGATCTACGTCGCCTACATCGGCTGGCGGATGCTGTTCGCGCAGGGCGACGTGCGCCTGGCCGACGCGCCGGGCATCGCACTGCGGATCGGGGTCATCCTGACCCTCGTGACGAGCTGGGCGACGTTCCAGACGCTCGTCTTCGACATGGCCAGCCGCGCGCCGCTGGAGATCGCCTCGATCGCGTCGTCGCCGTGGACGCAGGAGAGCCGCTCGACACTGGCGTCGGACCCGATCACCGGGCTGGAAACGGCCTACCATGAACTCACCCTCACCTCGGCCGCGTTCGGCAAGCAGGCCGGCGTCGACGCCAAGGCCTACGCGAGCCCGCAGGCCGCCGCCGCCGAAGCCGTGTCGCTGGCCAGCGGAGCGCTCTTCTTCTCCAGCGTCGGCGTCATCTCGGCCTCGACGCTGGCCATCGGCATCCTGACGGCCGTCGGGCCGATCTTCGTGGCCCTGCTACTGATCCCGGCGACGCGCGGCGTCTTCGTGGGCTGGCTGCGCGCCCTGATCGCCGCGGCGCTGACGCCGATGGTGGGGTGGCTCCTGCTCGTGCTGATGCTGACGGTGATCGAGCCCTGGCTCGACGCCCTGACCGCCCAGCGCCTGGCCTTCCAGCTCGAGCCGCAGACGGCGATCTCGACCGCCGCGCTGATCTTCGTCTTCGCGGCCGGCCAGGCGGCGCTCGTGATCGGGGCCATCGTCATGGCGCTCGGCTTCAAGCTGCCGGAAGGCGCCGGGGCCCGCGGCGAGGCCGGAGCGGCCGGGCGGACCGCCGCGGCGGGCGGCCCCATCGCGGCCGGCGACATCCTGCCCTCGCGCGCCGAGCGCCTGGCGCTCGACCTCCAGCGCGACCAGGCCCAGGCGACGGCCCGCTCGCGCACGATCTCGACGGCCGCAGCCGCCGCCGCCTCGCCCGGCCGCAGCAGCAGCGTCTCGGTCAGCGTGGGCGAGGCCGCCCCCCGGCTCGGCGAGAGCTACCGCCGCCCCTCCGTTTCCGCCCGGCCCGCGGGAGCCGCCCGATGATGCGCACCACCACCGCTATCGCCTTCACCCTCGTCCTGGCCGCCACCCCGGCGCTGGCCGTCACGCCGCGGCCCGGCCCCGGCGACCCGCGGATCCACGTCGTGGAGTACGACCCTGCCGAGGTGGTCGAGCTGCGCACCGCGCTCGGCTTCCAACTGGCGCTGGAATTCGACCCGCTGGAGAAGATCGAGAACGTCGCGATCGGCGACTCCCTCGGATGGCAGGTGACGCCGAACCGGCGCGCGAATCTCCTGTTCCTGAAGCCGATGGCGGCGCGGCCCGCGACGAACATGACGGTGATCACCAACGCCCGGCGCTACAACTTCCAGCTCAGCGTCCAGAAGCAGCCGTCGCGCGCCCTGCCCTTCACCGTGCGGTTCCTCTACGCGCCGCCCGCCGTCGCCCTGATCGAGGCCCCGCCGCCGCCACCGCCGCCCGTGGAGGCGAACAACGCCTACTCCTACGACGGCTCGTCCAAGACGCTGCCGGTGAAGGTCTTCGACGACGGGCGCGACACCTACTTCACCTTCCGCGGCCAGGAGGACCTGCCGGCGATCTTCGCCGTGGATCCCGATGGCGGCGAGGCGGTGGTCAACACCCGCCAGCGCGACGGCTACATCGTGGTCGACCGCGTGGCCCGCGGCTTCGTGCTGCGCCGGGGCGCCGAGGTGACCCGGATCTACAACGACGGCTTCCGGGTCGAGGAAGCCAGCCTGCTGCGGCAGCGCAAGAAGGACCCGTGGTGGCGGCGATGAGCGGCAAGATCCCCCCAACGACCCGTCAGGACATCAGCCCTGTCTTCGCCCGCGGCGAGGCCCGCGCGCCGCGCGTCCGCGCGCCCAACTCCCCGGTGACCCTGTGGGCCGGCCTGGGCGGCGCGGCCGTCCTGGGATTCATGGTCTTCAACGGCCTGAGTTCGGGCCGCGAGGCGCACGCCCAGACCCAGCCCACGACCACCGAGCGTCCCGTGGTGGCGCCCGCGGCGGTCGCGCCGCCGCCGCCGCCCGTCCCCCAGCCGCAGCCCGCGCCGACGTCGATCGTCCCGCAGCCGCTGCCGGCCGCGCCCAACCCGAACGACGCCCACTGGCGCGCCCCGGCCATGGTCGTGGACTTCAGCGCCTCGCCCGAGGTCGCCCCGATCCAACTGGCCCAGGCCACGGCGTCCGCCGGCGCGGCCCCCGCCGGTCCGCCGGCGAACGACGGCCGCGAGACGTCGGACGAGCGCTTCGCGGCCCGCGTCATCGGCAGCTCGGGCGACGTCGCTCGCGCCAGCCAGATGCGCGACCTCGGCCGCACGATCCCGCAGGGCACGGTCATCGCCGCGGTGCTGGAGACCGCGATCAACTCCGACCTGCCCGGCTCGGTCCGCGGCGTCGTCAGCCGCGACGTGCGCAGCTTCGACGGGAGCCGCGTGCTGATCCCGCGCGGGTCGCGCCTGGTCGGCCAGTACAAGTCGGCCGCGGCCGTCGGCCAGACCCGCGCCTTCGTGGTCTGGAGCCGGATCATCAGCCCGACGGGCGTCACCATCGACGTGGGGTCGCCCGCCACCGACCGCCTCGGCCGCGGCGGGCTGGACGGCGAGGTCGACACCCACTTCTTCCGCCGCTTCGGCGCCTCGATCCTGCTTTCCGTGGTCTCGGCCGGCTCGCAGGCGCTGGCGAACAGCGCGACGAGCGGGAGCAGCACCACCTTCGTCATCGCCTCGCCGGCCCAGGCCAACCAGGTGGCGTCCATCGCATTGCAGAAGCAGATCGACATCCCCGACACCATCAAGGTGGCGCAGGGCGTGCCGGTGCAGGTGTTCGTGGCCCGCGACCTGGACTTCTCGGCCGTCATCCGCTGAGGCCCAGGATGAGCGGCAACGTCTATCTGTCGGCCTACCTCGCGCCGCTGTCGCCGTGGTTGTCGCGCCCCGACGTGACCGACCTCCTGGTCAACCGCGCCGGAGAGGTGTGGGTCGAGACCGCGGGCGGCGGCATGACCCGCGAGCCTGCCGATCAGCTCGACGAGACGGCGCTCCAGCGCCTCGCCCGCCAGATCGCCGCCGCCAGCCACCAGGGCGTCAACCGCGAGCAGCCGCTGCTCTCGGCGACCCTGCCGGACGGCGCCCGCGTGCAGGTGGTCTCGCCGCCCGCCACCCGCGGGGGGCTGATCCTGGCGGTGCGCAAGCACCTTATCTCGGACCTGTCGGTCACCGACCTGGCCCGCGACGGCCTCTTCGAAGGCGCCACCCGCTCCGACCCTGCGAAGGAGGCCGCCGGCGACGCCGAACTGGAGGCCCTGCTGGCCGCCGGCGACCACGCGGCCTTCCTCAAGCTGGCCGTGCGGAGGCGCAAGACCATCGTCGTCTCGGGCGGCACCGGCACGGGCAAGACCACCCTGCTGAACGCCCTCGTCAAGGAGATCGACCGCGCCGAGCGCCTCGTCGTCATCGAGGACGCGCCGGAGGTGCGCCTGGACCACCCGAACAGCGTCGGCCTCGTCGCCGTGCGTGGCGAACTGGGCGAGGCCCGCGTCGATGCCGACCAGTTGCTGGCGGCGGCCCTGCGTCTGCGCCCCGACCGCATCCTGCTGGGCGAGTTGCGCGGCAAGGAGGCCTTCGCCTTCCTGCGCGCGGTGAACAGCGGCCACCCCGGCTCGCTCACCACCGTCCATGCCGACAGCCCCGGAGGCGCCCTCGACCAGATCGCCCTTCTGGCGCTCACCTCGGGGGTCGATCTCGGCTGGGACAAGGTGCAGACCTACGTCGCCCGCGTCATCGACGTGGTCGTGCAGATCGAGCGCGTGGACGGCGCCCGGCGCGTGACCGAGGTCCACTACCGACCGCGTTGATCCGCCGCAGTTTTTCCGCGGAATGAGGGAAATCTCTTAAGCATGATCGGCCATTGTGGCGGCCATGACGACCCGTCCTGCCGTGAACTGGAACGAGCGCCGCACCGAACCCCGTGAGTCGGTCAGCATCCGTGCGCGCGTCCTGCACGGCCAGGGGCTCGCCATGTGGGCCGACTGCGTGATCAAGGATATCTCCGCGGCGGGCGCGAAGATCGAGCTCTCGCACTTTCACAAGATCCCCCCGCGCTTCGTGCTGCTGCACTTCGAAGCCGGCACGGCGTTCGAGGTGGTGCTGAAGTGGCGCCGCGCCGACCTGGCCGGGATGGCCTTCGAGCATCGCCACGACCTGCAGGCCGAGGTTCCGGCGCACCTGAAGGCCGCCAGGGAACAGTGGCTGGCCCTGAAGCCCAGCCTGGGGCTCTAGCTCCGCCTCAGACGAAGTTGAGGTAACGGGTGTTGAAGTTGCGCACCCGCGGGAAGATCACGTCGATATCCGCGTCCGAGACGCCGAACCAGCGGCCGAGCGTGGCGCCGTACTGGTCCACCGACGTCGTCGGGATCAGCGCGCCGCCCACATTGTCCGGATTGTTGAAGCCGTTCACGTCGGCGCCGAGCGTCGGGTACTGGCCGTAGATGTCGCCGCCGTTCACCGCGCCGCCCATGATCAGGTGGTGCGCGCCCCAGGCGTGGTCCGTCCCGTCGCTGTTGGTGGTGAAGCTGCGCCCGAAGTCCGAGGCGGTGAAGGTCGTCACCTGGCTGCGCCGGTCGACGCCGCCGATGTTCGACAGCGCGCCGTCGAAGTAGCTCAGCGCATGCGCCACCTTCGCCAGCAGGTTGGGCTGCACCGCGTTCTGCTGGTCGTGGGTGTCCCAGCCGCCGAGGCTGACGAAGAACACCTGCCGGCGCACGCCGAGGATCTGGCTGGCCGCGATCATCCGCGCCACCGTCTGAAGCTGCAGCGCGAGGCTGTTGGTCTCGACCCGCTGCAGAAGTTGGTTCGTGTACGCCGGCGCCGTCGGGACCCCGGTGACGATCTGCTGGGTGAAGGCGGCGTTCACCGTCGAGGCCGCGCCGATCGAGCGGCCGACCGTCGTCGCGTAGTCGGCGGCGAAGTTGTTGGCGGCGCTGGTGTCGGTGATCAGGCTGCGCACCGCGGCGGGCCCCTGCGACGAGCCGAACAGGGTCGAGCCCTGCTGGCTCGAGATCACCACCGCGGGCTGGGCGCCGGTCGAGAGCTGGTACTGCACCACCGACTGCCCCGACAGGAAGACGGCGTTGCCGGCGGCCGAAACGGCGGTGAAGAGCGTGCTGGTGCCGTTCATCGAGGCCATCAGGTCGGCGAAGCGGCCGCCCCATCCGGTCCGCGCCCCCTCCTGCGACAGCGCCTGCCACGTCGACTGCTGGTCGTTGTGCGAGAACAGGCTCGAAGGCAGCGTTACCGAGCGAGCCTGGTACTGCGCCTTGCTGGTCGGCTGGATCAGCGTGCCCACGTTGGCCAGCACCGCCAGGCGGCCCGAGTTGAAGAGGCTCTGCACCGGGGCCATGAACGGGTGCAGGGCGAAGGTGCGCTGCGCGGCGTTGGTGCCCTCCGGGATGCGCTGGGCCGTGCGTGGCGTGATCGGCAGAACGCCGCCCCACGCCTCCGGCGACAGCAGGTCGGAGACCCGCCCGGTGACGGGGCTCGTCTGGCCCACGGGCGTCGGCGGGGTCCCGGCCGACATCAGGGCGATCGGGTCGGTCCCGGTGTTGCGGGTGTTGAAGTAGCGGGTCCAGCTATCCTGGTCGGTCGCCAGCACCATGTTGTGCGCGTCGTTGCCGCCGAACAGGAAGACGCAGACCAGCGCCCTGTAGTCGGGCGCCGACTGCCCCGCCGCCGAGCCCGCGGCGGCGAGTTGCAGCGCGAACGGCGCGCCGGCGCCCAGCAGGCCCATCGCCCCGCCGAGGCGCAGCAGGTGGCGGCGATCCATCGTCCCGCTCATCGCTGCACCAGGTACTCGGCCGAGGCCATCGTCATGAAGATCGCGAGCTTCGCGCGGTTGGTGAGCGCCGTGGTCTGGGCCGTCCCGGCGGTCGCCGACACGTTGATCGCCCCCACCGCGCCGGCGATGCGGCCGCGCAGGCCCGGCGACATTCGGCCGTTCAGCAGCAGGAGGTCCATCCGGTCGACCAGGGCGTTGGCGTCGCTCGCCACCGCGATCTCGGCGGCATACGCCGA
>NZ_JAEUMO010000162.1 GCF_016793285.1 Phenylobacterium sp.
TCGCCCGCATGACCGCCGCCTACATCGACTACGTGATCGAGAACGCCGCCGAGCTGGTCTTCATGGGGCAGATGGCCAATTCGCCCTACCTGACCGCCGAGACCCGCGAGCAGGCGGCGATCAGCCTGCGCCCGCTGGCGACGCTGCTGGAGCGCGGCAAGGCCGAGCACCTGCTGAAGGACATCGACACCGGCTGGATGACCGCCTTCCTCTACGAGACGGTGAAGTCGATGGCGCCGCTGGGCCGCGACCTGCCCCCCGAGCGCTACCGCGCGTTCCAGGACACCGTCGCAACCCTCTGCTGGGATGCGCTGAAGGCCTAGTTCATTTCTCCTGCTCCGAAACCGAATTGAAATTCAGAAAAGAGGACGACGCCCCAATGACCAAGACCATCTTCATCACCGGCGCCTCCACCGGCCTCGGACGCGCCACGGCGCTGCTCTTCGCCGCGAAGGGCTGGAAGGTCTTCGCCACCATGCGCAACCCGGCGAACGAAGCCAAACTTGCCGAGACGCCCGGGATCACGCTCCTGGCGCTCGACGTCACCAGGCCGGACCAGATCGCCGCCGCCGCGAAGGCCGCGCTGGCCGAGGGCCCGGTCGACGTGCTCTTCAACAACGCCGGCTACGGCCTGGCCGGCCCGTTCGAGGGCGCGACGGACGAGCAGCTCACCGCAGAGCTCGACACCAACCTGCTGGGCGTGATGCGCGTCACTCAGGCGTTCCTGCCGGCCATGCGCGCGGCGAAGTCGGGCGCGATCCTGACCACCACCTCGATCGGCGGCCTCGTCACCTTCCCGTTCAACTCCGTCTACCACGCCACCAAGTGGGGCCTGGAAGGCTGGAGCGAGAGCCTGGCGTTCGAGCTGGAGCCGTTCGGCATCCGGGTGAAGACCGTGGCCCCCGGCGGCATCGCCACCGACTTCGCCGGCCGCTCGCTGGTGATGACCCAGCACCCCGCCTACGCCGAGGACATGGGCAAGGTGTTCGCCGCCTTCATGGACCCCGAGCGCCGCGCGGGCGGCTCGACGGCCGAACAGATCGCCGAGGTGGTCTGGGACGCCGCCAACGACACCAGCGACCGCGTCACCTTCGTCGCCGGCGCCGACGCCAGGACCAACTATGCGCAACGCCTCGCGGTCGGCATCGACGCCTTCCGGGCGGGGATCCGCCAGGCGTTCCTGGGCCGCTAGCTCCGCGAGGCGACGCACGCGAAGATGGGGCCATGCTGCGGCCCCTGGCGCTCCTGCTTCCGGCGCTGATTCCCTCCTGGCGGTTCTTCGACGTCATCGCGCCGTCGCCGCGCATCGAGTACGCACTCCTGCCGTCGGCGGACGCGAGCGCCGACTGGCGGGAGTTCCGGCCGCGGCCGCAGCGCGTGTCGGTCGCGACCATGGCCGGCCGCCTGGCCTGGAACCCCCGCTGGAACGAGACCCTGTTCCTCGTGAGCTGCGCCGAGCGGCTGGTCGACGCGCCGAGCGCGCACAGCGAGAACGAGATCTTCCGCCGCGTGGCCGCCGGCCTCGGGCCCGGCGTCCACGAGCCCTGGCTCGCCTTGCGCCTCCTCTTCGTGGCCCGCGACGGCGAGGCGTTGGTGCGCGAGGTCCTGTTCGAGGCGTCGCCCCGGCGGCTGTCGGACCTGCGATGACCCTGGAGACCGCGACCCGCCTCACCGAGGTGCTGCTGGCGCTCGCCTTGCTGCAACAGGGCCTCGAGCACCTGCGCGGGCCGGCCGACGAGCGCGTCCTGTTCGGCGCGCGCAGCGTCCTCTGCCTCCTGCTCATCGCCGGCGTCGCCCAGCCCTGGCCGCTGGTGGGCCTGGCCGCGCTCTCGCTGGCGATCCTCTGGCGCTTCCAGGGGCCCTACAACGGCGGCAGCGACCGCATGGGCCTGCTGGCGCTCTGGTGCCTCACGCTCGCGGCGCTCATGCCGACCCGGCCGTGGCGGGAGGTGATGTTCGGCTACCTCGGCGCCCAGCTCGTGCTGTCGTACCTGATCTCCGGCTGGGTGAAGGTGGTGAACCCCGACTGGCGCTCCGGCCGCGCGCTCCGCGACGTCTTCCAGTTCTCCGCCTACCCGGTCAGCGAGGACCTGCGCCGCTGGGCCGAGCGGCCGCGCGTGCTGCTCGCCATGTCCTGGGCGGTGATCGCCTTCGAGCTCGCCTTCCCGCTCAGCCTGCTGTCACGCGAGACGCTGATCGCCGGCCTCGTCGTCGCCGCCACCTTCCATCTCGCCAACGCCTGCCTGTTCGGCCTCAACCGCTTCTTCTGGACCTGGCTCGCGGTCTATCCGGCGATCCTCTGGCTGCAGGACCGGCTGTTCTGAGTTCGACGCCCCTGCCGCTCGTCCCCCGGGGGTGAGCGGGTTTCACCAGCTATCGATCCAGCGCAGCTTCTTGCCCTCGCGCACGGGCTTCGGCGGCAGGCTCTTCAGGCCGCCCAGGATCCAGCGGCGCGTGTCGGCCGGGTCGATGACGTCGTCCAGCGCCGGCGAGGTCGCCTGGCTCAGCGCCTTGCCGCGGGCGTAGGCGGCGGCGACCATCTCGTCGAACTTCGCCTTGCGCTCGACCGGGTCCTCGATGGCCGCGAGCTCGTTGCGGTAGCCCAGCTTCACCGAGCCCTCGAGCCCCATGCCGCCGAACTCGCCGGTGGGCCAGCTCACGCAGAACATCGCGCCCTGATAGCTGCCGCCGGTCATGGCGATGGCGCCCAGGCCGTAGCTCTTGCGCAGGATGATCGACAGGATCGGCACCGTCAGGTTGGCCCCGATCACGAACAGCCGCGAGCAGTGGCGGATCAGGCCCGTCTTCTCGGCTTCGGGCCCCACCATGTTGCCGGGCGTGTCCGACAGCGACACCACGGGGATGTCGAAC
The DNA here is from genome assembly GCF_016793285.1 of Phenylobacterium sp. Lineage (GTDB taxonomy): Bacteria > Pseudomonadota > Alphaproteobacteria > Caulobacterales > Caulobacteraceae > Phenylobacterium. The sequence goes on from NZ_JAEUMO010000162.1 coordinate 2,872, forward strand.
GCCTCGCACAGTTGCAGGAACCGCGCGGCCTTGTCGGACGCGTCCGAGTCGATCGCGCCGCCCAGGTGCATCGGGTTGTTGGCGAAGATGCCGACGGGACGCCCTTCGATCCGCCCGAACGCCGTCACCATGGCGAGGCCGAACCTGGGCCTGAGCTCCAGCACCGAGTCCTTGTCGCAGATCAGCTCGATCACCTTGCGGATGTCGTAGACGCGCAGGCGGTTCTCCGGGATCGCGCGGCGCAGCAGGCGCTGGTCGGCGCAGGACCAGTCGGCGACCGGACCCTGGAAGTAGCCGAGGTACTTCTTGGCCGTGAAGACGGCCTCCTCCTCGTCCTCCACCAGGACGTCGATGGTGCCGTTGGCCTGCATCACCTTGATCGGGCCGATCTCCTCGGGCCGGAAGACGCCCAGGCCGCCGCCCTCCACCATCGCCGGGCCGCCCATGCCGAGCGCCGAGTCCCTGGTGGCGATGATCACGTCGCAGCAGCCGAGGATGGCGGCATTGCCGGCGAAGCACCGGCCGGAATTCACGCCCACCAGCGGCACCGCGCCCGAGAGCCGGCCCCAGAACTCGAAGCCGCGGGTGAAGCCGCCGCCCTCGGTGTCGCCCGGCCGCCCGCCGCCGCCCTCGGTGAAGAACACGATCGGCAGCTTCCACCGCTCGGCCAGCTCGGCCATGCGATCGAGCTTCCAGTGGTTGTTGCCGCCCTGGGTGCCGGCCAGCACGGTGTAGTCGTAGCTCATCACCGCGCAGCGCGACTTCTCTTCCCCGAAGAGGTCGCCGTTCACGGAGGCGAGGCCCATCAGCATGCCGTCGGCCGGGGTGGTGTCGATCAGCTCCTGCAGCGTGTTGCGCCGCCGGCGCGCCGCGACGACCAGCGGGCCGTACTCCACGAAGCTGCCCGGATCGACGAGCTGTTCGATGTTCTCCCGCGGCGTGCGCTGCCGGGTCTTGCGGCGACGGGCCACGGCGTCCGGCCGCGCCGCGTCCAGCGTCTTCTCGTGGCGCGCGATCACCTCGGCGAGATCGGGGCGGATGACGTCGAGGTCGACGGCCTCTTCCTCGACCGCGCCGGCGCCGGCGTCGTCGCTCTGCTCGATGAAGGCCAGGGGGTGGCCCTCGTAGACCGTGTCGCCGGCCGCGACGTTGACCAGCCGCACCACGCCCGGGGCGTCGGCCGCGATCACGTGCTCCATCTTCATGGATTCCATGATCATCAGCGCCTGCCCGGCGCGCACCGTCTCGCCGGCCGCCACCGAGACGCTGACCAGCGTGCCTTGCAGCGGCGCGCGGAGCGGCTTCGTGCCCTCGGGGCCCTCGGCCTCCTCCTCGACCTCGGCGGCGTCGGCCGCTTCCCTGCCCAGCGCCAGCACCGCCAGGGGATCGCTGGTGTCGACCTGGTAGCCGGCGCGCTTCGGCCCGCCCGCACCCCGCGCGGCGGCGTCGAAGTAGAGGCGCGGATGCGCCTCCGGCTCGCCGGCCAGCTCGCCCATGTGCTCTTCGATGAAGCGCGTGTGGACCTCGCCCGCCGCCACGGACGGATGGGCCAGCAGGTTCTGCAGGAAGGCGATGTTGGTGGGCGAGCCCTCGATCCGGAACTCGCTCAGCGCCCGGTAGGCCTTGGCGACGGCGCGGCTGAGGCCGCCCGCGCCCGCATGCACGATCAGCTTGGCGAGGAGGCTGTCGAACCGTGCGCTGGTGCGGTAGCCCGCATAGCCGAACCCGTCGACCCGCACCCCCGGCCCCGAGGGCGGCTCGAACACGCCCAGCGTCCCGCCGGCCGGCCGGGCCGAGCCGTCGGCGGCCATGGTCTCGAGGTTCACCCGCGCCTGGACGGCGTGGCCCCGCGGTTCCGGCACGCGGTCCTGGGTGAGCGACAGGTCGGCCAACGACCTCCCCGCGGCGATCTGCAACTGCAGCCGCACGAGATCGAGGCCCGTCACCTCCTCGGTGACCGTATGCTCCACCTGCAGGCGCGCGTTGCCCTCGATGAAGACGATCTCGTCGGCCCCACCCTTCGCGTCGACCACCAGGAACTCCATGGTCCCCAGGCTACGGTAGCCGGCCGCCTGGCCCAGGGCCACGCCGTAGCCGAACAGCCGCTCGCGCACGCTGTCGGCCAGCATGTCGGCCGGGGCGATCTCGATCACCTTCTGCCGCTGGCGTTGCAGCGAGCATTCGCGGTCCCAGAGGTGGACCACGCTCTCGCCGTCGCCGACCACCTGCACCTCCAGGTGCCGCGCGTGCGGCAGGAAGCGCTCGACGTAGAGGTCGCCGTTGCCGAACGCGGCCCTGGCCTCGGACGCGCAGCGCTCGAACGCCGCCGCCAGCTCGCCGGCCTCGGTCACCGGCCGCATGCCGCGGCCGCCGCCGCCGGCCACGGCCTTGACCATGACCGGCCCGTGCTCGGCGAAGAACGCCTGCGCCTGTTCCAGCGAAACCACGCCGTCGCTGCCTTGCAGGACCGGCACGCCGCACTGCCGCGCCAGCGCGCGGGCGCGGGCCTTGTCGCCGAACAGCTCCAGCGTCTCGGGCGTCGGGCCGACGAACGTCAGCCCCGCCTCGGCGCAGGCCCGCGCGAACGCGGCGTTCTCGGAGAGGAAGCCGTAGCCCGGGTGTACCGCGTCGGCGCCGGCGTCCTTCGCGGCGGCGACCACCTGTTCGATGTCGAGGTAGGCCGCCGGCCCCGAGCCCTTCAG